>NZ_JBIMEX010000009.1:0-173148 GCF_051262635.1 Oceanobacillus sp. CF4.6 | reverse complement strand
CTTTAATCTGGAGATGTTAGTTAATCTTGTTCTTCAATACCAAGAGCATCTATCCAAGATTGCGAATGAAATAGATGCCCTCGCTAAGGAAATTGAAGAATATCATATTCTTCAATCGATTCCTGGAATCGGAGAAAAAATCGCTGCAACTATTATTTCCGAGATTGGAGAGATTGATCGATTTAGTAATGCCAAAAAGCTCGTAGCATTCGCAGGAGTTGATCCGATTGTTTACTCTTCTGGTAAGTTTACAGCATCAGTAAATCGAGAATCACCAAA
Source organism: Oceanobacillus sp. CF4.6 (assembly GCF_051262635.1). Lineage (NCBI taxonomy): Bacteria > Bacillati > Bacillota > Bacilli > Caryophanales > Bacillaceae > Oceanobacillus > Oceanobacillus sp. CF4.6. The sequence goes on along the minus strand of NZ_JBIMEX010000009.1, from coordinate 172,869 downwards.
CGAGGATCTAATGGACTACGGCACGCTTTATATATGGCTGTTCAAAGTGGTATTCGTGATGCTCGTAAAAAGAAGACGACGATGAGATAATAGCACGCAATAAGAGACTAAGAGAGTTTTATGATAAAAAGCGTGAAGAAGGAAAACCCTTTAGAGTAGCAGTTATTGCATGTGTAAATAAGCTCTTACACTGGATTTATGCCCTACTAAAAAGCAGATCTACTTTCCAAGATATAGCATAAATACTATATCTAACTAAATATAATAAAACCTTCCAATCATTGAACAGTTAAAATCACATTTTCTTGTTCATCTAATTTTACGCCTAATGCTGTTGCTGTCTCTGGAAATTTTGATATTGCGTCAACCGAAGAAGAATATGGAGGAATATCATTAGCAATATGCATTCTTGCTTCATTCTTTACAGACCACGGTACACTATGAGTTATTTTTCTTAACTTATCTTCCATTTTCTTTTCTTCTAATTCATCAATATTTGTATCATCAAAGTAGATTATATCCACATCAGGTGTATTTGTCCTATCACTAAAATTATGAAGTGGATCCCATATTTTTGAAAGTACAAAACCAGCACATATCCACCAATCTGGAAGATTTAATAGTTTCGCTGCTTTTAATACTTCCATCATCCATTCATCTTGTTTAATTAGCTCAATTACATCTTTTTCGTTTTGAATTATCATAAAAGCCTCCTCACAGAACATATATTTCTATATTATCACAAGAAAGGGCAAGGAGGTTGTTAAACTAAAATGCCCCTTTAGTTAAATAAGACCGCCGTATTGACGATCTCCTTGTTGTGTTAATGCACCAGTTACTTCATTAAGAAATTCATATATATTTTCTATTTATTACTCCAATGCTTCCATCAATTCATTGCCACGAATTAACATATTAGAAATAAGTCCGTCCTCATTTATATTTACTTCACCAGTTGCATTCACCACTAGTTCGTGTTCGTCACTATATTCTTTTTGATAATGTACCTCCAATGAAAATTTATAAATATTATCATTTACCTCTGATGTTTCCACTTCAATACGATTAAGGTTTAGCTGATAATCATTTCGATACGCATTATTTAAGAACGTAAAACCAAATGAAGAAATATAGGAACTATAGCCCTCTTCTGTAAAATAAGGCTTGAATTTCTCTGATGTATACGAATTTAACGCTTCAAATGCTGACTCAATATCTTCCATCTCATCTTCATCCGTATGAATGTTATTCCATATTTCTATCAATTCCTGTTCTGGTCCTGTAAATGAGTGTTCCATTATTGTTTCTATAGTAGCAATATTTTCATCCAATGGTTCAGTCTCCGTATTTGGAGAACAACCTGCGATGAACAAAACAAGGCCAACCAAGAGAATAACAATAAATATGGAAATATCTTTATTCATAAATATCTGCCCCTTATAATTAAGTACGATGCAAATACTATTTGATTTCAAATCACAAAACACATTCAATCATCCTGAACAGTTAGCTAAAAAAAGACTTCCGTATTGACGATTCCCTTATTGTGTTAATGCACCATATAGTTTAATAAGCAAATTTATATATTAACCTTCATCGCTTTATCAATACGGTTAAGTCACCCTCAAAAACTTTTTCTTCCTTATCATTAAAAGTGGATAACAATACCGTAAGGAGACCCGTTTCATTCTTTATTGCTTTTTTATCAATAACCTCAACAATGATATGTAATTCATCATCAGGATACACTGGCTTTATAAATTTAATATTATTCATTTTTGTTCCAGCAATAACATCCGCACCATATCTACCATCTTCAACCCATAACTTAAATGAAATAGCCAGTGTATGTATTCCAGAAGCAATGATTCCTTTAAATCTTCCCTGATTTGCTTTTTCCTCATCCAAATGCATATATTGGGGGTCAAATTCACCTGCAAACCTCACAATATCTTCTTTTGTTAATTTATGTGCTTTAGTTTGGAACACATCTCCAATTGTAAATTCATCTAACTTCATACAAAACACCTCTTAATTATTAGTTAACACTAGAACTTAATCTATTTTAACATCTATTATTAAGAGTTGGTGCTAATAATGTTTTTTTCTTGTAAACTAACCTGCCATTTACCTCAATATTACTTCTTTCGCTAATGCACCATTTACTTTAAGTACAATCTTTCACAGTCTATTTTAATATGCAAAGAAAGTATTAACTATTCAAATTTTAACACTCAGACATGTCTTAATTAACATCTTACATTTAATTGTTTCACTGGGATTTTTTATTAAATCTAGGTTTACTAAAAATGTTGCAAGAAACATGAATAATAAAGCGCATTAAAAGAACAACTGAGCAGAGTATCTATTTAAGATTTATTAACAGAAACATTAAAGAATTAACGATTGAGAACCTTTTCAATTAATAAACAACCGGATAGAGTCATTGAAACCTATTATAATTGTATTATTTTGATTCAAGTGATGATGAAGTTAACTTGGCTGCCTTAACCTAGCTCTTCGATAATACAAACTGTATATTAAAATAGCTATAATTATAACAAAGGAAAAGCAAATATAAATATTTCCATAAATAATTTCTGGAGATAAACTCTTTTGAAGCGTTAGTAGTAATCCAGAAATAGTGACTCCAAGCCCTCCACCGAAAAATTGGATTAATTGGGCGACTCCTATGCCTGAACCGACTTGTGTCATTGGCAGAATCCTCGTTATCTCATTAGAAATACTCGTTGAAAGTGATGTAAAACCAACACTCGCAAACATATATGCCACAAGTATAAAATAAGGACTGATGGTAGATAACAATGCGAATAGGATGGTCGCGCTTAATAAAAACAATTGCCCCGAAATAATTAATGGCATATTGCCAAAACGATCAATTACTCTTCCTATAAATTGTCCAGCAATCACTGCAATAATAGCTCCTGGAAAAATGATCATCCCTACCTCTATCGGTCCTTGTTGGAATGTAGTTGTAAGCATAATTGGCATTAAAAACAGATTTGCAAAATTTATAAAAAAAGTGATACAAACTATTAACAGTAGTTTTGTATACTGCCTATTTCTAAATAGGATTGGCGGAATGAACGGCTCTTTTCTTTTATGAAGATATCTCCACCACACCACAAAAAGAACGACGGTTGCAGCTAAGATAATATAGGAAAATGTGGTCAGAAAAAGGAGTAGACCTGTAACACTAAGTCCCGTTAGAATTGCACCAAATAGATCGAAGTGACCTTTTTGAAGAACCTCTTTCGGCAACAACAAATGGAAGAATGGAATCGAAAGGACCGAAATGCTACTGATAGCGAAAAGATAATTCCATCCTAAGTATTGCGTAATGATTCCCCCTATTAGAGGGCCTAACCCAAATGCCAAAGAAGCCGTAGAAGTAATAATTGCCATCGCTCTTGCACGCCTCGAAAGACGTAAACGCCCGGCGATGATTATTCCCAATCCCATAATCCCTCCACCACCAACAGCCTGAACAATTCGAGCTCCTAATAAGAGGAGAAAATGATTAGAAAAGAAGCCGATGATGGATGCGATTCCTAAAATACTGATTCCAAAAAACAAAAGTCTAGAGACGGAGATAAAGTCCGACAATCTGCTAAAAGCCAATGATGCAATGGCAAACATGATTGAATAACCGGAAACGAGCCACGACGCTGTTGATGAATTTAAGGAAAAGTCTATAATTATAGAGGGCAATGCAACATTAAACATCGTCGTGTTCATTACTACGAGCAAGATGGTAAAACTCAAAATTAAAATAATCTTATTCTCTTGAATGGGTACAATGCTTTCTAATTGGGAAGAAGTAGTTGACGTCATTTGATCCCGTCCTTATTTTTAAAGTAATTAGTCGATATCGTATTCGGACGACAACGACTAATCAACCTGCCTCACACAGGCAGTAAGCTGATTCCATTCAAAAACTGTTTATAGTTTAACAAGCGTTCTTCCGCGTACTTTCCCTTCTAATATAGCAGCTAATACTTCAGGTAGTTCTTCTAATGAGATTTCATTCACCATCTCTTCATTTAAGGTTGTTGGTTTCAAATCATTCCCAAGACGATTCCAAACCTTTAAACGCTCATTTCTTGGATATTGAACCGAGTCAACGCCAAGCCAATTTATACCTCGTGAAATATGAGGAAAAACAGTTGTGGAAACTTCACTGCCACCTGTGAAACCACATGTAGCTACAGATCCACCATACTTCAATGTACTTAGAATATATTGGAGAGTTTTCCCCCCTACAGGATCAACCGCTGCTGCCCATTTTTCTTCACGCACTGGCTGATTGTCGTTATCTACAATCTCATCTCGATGAATGATTTGTTTAGCGCCTAATCCTTTCAAATACTCTTCTTGGACTTTTTTTCCTGTACTCGCCACAACTTCATAACCTTTTTTAGCTAAAATATTTACCGCAACGCTGCCTACTCCTCCTGTTGCACCAGCTACTAGAATAGGTCCTTGGCTAGGTTCTAATCCATTATCTTCTAGTCTTTGAACGGCTATTGCAGCAGTTAATCCTGCTGTTCCAAGAACCATGGATTCCTTTAAAGATAACCCTTTCGGAAGAGGAACAACCCACTCTGCAGGAACACGTGCGAGTTCACTATAGCCGCCAAAATGACCTGTTCCTAATTCGTAGCTCGTAACAATAACTTCATCACCTTTTGTAAATCGTTCGTCTTTTGAATCAATAACCGTTCCAGCTAAATCGATTCCTGGCACAACAGGATAGCAGGATACAAACTTATTTAGGATGGCTACTGCACCATCTTTAAAGTTTACGCTAGAATAGGCTACTTGAATGGTTACGTCGCCTTCTGGAAGGTCTTCCATACGTAATTGTTTGATTTCTAACTTGGTTTGATCATTTACATTGTCTAGTACCATCGCTTTGAAATTATTCATTTTATCATCCTTTCCTTTCTCTTTTATGATTGGAATTCCCTTTTAAAACCATACACGTACTTGTTGAATGCGCAACAAGACTCTTTTTTTCATCATAGATATGGCATTCCAGCAATCCAATTGTGCCGCCCTTTTTTATTATTTGCCCCTCAGCTCGCAGTTTCGATTCAAAAATAGGTTTAAGGAAATTCAACTTAAGTTCCACCGTCGTAAACAATTCGTCCTCAGCAAGTGTACTAATAAAAGATAATCCCATTGCAGCATCAGCTATATCACCCAGTATCCCGCCATGCAATGTGCCCATCGGATTATGCAATCTTTCAGAAGCTTCTATTTCAATAACGACTCTGCCTTCTTCAGCTTCTACCACCTCAAAGCCAAGTACTTGCGCAACAGGGGCACCAGGTATTTCACCCGTCATCATTTTCTTTAATCTTTCTAAGTGACTCATTATCCACAACTCCTAAATAATAAATTTTACTTTTAGGGTACCGCTAATATTGAATAATTAAATTAATCTTTTAGAAACGGATAATCTACATAACCTTGTGCACCACCGGTATAGAGCTTATTTAAATCCGGTTCATTTAGAGGGGCATTTTTCTTTAAACGCTTAATGAAGTCTGGATTAGCTAGTGCCCAAATCCCTACTGTTGCGACATCTGCTAGACCATTATCCAAATCCATCGTAAGTTGTTCAAGCGGACGTCCCGCTCTATTTACCAACAGTGGCTGCGTCCATAATTGGCGTATTTCTTGTAATAAGGGTTCATTGCCAAAGTGCATAATATGAAGATAAGCCAAATTAAGCTTATTTAACTCCCCTATTAAATAACGATACATCTCAATATTTGTATCGCCTTCCTCAATTCCGTTCAATGTTCCTTGAGGAGAAAACCGAATTCCCGTTTTTTCCGAACCAATTTCATCAATGACTGCTTTAGTCACTTCAATTGCAAATTGAGCCCGGTTTTCAATTGTTCCACCATAGGCATCTTGCCTGAGATTTGAGTTTTCACTAAGGAATTGTTGAATTAGATATCCATTTGCCCCGTGAATTTCGACTCCATCAGCTCCAGCTTCAATTGCTGCGGCTGCAGCTGTACGAAATTCTTGAATGACTTCTTTTATCTCATTTTGACCTAATTCCCTAGGAGTCGGGATATCTTTCTTCCCCTCAGCTGTATACATTTCTACTCCAGGTGCAATAGCTGAAGGTGCAACCGGTTGTCGATGATGGGGCGTATTGTCAGGATGTGAAACACGCCCTACATGCATGAGCTGAATGAATATGCGAGCCCCTTCATTGTGTACGCGGCTCGTTATTTTCTTCCAACCTTCTATGTGAGATGGTGTATAAATCCCTGGTGTATTTAAGTACCCTTGGCCGTCATCTGAAGGTTGTGTACCTTCACTTATGATTAAACCAAAAGAAGCACGTTGACCATAATATTCAGCCGCTAACTCTCCCGGAGTGCCATCAGGTAAAGATCTATTTCTCGTCATTGGTGACATACCTAAGCGATTTTTCAATGTAGAGTTTCCAATACGAACCTCTTCAAATAGATTTTTCATTTTTACTCTCCTTTTTATTAACATATTATAAACAATTTAATATCTATGACTAATTGGTTTTTACCCTCTCAATTACTTAGAATCAAGAAATAGGTTTACATGTTTGGCAAATAGTTCTGGATACTGGAATAGATGTCCATGACCAGAATTAGGATAAATAATCAGTTGTGCATTTGGTAAATGCTCAGCTAGAATATAACTATTTTTTGTTGGTACCATTACATCTTCAATGCCATTGGTGACAAGCACAGGATGAGGAATGTTTTGCAACCAATCGTAATTATGATCAGTCTTCGGTTGGGCCCACTTTGCAAGGGCTTTTAGTTGAGCTGCTTGTACTTGATCTGAACTTTCAAACTGTTTCTGATTCATAATTCGTTGTAGAGACTCCATCCCAGCAGCTTTACTTGTTTCGGTTGAACGATAGAAGAAGAACATGAAATTATCTAAAGCATCGTTTACATTTCCACCGTGACGTTTCATTCTCTCAAATATTACTGGATCTGGATTAACTCCAGCTTCTGGAGCAGAACCAGCTATAATGATACACCTTACCAAATCAGGCTCTTGTAATGCTAATTCCTGTACAACCATTCCTCCAATTGAAAAGCCCAGAACATCGACTTGTTTTAAATCAAGTGCTTTAATGAAAGTTGCTCCATCCTTTGCCATTTCAGCTATAGTAGATGGCGTTTTTACACTGGTTTCACCGACACCAGTATTATCAAAAAGAATAATTGGTCGACTTTCTGCTAAAGCACCAATCATATTAGGATCCCAGTTTTCCATTGTTCCACGGAAGTGAATGAAGAAAACAAGTGGAATTCCTGTTTCTTGACCGAATTTTCTATAGGCAAATCGGATTCCTTCAGCCTCGATATAACTTGATTTAGTTGGAATTGTAAATGTTGACATTGTATAGTCTCCTTTCGAACTTATTTGTTCGAGTATTTTGATATTGGATTTTATCTGTCGAGCTGTGACTTACTGTACATGTGGTGGTTATCTGATTTTCAATATAATTTTTCATTCTAATCTCTTGTAAAGGAAACAATTTACTCTACAAGTATACGTACAATTTTAATTGAAATAATTTGAGAACGAACATTCTCGAAAGAGTAGAAAAAAGAAAGCTTAATCCAAGACAGACAGTGTCATATCGATAATGCTTTCCAATTTTTCTTTATCATCGCTTGTTTTCGCTAATACTCGCAATCCCACTAATGAATTATGAATAAATTGGGAGAGATTTTCCGCATCATGATGATTTGATATTTCTCCTAATGTTTGACCTCGTAGCAATAGCTCGTACAGTAGTTTTTCAGTCTTTGAGAAACTATCCACAACTTTCTCTGCCACCTCTTCGTCTTGCAGGGATAATTCAACTGCTGTATTTACTGTTAAACAACCAATAGGTTTTTTTTCATTTTTATAAATTGCAATCTCAAATAAACGCCTGATGGCCTGTTTTACCGAATCCAGTGGCTTTACTTGCGAATCTATCTTGGTCCCTATTACCTCTTCATAGCGATCCAATGCTCTCATAAATAATGTGTGCTTATCGCCAAATGTATCGTATATACTTCTGCGATGGATGCCCATATGCGTGACTAAATCTTGCATCGAAGTTTTTTCATAGCCCTGTTTCCAAAAGAGTACCATAGCTTTTTGTAATACTTCATTTTCATCATATTCTTTGATTCTTGCCATCCAATTCCCCTCCTTTCTAAAAAACTATAGCAGCTCTTTATAACGTCGTTTAAAAAGTCTTTAAGTACTTAGAAGCTTGTTTTGAGAACGACCATTCTCATTTCTCTAAAAAAATATCACTTATCCCTTACCTTATATACCCTACGATATCATTTAGAGAACGATCAATCAATAAATAACTTCAGTAATTATTATGACATTTCTCTATGCTTCAGAACCATCGGATAGTGATTTTTTCTCAAATTATATTTCAACAAGAGAAAAATTGTTAATTAAATAAATTTTTCATCTTACATTATCCTGACTCTTGATTGCCTTGTTCCGCAATCTGGCCCGTTTGCTGAACAAAGACCAATCTAGACTCTTTCACTAAACTGCCCCGTTAGTTTAAGTGTAATCGTTCACAATATCTATATTTAGTTTAACATAAATTTTCAGATTACCTTGTAAAATCAAGCGAAAACTAATCAATTTTCAATTTAATGGTAAATTTAAGTATGTCAATTTACATTGATGGTCATTTTACATTACATTTTTAACGTTTGCGACAGGTAACAGAATCCGATGTCTGACTGAGACATTTTTTTAATTAACCTATTGTATTTTTCAGATAATAGAAGTATACTACATTACACGAGTAATGCACTAACTCGCATGAAGGGAGTTGCAGACTTGATTCTTAATTCCAATGGGTCGAAACCAATTTATATACAAATTGCAGGATGGATCGAAACAGAAATATTAAATGGAAAACTCAAAGAAGATGAAAAAGTTTATTCCCAATATAAGCTTGCAGAGATATTTACGATTAATCCTGCAACAGCTGCAAAGGGATTAAATATACTTTCTGATGAAAAAATTCTTTATAACAAACGGGGCCTTGGAAAGTTTGTGACCAAAGATGCTAAAGCAATCATTATGGATAAACGGAAAAATCAGACACTAAAGGGTTTGCTAAAGGAAGTGTCATTGGAGGCGGAAAGGTTAACCGTTGGGGAAGAAGAGTTAATTAAAATGCTTCAGGCTATTCATAACGAACGTAAGGGGGATGCGGAATGAATGTTATTGCATGTAAGGGGTTATCAAAAAAACGAGGACAACTTAAAGCTTTACATGATTTGTTTTTTTCGATTAAGGAAAATACGATTACCGGCTTAATCGGTAGAAATGGGGCAGGCAAGACAACGCTTTTAAAGATACTTACTGGTTATTGGAATGAAACATCTGGTGAGGTTAGCGTGTTTAAAGAAAAGCCATTTAATAATTTACTAGTCTCGGCAAATGTCATCTATGTGGATGATCAAATGGGTTTTTTTACGAGGCTGACATTAAAAGATATTTTAATCGAAGCGGAAAGATTTTATGTAAACTGGGATAAAAAACTGGCAATGCGTCTCTTTGATTATTTTTCTTTTTATCCAAATGATTTTCATACCATTTATCCAAAGGTAAAAAAAGTACATTTAATATGATTATCGACTTATTATCACGTTAGTCATCACTTAGAAGAGATTGAGGATTTACTTGAAGAGGTTCTGCTGATTGATCAAGTTAAAAAATACTTTCACCTTTCCATGGATGAATTGAAAGAATTTGCAATTGGTTTGACAGGAAGAACCGAAATAGTTATGCAGTGGGCAGCAAATAAAGAGGTAAACCACACAGGAACAGTAGGGGTAGACACAACTTATTGTGTCATAAAAAATGGTTATTTAAAGTTCCTGAAAACATAGAAATCAGTAGTGACTCGGATGTTTGGATAGAATATATAAAGTGATTGGGAAGCGTTCGATTCAATGAGCTATTAATAAATTATGTTATACTAAAAGGAATAAATATTTCGCTTTATGAGGACTTTGTATACAAAGTTGAACAGGGGAAGCTGGTGAAAATCCAGCGCGGTCCCGCCACTGTGAAAGAGGAGAATCCATCGAATTCCCTGTTTTAATAAAGGGAAGACAATGGGTTTGTTGATTCTGAGCCAGAAGACCTGCCATAAGGAAAAGTAGCATTTAAATCCTACGGGAGATAGGAGGGTGCATGAACTAATCTAATTTCTGTGCATTTTTTTGCAATGATAATGAGTAGTGTCATTCACAGGCATCTTCCGTAAAAGAAGGTGTTTTTTTATTTGATGAGGAGAAGATACAGTATGGATAAGATAGCTATTAGCGATACCAAAACAATTCAAACACGACTAGTTATGCCACCTGATACTAATCATTTAAATACTATTTTTGGTGGGAAAGTTCTTGCCTATATTGATGAAATTGCCGCTTTAACTGCCATGAAACATGCTAATAGTGCTGTTGTAACAGCTTCAATTGATTCAGTTGATTTTCTATCTTCGGCAAAGGTTGGAGATTCATTGTCCTTGGAGGCTTATGTTACGTATACGGGGACAAGCTCCATGGAAGTCCATGTCAAAGTAACCGCCCATGACTTAATAAGAAATGAAAAGAAATTAACGACAGAATCATTTCTTACCATGGTTGCAGTTAATGAAAATGGAAAACCTGTTCCGGTCCCTGGGGTATTCGCGGAGAGTGAAGTGGAGAAAGAGTTATATTCATCGGCACCAGCGAGAAAAGAGAATCGCCTACGACGTAATGCTTATAGGCAGAAACAGATGTAATGGCCAGGAGTTGTCCGACTAAACAATTTTGCTGAAAACGGTTAGTATTTATACTAAATGGTTGGAGGGATTAAAATGAACGAAAAAGTTGTGATTAACGACGTAACGATTGATGCTATAAACTTTCAAGAAGAAACAGTGAAAAAGGATGGAAGGGCATTAAAGAAAATAAGATTTGATTTTAAAGTAACCACAGAGGACTATCATGACATCACCACATTGCTGTATAAAAATGATTTCATGGTAAAGATGCCTGATAAAAGCCTTGAATTCCCAGCTGTTATTCATCGTTACTCCACCTCTATTACTAATTTGTATGAAGCAGGGGCGGTTGGCGATTTTAAATTGGAATTGTTGGAGAAAGCCTGAAGATCCACCTGTGACGTTCTTAGTCATAGGTTTTTTGGTATATGCAATAAAATCCACCCACAATTATCTGATTATCCTTTTATTATGAAGGGAATCTCCATTTGAATAGAGAAATAAATAATAATGAAATTTCTAAGGAGGTTGTTACATATGAATCCTTTTCTAATTGATTTTCCACAAAAATTTGAGACAGAACGATTGTTGATGAGGGCTCCCAGACCCGGAGATGGGAAAGCAGTAAATCAAGCAATTAAGGCATCTATTAATGAGTTGAGACCATGGATGCCATTCGCCAGGAACGTACCAAGCGAAGAGGAAACAGAAATTAATATTCGTCAGGCTTATATCAAATTTTTATCTAGGGAAGATTTGAGGTTTCATGTATTCTTAAAAGAAACGGGTGAATTTATTGTTTCTTCGGGCCTTCATCGAATCGATTGGAATGTGAGAAAGTTTGAAATAGGTTACTGGGCAGATAGCCGCTATACGGGAAATGGTTATGTTACGGAGGCTGTTGCTGGTTTGACCGATTTTGCTTTTAAGAAACTGCGAGCAAACCGTATCGAAATTCGCTGTGATGCCAAAAATAGAAAAAGTCGCGCTGTGGCAGAAAGATTAGAATTTAATTTAGAAGGAATTTTAATTAACGACGATATGTCTGCAGATGAAAGTGAGCTAAGGGACACTTGTATTTATGCGAAAATTAGAAAGTGATAGATATGCTTTTCCTTTGACCTTTAACATGCGATAATGACAAAAAATAGGATTGGATGAAATGATGACACAAATAATTGAATTAAAAGTAAAAGCGGACTTTATCGGTCACTATAAAAATAAATATCCATTGATTAATAAGGATGCAGTTGTGAATAACGAGTCATTGTCGTTGGAAGGTACCCTTGTCCATCTTGTGGATGATAATGGTACCTTTCTTGGCAAAGGATATTATGGAAAACAAAATAAAGGAATTGGATGGGTACTGTCTTTTAATGAGGGAGAGAAAATCGATTCCGTCTTTTTTAAAAATAAAATTTTGACAGCAATAAATAAACGTCAATCGTATTATAAAGATGAAAATACAACTGCATTTCGTCTTTTTAATGGGGAAGGTGATGGTATTGGCGGACTGACAATTGATTATTTTGATGGTTATTATTTAATCAATTGGTATAGCCAAGGGATTTTTTCGTTTAAGGAAAAGGTTATAAGTGTCTTAGATGAACTTGGTGATTATAAGGCTATATATGAGAAAAAACGCTTTGATACGAAGGGGCAATATATAGATGACGATGATTTTGTAAAGGGTGAGCGTGGTGAATTCCCACTACTCTTTAAAGAAAGTGGCATGGATTATGCCGTTTATTTAAACGACGGAGCAATGGTTGGTATTTTTCTCGATCAGCGAGAAGTACGCCAAGCACTTCGAGACAAGTATGCAAAAGGTAAACATGTGCTGAATACTTTCTCCTATACGGGAGCATTCTCTGTTGCTGCTGCGTTAGGTGGGGCAACTAAAACAACAAGTGTTGATCTTGCCAAGCGCAGTAAAAGTAAAACAATCGAACAATTCAGTGTCAATGGAGTTGACTTCGAGCAGCAGGACATCAAAGTTATGGATGTCTTTGATTATTTTAAATATGCGAAACGGAAAGAATTGAAATTCGATTTGGTTGTGCTAGACCCACCAAGCTTTGCGCGTTCAAAAAAACACACGTTCAGTACATCGAAAAATTATCCGGGATTGATAAAAGATACACTGGCGATCCTTGAGAAGGAAGGTATCATCATCGCTTCTACAAACAGTGCATCGTTTGGAATGAAGAAATTTAAAGGTTTTATTGAGAAAGGTTTTAAAGATATGAGTATGAAATACAAGATTTTAGAGGAATTTTCACTGCCAGCTGATTTCCAGGTGGATCGGAATTTTAATCAAGGAAATTATTTGAAGGTAGTTATTGTGCAAAAGGTAAATTAATGAAAAACCCGCTTTGATACAAAAATCTTAGCGGGTTTTTTAGTTGGTAAAAGACAGTTTCCATCTGTTAAAAAAAGATTATGATATTTTCGCACAGTTGTTGTTTTATAAAACTCGCAGTTGAGATGAAATGCGACGTAACTGCTTTTCCCGCCGTCCGGGATCGCTCTGGGCGGATGCGCATCCTTAGGGCACGGCCTCAGCCCCGAAGAAAAAACCACTCTTCTGGTCTTCGGACACGTGCTATTCCTGCAGGAGTCACCGCCCGCCGCTCACCCGGACTGGTAAGGCTGTGTGATATGATTTTTATAAAGCAATAATGCAGTTAGCTTAAAACCAGCTCTGGGGAAATATACGAAGACTCCAGCCGCCCGCGGAAAGCGAGTATATTTCCCCAGAGCGGTCGCCGAAGTTTCTATATACTGATAGAAATCAACCAGCAGTTACTTCATAGTTTATAGATTTTGTGGCTGAAACAACAATGCCTTTCGGTAGGACGAATAACCGTAGTCCCAGTCATTTAGAAAAGAGTTAAAGGTTATTTTAATAAAAAGCACAAAAAACTATTGTATATTTATTCTTTTTGTTGCATAATAATTCATACAAACAATTATTAAGGGAGCGTTCATATGATCACGAATGGGAAGGAAATTAATTTTCAGCAACAAGAACTAAAAGGGCGGGATTTTTTAACACTTGCAGATTATACCCAGAATGAAATCAATTATTTACTTGATTTGGCTGATTATATAAAAAAACAAAAACAAGAGGGGATTGCCTTCGAGCCGCTTAAAGGAAAAACATTAGGAATGATTTTTGAAAAATCTTCGACAAGAACACGTGTATCTTTTGAAGCTGGAATTTATCAACTAGGTGGGCTGGGGATCTTTTTAAGTTCAAAAGATATTCAGATTGGTAGAGGGGAGCCGATTTCAGATACTGCACAAGTTCTGTCTAGTTATTTGGACGGTATCATGATTCGGACTTTTTCTCAAGATACAGTTGAAGAGCTTGCTGCGTATGCGAATATCCCTGTCATTAATGGGTTAACGGATTTGTATCATCCATGTCAGGTACTTGCAGATTTGCAAACAATTAAAGAAATTAAAGGGAAGCTTAAAGGCATGAAAGTCGTTTATATTGGAGACGGAAATAATATGGCGCATTCACTGATGATTGGAGCTGCGATTATGGGAATGGAGCTTGTAGTTTCTGCGCCTGAAGGGTACCAGCCAGATTCGGTGGTTACCGAAAAGGCAATTGAACTAGCCAACGAACATGATGCTAAGATTAAGATAGAGAAAGACCCATCTATTGCAGTTAAGGATGCGGATGTTATCTATACAGATGTATGGGCAAGTATGGGGCAGGAAGAGGAACAGATGAAAAGGGAACTGGACTTTGATGGTTACGAGGTCAATGAGGCGTTATTGGCTGAGGCTAAGAGTGATGTAACATTTATGCACTGTTTACCAGCACATCGAGGTGAAGAAGTATCAGCTGAAGTGATTGACGGGAAGCATTCTGTTGTCTTCCAACAAGCGGAAAATCGCTTGCATGCTCAGAAAGCATTGATGACCGCTTTGATGGGATAGTAGTTAGACAAAAGAGATTATCAAAAAGGCCCTAATCTACAGGATTAGGGCCTTTTGATGTGTATGTGGCTAGTTTCGATTATTCGTGCTATTAGTCTTTCATACGGTTCGTCTATTTTACAGTTAGACCTTGGACATCCATCTCCAATAACTTCACTTGGTAATCGTTAAGTAGAGCTTGCATTTTCTCCGCTACAGATTGCCCACTTCCCTTAGGTGCGAAAGACAGCATTGTAGGACCGGCCCCACTAATCACAGTTCCGTAAACGCCATATTTTTTGGACTCATTCCTTATTTTACTAAAGTTAGGAATGAGATTTGCACGATATGGTTCATGGAAAATATCTCGTTCCATCATTTTTCCTGCAAGTTTATAGTTTCCTGATAAAAGTGAAGCAACGACAATATTGCTGATGCCGCTTGCACTTGTAGCATCGTTTCTCGAATAACTATTTGGTAAAACATCTCTTGCTTCTTCTGTCTTTAACTCGACATTCGGAATATATAAGATGACATCAACATCTAATGCCGACATTTGAATCCAATCAATTTCATTTTCGGTTACGATTGAAATGACGAGACCGCCATATAATGCTGGAGCAATATTATCGGGGTGTCCTTCTATTTCCGTACCATAACGTAGTTTCGCTTCAGAGGTCAATGAAAGATCGCAGACTTGATTAGCTAATTCAATTCCTGCAATGATTGCAGATGCACTGCTTCCAAGCCCACGAGCCAAAGGAATATCGCTCGTTTCTACTACTTTACATGGCGTAAGTTGCTTGTGGTGTCGTTCTGCAGTTTGCTTCGCTATTTTATAAATAAAATGTTCTTTATAGTTAGTTCTGTTGGAAGGAGAAGAATGGGAATAGAATTCCCATTCTTCAGACTCTGTCACTTCCAATGTTAAGTAAAGATTTACAGCTAAGCCCATGGAATCGAATCCTGGCCCGATGTTAGCCGAGCTTGCTGGTACAGAAATCTTGAATGACTTCATTTTTTTATCATCTCTTCAATAAAACTCGTTACAGCTTCTTCATCGTTAGGGAGAGATACTGGTTTTATATCCATCTGATCAATTGCTGTTTGTGGATCTTTTAGGCCATTTCCGGTCAATACGGCAACTACTTTTGATCCCTTTTTAATTGTTCCATTTGCACATTGCTGGATAACGCCTGCGATGGATGCACATGAGCCAGGTTCTGCAAATATTCCTTCTTTGCTTGGTAACAATTTGAAGGCATTTAAGATCTCCTCATCTGTAACCGAACCGATCATTCCATTTGATTCTTCTCTTGCCTGCACTGCTAAATTCCAGCTTGCTGGATTTCCGATTCGGATTGCGGTGGCAACCGTTTCTGGATTAGCGATTACTTTATCTTGAACAATCGCTGCAGCACCTTCTGCTTCAAACCCAAACATTCTTGGAAGGCCAGTTTGTTTGTGTTCGTTATATTCTTTAAACCCTTTCCAATAAGCACTGATATTACCAGCGTTGCCAACAGGGATGGCAAGAATATCAGGAGCTGATCCTAATTGATCACAAACTTCAAATGCAGCTGTTTTTTGTCCTTCCAGACGATATGGATTAACAGAATTAACTAATGCTACAGGTGTATTTTCGCTAACTTTTCGTACCATTTTCAATGCTTCATCAAAGTTTCCGTCAATTTCAACAATTTCGGCACCGTACATGACAGCTTGAGCCAGTTTTCCAAGGGCGACTTTTCCCTTTGGAATAACGATGATTGCCCGAATTCCAGATCTTGCGGCATAAGCTGCCGCAGCTGCGGAAGTATTACCAGTCGACGCACAAATTACGGATTTACTACCCTCTTCAATCGCTTTTGCAACTGCAACGACCATTCCCCTATCTTTAAAGGACCCAGTTGGATTAGCTCCTTCTACTTTTCCATATAATTCTATACCTAATTCTTTGGATAAATTAGGGAAATGGATTAATGGTGTATTTCCTTCCATTAAAGTAAGGTCAGGTGTATTTTCTGTGACAGGTAAATAATCTTTGTAATGACTTAGAAGCCCTTGCCAACTCATGTAACAGCATCTCCTTCAACTTTGTAATAGCTTTTAACTTCCAGAACAACATCCAAATCCTTAAGCTTCTCAAGAGCGTTACGGAAATTCTCCAGTGATGTTTCATGTGTTATAAAGATAATCTCTGCTAGCTCATGCTTTTTATCAGGAGTCTGAAGGATTCGCTTAAAACTGATTTCTCGCTCATGGAAGAGAGTGGAAATCGTTGAGAATACTCCCGCTTCATCTTTTGCATATAGTCTAACATAATATTGTCCATAGCGTTTATCCGGCGTTTTCAATTCTTTTTTAAAGTGTGGTTCGATTAATTGATTTCCTGTGACACCTAAACGTAAATTTTTAATGGCGGAAATAACATCGGATACGATTGCTGTTGCGGTTGGCAGACTCCCTGCTCCAGGACCGTAAAACATCGTTTCACCGACAGCTTCTCCGTATACATATACAGCATTAAATTCATTTTTTACAGATGCAAGGGGGTGACTTTTAGAGAGAAGTGTAGGTTGAACATTAACTTCAAGCTCATGATTATCAAAATTTGCATAACCAATTAGTTTCATTGTATATCCTAATTTGTCTCCATACTGTAAATCTTCCAATTCAATACCTCTAATACCAGTAACTTCTACATCTTCAAGATCGACAGCAGTGGAAAAGGCAAGTCTCCCTAAAATAGCCATTTTTCTTGCGGCATCCAGACCATCTACATCAGAAGAAGGATCTGATTCAGCAAATCCGAACTCTTGTGCTTCTTTCAATGCATCCTCATAGCTTACGCCTTCGCTATCCATCTGCGTTAATATATAATTTGTTGTACCATTTACAATTCCCATTAACTTTTGAATATGATCTGATGAGAGACCATCTACAATGCCCCTTAAGATAGGTATACCGCCAGCGACACTTGCTTCATAATAAAAGTCACATTTATTTCTGTTGGCAGCATCCTGAAGCTCCGGTCCATGCAATGCAACAAGGTCTTTATTAGCAGATACAACATGTTTTTTTGCAGTAAAGGCTTTTAAAATATGTTGTTTAGCTTCATCAATTCCACCCATTACTTCTACTACAATATCAATCTCCGGATCATTTAAAACATCATCTGGATTGGTTGTGAGTACGATTTCGTTTGTATTTACATCACGATTCTTTTCCAGGTCCCTAACTAAGACGCTTTTGACCTGTACACTGCAGCCAAGCTGATGTGCAAGTTTTTCCTGATGGTTTTCAATTAGTTTAATTACTCCTGAACCAACAACACCTAAACCTAATAGACCTACAGATACTTTATTTTCCATATAATCACCTCATATAACTTTCTCATTAAAACATCAAATCGTATATTTAATCCATTTAAACATGAAAAGCATAGTATGGCAATAGCGAATTTTTGAATAATTCGTTTGAAGCGTTTTCATTAAAAGGCAGCATGATGAACCAATATCGGTTTTAATCAATAAACTAAGTATATAACCCAAAATTGGGAGGGATACATTATGGGTGAAGTAATATCTGGAGCCATATTTATTACCTGTTTGGGACTGGGGTTCACGATTGGACTTCTTTGCGGAAGTATGGAGGTTGGCGGAACAATTGGTCTTGGTGCTGGATTAATTAGTATTATTATATTAAGAAAAAATGACAAATATCGTTAAATTGACTGGCCATTTCAGGACGTATTGTACGTAATACGTTATGGAAGGGTAATATTTATTCGTTTAAATAGGTTTACTTGTTATTATAATGGAGGAGGCAGAAATTTCATTTGTCAGTGCATGACTGATTTAGGAGTTATGTCCAAATAGAAAGTCTTTTTTCTATGATTTATCAGGAGGAGATTAATATGAACTTAGCAAAATTCCCAAGAAGAAAGTACACATCTAGTTATACACCAATAGAAAAATTGAATCGTCTTTCAGAAGGTCTTGAAGGGCCGTCCATATATCTGAAACGAGATGATTTACTAGGACTTGCAGCCGGCGGGAATAAAACAAGGAAATTAGAATTCCTTGTTGCGGATGCTTTGGATAAAGGTGCAGATACGTTGATTACAGCAGGAGGAATTCAATCAAACCATTGTCGTTTAACGCTCGCAGCTGCGATTAAGGAGAATATGAAGTGTATTCTTGTGCTGGAGGAAGGAATCTCTAATATAGAAGATCCTGATTTCAACGGTAACTTTTTCTTGTATCACTTGCTTGGTGCAGAAAATGTTATCGTCGTTCCAAATGGTGTAGACCTAATGGCAGAAATGCAAAGAAAAGCGGACGAATTAACCGAACAAGGTCGTAAACCATATGTGATCCCTGTTGGAGGATCGAATGTTGTAGGAGCTACGGGATATGCAGCTTGTGCCCAGGAAATAATGACACAATCATTTGAACAAGGACTGAAAATAGATGCAGTAGTATGTGTCAGTGGCAGTGGTGGGATGCACGCAGGATTAATTGCAGGGCTTTACGGCAATCAGACTGGAATTCCTGTCATTGGTATCAATGTAAGTAGAGGAAAGTCAGAACAGGAAGAGAAAGTTTCCCAACTTGTCAAGGATACTGCGGATCATATAGGGATCTCCAATAATATTCCTGATGAAGCTATATTGTGCTTTGATGAATATATGGGCCCAGGTTATGCATTGCCAACACCTGAAATGGTTGAAGCAGTTCAAGTATTTGCTAGAGAAGAAGGTGTTTTACTTGACCCGGTGTACACAGGAAAAGCAGCTGCTGGGCTTATAGATTTAATTAAACAAGGCTATTTTAGAAAAGAGGATAATATACTATTCGTACATTCCGGTGGTTCACCAGCTTTGTATGCAAATACCGATTTATTTAAATAGAGCTAGAAAGAATAGGGGGAATATACTTAAATATTCCCCTTTATTTCGACCCAATATTTGAGGAGTGACAGGCACCTACAAAGGGTATTATAAAGGAAAGGAATAATTTGAAAGGATGGTTGGACATTTGGACCTTTTCCTGTTTGCTTTATTTACTTTTCTTTATATCGCATTACTGATTTGGGGAATTAAACTTGCTGCGAAATATGGTTGGTCGAGCAGTGCGAATATCGTGTTGTTTGTCGTAGTTGGTCTTATTTATGATAATGGAATACTTGCTTTGGGTCGATTTATAGGGGAAGGCAATATTTTGGAAGCATTAAATTTGGCGAGGTATTGGCTTCATGCATTTTTTACGCCTTTATTAGTTATTTTCTCTTGGAATGCATTAAAACGTGCAAATATGAAGTCGGCAAAATCCAAAGCGGCTATGTATGTTACTGTTCTCATTACTATTTTATTGGTTATCGTAGAGCTGATTACTGAAGTTGTTGGAATATCACTGAAAGCAACATGGGACTATGGCATTTTAAGCTATGAAAACGTCGAACCTTCGAACGGCCCACCAATTATGGTATTGATTATTAGTGTTATATTGCTTATAGCTTCCATTATTGTTTGGTGGAGACAGAAATGGATTTGGTTTTTTATTGGATCAGCCATTATGATTGGTGGGAGTTTCATTCCTATTCCAATCGAAAGTGGAGCGGCAACGAATTTATTCGAGCTAATTTTATTGACATCACTTATTGCTACAAAGTCCTTTCAAGATAAAAAATCTTCTATATAAAAAGAGCAAAATCACTATTAATCAGTGGTTTTGCTCTTTATACCTTTCGACAAATTTCGGGGAGTGACAGGCACCCGAATGGATCGGATGGCTGTAACGAGTCCTAGTGAGATGATGATTCCCCCTATGATCGCGTTATTTTCGATTCCGGCATGATCAACGATAATACTACCTACGAATGAGCCGACTGCAACACCTAAATGCAATGATGAATTATTCAGGCTGATTAAAATATCGGAATTGCCTGGTGATGATTCAATCAAATAGCTCTGCATCGGAGGTGTAATAGCCCAACTCATTGTGCCCCATACAACCATAACAATAAAGAAAAATGGGATGGAAAATGTAGTGAACGGAATTGCCAATATAGCTACGATAAATAGAACAATGACAGAAAGTATTGTTGGTTTGGAGCCAAAGCGATCTGAAAATGTACCACCAATCGCTCCACCGCTGACCGCTGCTACGCCAAATACTAAATAGACGACACTCACCCATACACCATCAAGTCCCATTGTGTCTTTTACAAATGGAGTTAAATAGGCATATAGTGTCGTATGTCCTGCCAACACGAGAAAGGTAGTTGCATGAGCATACAGTACCTTGCTATTCTTTAAGGTACGCATTTGATCGCCAAAGGAAACAGCAACCTGCTCAGGAGTAATTTTTTCCATGAAAAAGTATACTCCTGCAATAGAGAACAATGTTAAAATTGAAATCAAGATAAATGGTGCGCGCCATCCAAATGCATTACCAAGCATCAGTCCAAATGGAATACCAAGGACAAGCGAACCACTCACGCCCATATTTACGATTCCAATTGCACGTCCTCGATATTTTGTTTCTACAATAGTGGAAGCCATTGTGACACATAATACAATTAACAGCGATGCACTTGCTGCTGAAATAATTCTGCTTAAGAACAGCACACCGTATACTGGGCTGAAAACTGCTAAGATATTACTTAGTAAGAAAATAAACAGTGTAAATAGAGTCAATTTTTTTCTTTCCAATTTAGAAGTGAGGAATAATAAAATTGGTGAAGCTACAGCAAATACAAGAGAAAAAATCGTAATCAATAACCCTGCCTGTCCGACACTGACATTCAAGTCAATTGCAACTAAATCTAATATGCCACCTATAATCAATTCGACCATCCCAACTACAAAGGAGACAATCGTTAATAAATATACTCGTTTATCCATTATTCATACGCCTTTCTTAAAAAAATACAACAATTCAATATTAGACCTAAAAGCATTCCGCTAGCAAGCGAAAACAGTAATTATTGATATATTGTACGTCATAAACCCATATATTTCGATATATTTTAGGGAGTGACGGTCACTAAAAGGGACGAAACGGGAAAAAGGTGTGAGTTTTTGTTATACTTAGATTACCTCGTGAATGTCCAAAGGAGGAGAAATTCGTTGAGTAGTCAAGCTAAATTGGAAAAAGAAGCCATGCATGTACTGAAACTTACGAGCAGAACGTTTTATATACCTATTAAGTTATTGAATTCTACGTTAAAAAAGACAATAGGGTCTGCTTATCTTTGCATGAGAGCAATAGATGAAATTGAAGATCATGAACAACTGGATTCGGAAGTAAAGCAACAATTACTGCAGGGAACAAGTAACTTATTAAAGACTGACTTTGATTCAAATGCCTATCAAGAGCTTATAAAACCTTATCAGTCATTATTGCCTGAAGTTACGGTACGTCTTAGCGACTGGCTAGAATTCTGCCCGGATGGAATCGTTGATAAAGTTAAAGAGTCAACCAGTGAAATGGCAGAGGGCATGGCGAAATGGGTCAAAAAGGATTGGGTCGTCAAAACCAAGGAAGATTTGGATGAATATACATATTATGTGGCAGGTCTTGTTGGTGTTATGCTGTCAGATATTTGGAGATGGTATGATGGGACTGAAACCGATCGTGATTTAGCTATTGGTTATGGAAGAGGCTTACAGGCAGTTAATATACTTCGAAATAAGGATGAAGACGCAGAACGTGGCGTACGCTTTTTCCCCGACGGCTGGACCAGGGATGATATGTTTGTGTATGCAGAGGATAATTTAAACAAAGCAGGCCAATATATGAAGCAGATTGAAACCAAAAATATTATTTTATTTTGTAAGATCCCTTATGAATTGGCGAATCGGACACTAAAAGCTTTAAAAAGTGGAAAAGAAAAGATATCCAGAGTAGAAGTTGAAACTACAGTTGATCAAATAATAAACGAATAAATACAAAAATACACGTCTAGGAATAGTCGTGTATTTTTTGATTGATTTTCATAAAATTAAAACCTTCAACACGCTTCAACAAGCTTTTTCTGCGTATTATATCAAATGAAAATAAGTTTTTGAAATATTAATGTACTGCATTCAATTGTGTAACGTGGGGTATATTATTTGTAAGATTAATAATTAATATCTATAATGAAAACTTGCGTTACTAAATTGAGCAAGTTGGTGGAATATCGTCATTGGATCGTTGATTATAACAATTAATGATTCAAATTTCATCCAATGGTCTTTAATGACAAAGCAGAAACTTATATTATGGATACTTGCTCCTAATAAAATCAGGAGGTAAAGCGTGGATTCGAATAAGAAGAAGGGTCTTGATTGGCCAGTATTTATAATTAGTGGAGGATTTTTACTTGCATTTATTGTCGTATCATTAATAAATAGTGAAATGGTTGGTGGTGTAGTCAATACATTATTTGCCTATTCATCCGATTTATTTGGTGCCTATTGGCAATTACTATTACTTGCAAACTTTTTTATTGGGCTAGGTTTAGCAATTTCGAAATATGGAAAGGTCAAGTTGGGGAAGCAGGATAAACCTAAATATAGTTATTTTGGTTGGGTTTCTATGATTTTGGTTACCTTACTTGCGAGTGGTGGTGTATTCTGGGCTGCCGCTGAACCGATGTATCATTATGTAGATACACCGCCGTTATTTGGCGGTGGGCAATTTAATAATATGAGTGCTGCTTTTGCCCAATCTTTTATGCATTGGGGTTTTACTGCCTGGGCGATTTTAGGGACTCTCGCGGTAATTGTTATGATGTATGTTCATTACAATAAGGGCTTACCCTTAAAACCAAGGGGATTGTTATACCCGATTTTTGGTGAAAAAATATATCACAATAGCTTACTCGGTTCATCTGCAGATATTTTTTCCATTATAGCAACGGTTGCTGGTACATTAGGACCGCTTGGGTTTTTGGGATTACAAATATCATATGGTTTAAATCATTTATTTGATGTTCCAAACACTTTAACAGTAAGTATTATTGTGGTAATGGTACTTGTTCTAATTGCTGCGATATCAGCTGCTACAGGAGTGGATCGAGGAATTTACCATTTGAGTAATTGGAATGTTAAATTCACGATTTTATTAGCACTAATTGTTCTTGTAGTCGGACCTACGACGTTTATCATTGATGCATTTGTCGGTGGTACAGGTTTTCATTTGCAAAATTTCTTTACGATGAGCATGTATCGTGGAGATGAGGGCTGGCTTTCATTCTGGACAATCTTTTTCTGGGGTTGGTTTATCGGTTATGCCCCGATGTTGATTGTATTTATTAGCAGAATTTCCCGTGGGCGTACGATTCGCGAATTAATTCTTGCGGTATCGATTGTGGCGCCGATTGTAAATAACTTTTGGTTCTCCATTGTTGGCGGTACAGGGGTATTTTTTGAAAGTGAGAATCCTGGATCTATATCGAATGCATTGAACGAAGGCGGTATGCCTGCAGCAGTGATGGCGATTACGGATCAACTTCCAATGGGAACTTTAATGGGCGTAGGTTTCCTTCTAGTCTCCATTGTGTTTGTAGCTACAACCACGGATACAATGTCGTATACAGTTGCTGCTACCATCACGGGGAATGATCATCCAAAACGCTGGCTTCGTGTAGTCTGGGCATTAATTTTTGGTGCAACAACAATGGTAATTCTTACAATTGGAGAAAACAGCGTTTCATCTATCCAAAACTCCATTGTTATAACTGCAGTTCCAGTGTCATTATTATTGCTGCCACCTCTGTGGAATGCGCCGAGAATAGCAAAGAAAATGGCTTTGGAACAAGGACTCGTATGGCAACGTGAAATGAAAAAGAAAGTAGATAAAAAATATTAATTAATATACAAGCCATCCAATTTTATTCGGCAAATTTGGATGGCTTTTTTCTTATTGTTGATTTTCCAAATATGTGAGGGAGACTTTTAAGTTCGCGTTTTTTTCACGAATACGATCGAGTAAATCTTTATCTTTTGTCTCACTATTACTTCGTATTGCATAAGTGTACATGATCATCGTTCCCAGATTGGTCGTTTCCACCTGTCGAAGAGAATGATGTAAGGTAAACCGACTAAAAACATCCTCCAGCAGGTTTTCATGATTCAGGTTTTCTGGTACTGTAACTTTTAAAATTTGGGTATCTTTTCCTTTGCCATAATCAAGTTTATACAGGATGTAAAATAGTATTTAAGTTGAAATAAGTCATTCATTATATATTTCCTCCTAACCACAATAGTAGACGCTTAACATAAAATCCTAATGTGAAAAAGATTAGAGTTTACTGATAAAGTGATGTGGAAATATTAATTTACTGTAAATAAGGGATACCTAAAAAAACGCAAAGCTCTGAGGAGCCCTGCGTTTTTCCTTAGTGGATAAGTTGTAATTAGCTTATCTTTTGTAGTAATAATCAGGTGACATTTCTTACTGATCATCTATTAAATAGCGCCTTTAACGCAAGATAGATTCATGCCAATTGATACATTATCATTCCTTCTCACTTCATCATATGAAGAGCTGATTGTATGACTATATTAGTATGTCACTTGTCACTAAAAGCATTGGAAGGATTCGATTCTGTCTAAATCAATGCCGAAATATACCCATCTGAATCCGGTCCATCTAAAACCGGCAATGGAATTTCTACCAACAAATGTTGGATAAAACCAAAAGGCATCCCTTCTTAGCCAAATATACGTAAATCTGAATAAACACCCACGTATTCCGCCAGGGTCAACGGCATACGTTTGAAACTGTGACTGTGTTGGAGTGAAGCTTGGTGGCGGAGTTGTTGGTGCCCCAGTTTGTTGGCCGCTCCCTGGAGGTCCCCCAAGCCCACCAGGTCCTCCAGGGAATCCGCCGGGTCCCCCAGGAAATCCACCAGGTCCTCCGGGAAATCCACCAGGTCCTCCGGGAAATCCACCTGGACCGCCGGGAAACCCACCAGGTCCTCCAGGAAATCCCCCGGGACCGCCACCGGGAAAACCGCCAGGACCTCCTGTTCCTCCCGAACCGAAAAATTGACCTAGTAAATAACCTGGAAGATTAAATTGTCTTTCCTCATCATCATATGGTGGTTGATTATAACTCATCTATTATTTCCTCCCCTATAAACTTGTGAAATTCATTCTCTTTAATATATGGGGGAATAGTCCAGTTGGGGATTAATTTTTGTAGAATGGGCAAAAACACAACGGAAAAGATATATAAACACCTTATCTTAATTTGAATTATGAGAAAATAATCTTGTAAGGAGTCCTATTGCGTGGTAAGATTATCTTGCATTTTACGAACAAATGTTTATGGAAGGACTAACAACATTATAATATAGGATCTATACAATGAACTCTTTGCCTTTTATGTAGATGTTGGTATAATTATTTTTTTAATTGGTTTGGAGAAAGGGGTTTTTTGTATGGATGATAATAATCACCCAAAAAAGTATGAATATCTGATTGATGATCCAAATGTAAAAGTAATGCCAATTATGCTCTCTCTAATAATTGGTGCTTTTTTTGCTATATTAAATGAAACTTTATTAAATATTGCTCTAACTACGCTCATGCATGAGTTTAATGTATCCCTTACCACTGTTCAGTGGATGGCTACAGGATTTATGTTAGTGATGGGAATTGTTATTCCTGCTTCAGCTCTTATACTACAATGGTTCACAACGCGACAACTCTTTTTGAGTACCATGATTATATTTACGATTGGAACTACGCTATGTGCACTTGCCCCAACTTTTCCTATTTTATTAACAGGTAGGTTGATACAGGCGGTTGGTACAGGGCTTTTAATGCCAATCCTGTTTAATGTGTTTTTATTAATATATCCACCACACAGACGGGGTAAAATCATGGGGATAATTGGACTCGTCATTATGTTTGCTCCGGCAATTGGGCCAACTTTATCTGGAGTCATTGTTGAATATTTAGGATGGCGATATTTATTTATAATTGTTATCCCATTTGCATTATTTTCTATCGCATTTGCTTATAAATATTTAGTGAATGTTTCTGAAGTTACGAAGCCAAAAATAGATGTCCTATCGCTTATTTTATCAACGATCGGGTTTGGTTCCATTGTGTATGGCTTTAGCTCGGCGGGAGAAAGTGAAGCTGGGTTCTTGGATCCTAAAGTTTATTCCGTTATTTTGGTAGGATTTATTGCTGTGCTGTTCTTTTCATTAAGGCAGTTGAAGCTTAAAGAACCACTCATCGATTTAAGGGTATTTCGTTACCCGATGTATACGCATGGGGTGATCCTGTTTGTGATTATCATTATGGCGATGTTTGCTTCTGAAATTATTTTACCGATTTATATGCAAGGACCTTTAGCATTAACGGCTGCTACAGCAGGCTTAGTTCTATTACCGGGTAGTATTTTAAATGGTGCCTTGTCACCGGTAATGGGGAGCTTATTTGATAAGTTCGGGCCTCGTGTATTGATGGTGCCTGCAACCCTTGTATTATGTGCAACGATGTTTATGTTGAGCAGGTTAGACTTAAATACACCGCTATGGGTAATTATTGTTGGTTATATATTATTAATGATATCCGTTTCTGCAACGATGATGCCTGCGGAAACAAATGGATTAAATCAGCTTCCAAAAGAACTTTACCCACATGGAACGGCAGTTATGACGACATTACAGCCAGTTGCAGGGGCAATAGGTGTCTCCGTCTTTATTAGTATCATGAATGCAAGGCAAAAAAGTGTTTTGCAACATTCAAATGATCCAACAGACTTGGTGGTAGTAAATGAAGGAATGGTGGCAGGTGTTGAACTGGTTTACTTTATTGCCTTTGCAATGTCTATTGTTGCTGTAATTATGTCTTTCTTTGTTTATCGCGCAAAACCGATTGAAATAGAGGTACAGTCAAATAAAGAACGATGAAAAAGTATCCATAAAAACGAGCCCCTTTTAGGTGATTGTCTGAAAGGAGCTCGTTTTTCTGCTTCATATTCATTCCATATCTAAATAAATTAATAACGCATCGCGTAAAAATTTTGTGCCACCCTTGATTGCCTTGTCATAGTAAGCAGTGAAACGGTCATCTGAAACATACATTTCAGCAAGACCTGCATGTGCTTCTTTTGAATAATTAGGCCAAGCATACATGAGCCACTGTTTATGTTTTGCAGCAACTTCCTGTGCCAAGTCTGAGGCTGGATTTCCAGTCTTATATGCTCTTTCAAGCAGTAGCATTATTTCTCCTTCTAAGTCGTTCATGGCTTTTAAATCCTCTTCAGACATTCCTCTCAATTTTGCGTTGCTAGCATTAACTGTCTTATCACCATACTTTTCACGTATTTCTTTTCCAAACTTTTGTTCGTTTCTCTCAATGATTTTATCCTTAAATCCTGCAAATTTTTCTTTATCCTGCATAGGTGTTCCTCCTTCAATGCTTGCAATCGTCTTCTCGACAGTTGCCATTAGTTTGTCGAGGTGGGATCTTTTTTGCAACAGTTTTATAAAATGATTTTTGAGCGCTTTTGTTTGGTCATAGGTTGGCTCATTCATAATTTCCGTGATTCCTTCCAAACTTACTTCTAATTCACGGTAGAATAAGATTTGTTGAAGCAGATCAACTTCTTTTTGTTCGTATATGCGATACCCCGAAGAATTTATTCTAGCTGGCTTAAGAAGTCCGATTTGGTCGTAATACCTGAGTGTGCGGCCGCTCACGCCTGAAAGTTTAGCTAATTTATTTACCGTATATTCCATCTGTATCCCTCCTGACAATTGTTATCATAAACCTTTACGTTGCGTAAAGGTCAAGCGGGAATATGAATTCATTTGTGGCGAAATCAAAAAAGTCTTCCTTACACAACTATAATCGAAATAGATAATCAAAAAGGGGGTGAAAGAAATACTATTATTTCCACCCCCTATTGAACTTTCATTTCGATTATAATCATAAAGAAAGAAGTTTCAAAGTTTCTATGACTTATAAACGTTGTACAGCAAGATTAATATCGTTAGCAGCTGTAATCGCTGATATAAAAGAAACACCATCTGCACCTGCATCAATTACAGGCAATGCATTCTCAGTATTGATGCCACCAATCCCAACAATAGGTAGGTCTGGAAATTGCTTTCTTAATGTTGTTATCCATTCTGCTCCAACAGGTGTTTTAGCATCCGTTTTTGTGCTAGTAGCATAAATTGGGCCTGCACCGATGTAGTCAACCAACTGTAGAGGACTCTTTTCAACTTCGTAGGGATTTGATACAGAAAGCCCAATTATCTTAGTTGGAAACATTTTACGTAATTCTTCTACTGATTGATCGTCTTGTCCAACATGAATCCCGTCTGCATCTAGAGGGGTTACCAAATCAATATCATCATTAACGATAAACGGAATATGGTGTCTTCGGCATATATCTCTTAATTGCTTGCCTAATTCTAACTTTGCATGGCCAGTAAGTGATTTGGGTCCCTTTTCGCGAAATTGAAATGCTGTAATTCCAGCTTCTGCTGCTGATTCTAAAATTTCTGTAGGATCAATGGTACAGTTTTGGCTGCCCATAATAAAATATTTACGCAAGTTTTGTTTTATATGATGTTTCATTCATTATCTCCCTTTTAGAAAACTTTAATCGAGTGAAGATTCACATCGTGTTGCCCAGTGGTTTGTTGGGCCGCTTCCAGATCCAAGTGGAAAGGAATATTGAATTGCTTCCGTAACGAAATGTTTCGCTTTTTTAACGGCTTCATTTAATGGTAAACCTTGACTCAAATAGGCTGTAATAGCTGCAGAATAGGTACAACCTGTACCGTGTGTATTTTTAGTATTGATTCGTTTAGCAGAAAAGGTATGAAGGCTTGAACCATCGTATAGGAAATCAATTGCTTCACCTTTCATGTGGCCACCTTTCACCAGTGCAGCTCCGGCACCAAATTTCTCAACAATATGCTCTGCAGCTTGTTTCATATCATCAACCGTTTCAATACTTTCACCGGTCAGATATTCAGCTTCCGGGATATTCGGTGTTACTAAAGTAGCTAATGGCAAAAGCTCTTTTCTTAGAAAGTCACGCGCATTTTCTTCAATTAATGGGTCTCCACTTGTTGCAACCATAACAGGGTCCATAACATATGGAGCATTTAACTTTGAAATCTTACTAACCACGAGTTTCATCATATCTATATTGGCAATCATTCCAGTCTTTAATGCATGAACAGGCATATCCGAAATAACAGAATCCAGTTGCTGTTTGATCATATTAAGTGGCACATGATGGATGTCCTGGACACCAGTAGTATTCTGGGCAACTACGGATGTTATAACAGACATACCATAGCTTTTTAATTCCTGGAAAGTTTTTAAGTCAGCATGAATTCCTGCTCCACCACTAGGATCTGTCCCAGCAATGGTAAGGACACAAGGTATTTGTTTCATCGATATGACACCGCCCTTTTTGATGGCCACTCGTCACATGCTTTGATTCTGTTTAGTTCTGCATTTGAAGCAGCTTTTCTTAATACGTCAGTAAATGTCATCATATAGCCTCCTAATTAATACGTGCTAAATTTTTGGTTTTAACTCTTGATACGATAAACCAGCCAATGAAAGCACCGGTAATGCTGCTGACAAGAAATCCCGGTAAAAAGGCAAATGCACCAACGGAGGTACCCATTAGAATGCGGGCAAATGGTACCGCGAAAAGAGATCCGATTACTCCTGAACCGATCGTTTCTCCAATTACTGCCCATCCCTTTTTACCACCTTTTTTATAAATATAACCAGCTAGAAATGCTCCAACCATGCCTCCAGGAAAGGCCAATAAAGTACCTAAACCAAGCATGTTCCGAAGTAAGCCAATCATAAATGCGATGGCAACTGCAGGACCTGGTCCAAGCATGATAGCTGCCATGACATTGACTGCATGCTGAACAGGATATGCGCGTGCGATCCCTGTTGGAAACCACAATAACTGAGCACCTATCGTTCCAATTGCTACAAAAACTGCCATTGTTGTTAACAAAAGCGTTCGATTCATATTATTCCCCCTACATTTTTCATAAAATACGATTAGAAAACGAAGGCGTCACCAAGCTTTTGGGTGACAGCCTTCGTTGCACTTATGCAGTAAGAAAGTAGTTTATACTTTCTTAACTGTCAACAAAAAAGCCAGATCCTTTATGGACCTGGCTTGGTAGGCTGAAAATAGAATAGACGATATAATAAACGTCCGACTACTTCCCTCCGCTAGTATTAACCAGATCAGGTCCATAAGAGTCGGAAAGTGAATGCTTTCCTCTCAGCCCACATTTCATTTGGGCACCCCTAGTAGTTTCATGCTATATAATTGTGTGTACAACTGTAACCTTACCAAATTTTTTAACTTTTGTCAGTATTAACTTGATAACCTGGTACAACTTTGCCAGGTGGAACGGAAGGCGAATGATACGAAATAGAATATAAAAGTGAATAAATATAGTCTACAATTTGAAATATTTTCTGGTATAATATGTAGAAAGAAAGGAGGTATATGTTGAAATGGAAGCAAAGTTTGATCAGATTATTGCTGAATTAGGAAAGCTTCAAAAAGGGCAGGAAGACTTAGTCTTGAATCAAAAGCAGATGGCAAAGAATCAGGTTCGCATGGAAAAGAGTCAGGATCAAATGGGAAAAAATCAAGAGCAATTTACGGTAAGCCTGGAGCAATTGGCAATCAATCAAGCCCGGATGGAAAAAAATCAAAATCGCTTCGAATTAAAACTAGATGATTTTACTGTTGAAACACGAAGTAACTTTAAACATACACAGAACCAACTAGACACACATGCAAATATTATCAAAAAGGTAAAATAAAAGCGACCACTAGGTTATTCTTCAATTCGTGTGTTCAGCCCCATTTCTTAATCAAGTTTCTGCCACGCAGTCATAACTTCTCAGTAAAAATGTTTTTATTATACTTAAAAAGGTTAGATAGGATGTTTTTACAAGTCCCATCTAACCTTATTAATTTTAGGATGGAGCATAGGGGGCTCGAACCCCTGACCTCTTGCATGCCATGCAAGCACTCTCCCAGCTGAGCTAATGCCCCAGATTCATAATTATGATTATAGCCACTTTTTATCAATTTTTCAAGAAAAATTTTAGAGTAATGGCTTTAGATAATATAAGATATACTATACAAAGCAATAAATTTATTTGTTATTATAAAAAATAAAAACAAGGAGGGTTATTTTGCCAACCAATGATGAGCGTCTGTTTTCTATGCTGATTTATGTACTTAGCTTTCCTTTTCCTATCTTAGGCCCATTACTTATTTGGTTACTAAAGAGGGATGAGTCCGAATTCGTTGATTATCATGGAAAGGAATATTTTAATTTTTTGGTTTCCTATTTTATCTTTGGAGCAATTGGTACACTATTAATTATTTTATTAGTGGGGATTGTTATACTCATTATATTAGGCATTATGGCAATTATTTTGACAATTATTGCAGCGGTCAAGTCGTATCAGGGGGAACGATATAGATTCCCTTTTATTATTCACTTCATTAAATAAGAGGACATTTCTGGTTCTCTTATTTTGTTTTTACTCTTTGGAACTATATCCAGAAAATAGAACGAAGGACTTATGAACCCTTTTTAAAAATACATAGTACTAATGGTCTGAATTTACAATATATTTACAAAAGTTTACAAATATTTCATAGTAACCCTCTTACTTTTATGCAATATTTAAGAAGGACTAGTGCGGATTTTGTCTTAAAATCTCGCATCTGGAACAAATATTCTAAAAAAACGGAGGGTATCAATGAAGCGTATAGCTTTTAAAAAGACCGTTAGTATGTTTCTTATTTTAGCGCTGACATTCATGAATTTCACACCTGTATTTTCTATGTCTGCAGCTGCTGAAAGTAATGAAGCGACAGCAGAGGATTTATTTATTTCGGAGTATATTGAAGGTAGTTCTCATAACAAGGCGATAGAAATTTATAATGGTACGGGAAGTGAGGTGGATTTATCAGGCTATGGATTAGAGTTATATAGCAATGGTGCTTCTACTGCAAGTCAGACACTGGAACTTTCCGGTACCCTTGCACATGGTGATGTTCTGGTTCTTGCCCATACAAGTGCTGAACAGGCCATTCTTGATCAAGCAGATATCGTAAATGGCTCTGTCATTAATTTTAATGGTGATGATGCACTTGCTTTAACAAATAATGGAGAACCTACGGATATACTAGGTTTCATTGGTGAACGTACTCCTTATGGTGAAAATGTGAATCTAGTAAGAAATTCATCAGTCACAGCACCAACTGAAACGTATGATGAAGGACAGTGGATGGATTATGCTAGTGATAAATTTTTATACCTTGGCAGTCATACAATGGATGGCGTGGAACCTGTTGAACCTGGCGAACCAGGAGATGAATATTCCATTGAAGAAGCTCGTGACTTAAGTGATGGAACAGTGGTAACTGTCGAAGGCATCGTCACAGTAGATCATGCTGCAATCAGTAATGGCTCCCAGTTCACAACTTACATACAGGATGATACTGGCGGCATTAATCTATTTGCTTTCGAACAAGGTGGGTTACCTGACCTGCAAAAAGGGGATCGGGTACAAGTTGTTGGGGAACTAGATTCCTATAATGGATTAAAAGAAGTTATTCCAACTGAGATTGAAGTACTGGAAACAGGACAAGCATTACCAGAAGCACAACAAATTACCCTTGAAGATCTTCAAAATCCAGAGATTGCAGAGTCCTATGAGGGAGAATTAGTCCAGATTAATGGCTATATTAACAATATACCAGGCAGCCCAGCTGGTGGTGGATATAATGTATCCTTGGTAGATACAGATTTTAATGGAACGATTTTACGAGTAATGGAGAATGCACTGGATATCTCACAAGTAGAATCTAATATGTGGTATGACATTACTGCTATCGTAAGTCAATATAATGATTATCAGATTATTCCAACAGAACAGGCTGATCTGCAAGTAGCAGAAGAACAACCGGAACCGCCAACCGCCGCAGGACTCTATGAAACTACAGTTGAGAGAATAACAGATGGAGATACAATTCGTGTAGAAACACCTGTTTTCGGTGAGACGAGAGTTCGCTTCCTGAATATGGATACAGCAGAAACGTATGCTGCACATAATGATGACCCAGCTCGAGATGATATAAATGAAAATCAAAAATACTATGGTGATTTGGCCACAAATTATATTGGTGAGCTTCTTCAACCAGGAGATGAGATTTATCTGAAAATCGGGGAAGAGCCAACAGATGATTATGGAAGAATTTTAGCAGAAGTTATTCGTAAAGAAGATGGGCTAAACATCAATCTAGAAATGGTCGAGGCAGGTTACGCATCAACGTACTTTCTTGCACCAATTGATGAAGAAGCATATCCTACTTACCAGCAAGCAGTAAAAGAAGCTCAAGATGCTGGATTAGGAATTTGGAATCCGGAAGATCCGTTATTGGAATTGCCGTTTGCATTCCGTGCAAATGATGATCAAAAAGGATTCCTGCGTTATGTTGGAGATTCTGACACCATGGAATATGTAGAACCAAATGATTGGGCAGATGTGTCGGTTGAGAAACGAATCTTCTTCTCAAGTGCAGATGAAGCTGAATCGTATGGATATACTTCAGTTGGAGATGAAGGAACTCCAGATGAAAATATACTGGAATTACAGCTACTGAGCATGAATGATTTACATGGGAAAATTGATCAGGAGTATATGCTTGATCCTGATGGAGATGGCGTTTCTGATATGTATGGCCGCATGGATTATACGGCGAGCGCCATTAAAGAACGTGAACTGGAAAATGAAAATACATTAATCGTTCATGCTGGTGACATGATTGGTGGAAGCTCACCAGTTTCAGGACTCCTGCAGGATGAACCAGCAGTAGAAATTATGGAAGAAATCGGTTTTGATGTAGGAACAGTAGGTAATCATGAATTTGATGAAGGCTTACCAGAATTGTTACGTATGGTAGATGGTGGAGAGCATCCAGAAGGTTTAGGGACAGCCTATGATGGAATGAACTTCCCTGTACTTTGTGCGAATTGTGTATATGAAGATACGGGTGAAACATTCTTACCACCATATGCTATTGAAGAAGTTGATGGCGTGAATATTGGCTTTATCGGTGTCAATACGATTGAAACAGTTAATATGGTTATGCCGGCATCACTTGAAAATGTAGCATTTACAGATGAAGCGGAAGCAGTCAACGATGCAGTTGCTGAACTTTCAGAGCAAGGTGTTGAAGCAATTATCATTCTTGCACATATGCCAGCTTATCAATCTGGCGAAGCGGCTACTGGTGCAGCGGCTGATCTTGCCAATAGCGTTGATGATACAGTAGATGTTATCTTTGCAGCACATAATCATGCAGTAAATAATGCTGTTGTAGATAATAAGCTAATTGTTCAAGCTTCTGAATACGGAAAAGCTTTTGCAGATGTGGACCTAGAAATTGATCGAAATACAGGAGACATTGTAAATAAAGAAGCTGAAATCGTATTTGTGAAACAAAGTGATTATACTGCTGATGAAACAGTTACTGAAACGTTGAGCTATTATTCAGAACAAATTGCACCTATTATAAACGAAGTAGTAGGATATAATGCACAAGATCTGATTGGTGATTATACAAACAATGGTGATCACGGTTTGGGTAACTTAATTGCAGATGGAATGAAAGCAAATATGGATAGTGATTTTGCAATGCAGAATGGTGGGGGAATTAGAGACCATTTACTTGCAGGTGAAGTCACTTGGGGTGAATTGTATAACATTCTTCCATTTGGAAATACCTTAATGACAGTTGAAGTAACAGGTGCTGACCTTTACCCAATTATTAATGAACAATTATCACCAACTTATGGACCGGATTACAGTATCAGTGGATTGCATTATACGTGGAACCCTGAGTTAAGTGAAGTTGTAGATGTTACCTTCCCAGATGGTACACCAATTGATGAAGATGAAACATATACGTTAACCGTGAATAATTATATGGGAACATCCGATGGACCAATTAAAGACCTTGGCCAAAATCCAGTTATGGGACCGGTTGATGTTGATGCAATGGTTGAATTTGTAGAGAGCCTAAATAGCTCAGAAACAAATCCAATTGAGTACGGGCCAGAAGGAAGAATTACAGAAACAGATGAAAAGCCAGGTGAACCAGAAGAAGAGCCACAAGTACTGGAAATCGAACCAAAGAAAAATAACGGTACAGCGACAGTTCACACAAAAGATTTGGAAGCTGTTGACCATGGTTCTCACGTTTTAATCAATATTTACAACGAGAGAAAACCTAGAAATCTACTGCTTAATAAAAAACAGGTAGATTTACTGAAAGAAAAAGAAGTAACCTTGGTAGTTACGAATGGAGCTAATACAGAGACAATTGAAATGATTGATGTACAAAACAAAGTGCTGAAGGTTAGTCTCAATCAGTAACAGGTATGCAAATAATTGAGAATAATAAAATCTTTGCTTAAAAGAAAAGAAGGATGCGACCATCGTGGTTGTATCCTTCTTTTTCATCTACTTGTTTACATATCTAGCTAACTTACATTATATTGGAACTAGGTAAAAAATAAACGATAGAATGAGAATTGTAGTTTTGGAGGTATCTAAATGAATAAACCTGTTATCAACCAGGACGATTATCGATTTAAAACAGCGAATAAAGAGGCACTAATTGGTATAGGCTTAGTACTTTTTAACTTTGTTTGGTGGTATGCTTTTGCATATGGATTAGGAAGTAAGGACCCTTCCGAATATTCCTATGTTTTCGGTCTCCCGGCATGGTTTTTTTACAGCTGTGTGCTTGGATTTGTTGTAATGGTTATACTCGTATGGATTGTTTTAAAGGTATTTTTTAAAAACTTACCATTAGATGATGAGGAGATTTAGGAATTATGAATTGGCAGGCTATTTTACCGTTATTATTATTTATCATAATTATTTTTGTGGTTGGAATTTGGGCAGGAAAATATGTTAAATCCACAAATTCGTTTTTACAGGAATACTTCCTCGGTGGGCGAAGTCTAGGTGGATTTGTCTTGGCAATGACGATGGTAACCACCTACGGGAGTGCCAGTAGTTTCTTAAGTGGCCCGGGTACGGCATATAACCAAGGACTTGCTTGGGTATTACTATCAATGACTCAATTGTCTACAGGCTATTTTGTGTTAATGATTTTAGGTAAAAAATTTGCTATCGTAACTCGCAAGTATAAAGCGGTTACAATTGTAGACTTTTTAAAAGAACGCTATCAATCAAAATGGGTTGTCATTTTATCGGCCATTAGTATTTTAATATTTTTATTCTCTGCTATGTCAGCGCAATGGATTGGTGGAGGACGTTTAATTCAATCATTAACAGGCTTTTCCTATATTGCGGCATTATTTATTTTTTCGATATCGGTGCTTGTGTATGTTGTGATAGGCGGATTCCGTGCGGTAGCATTAACGGATGCACTACAAGGTATCGTTATGTTTTTCGGTACGCTAGTCTTATTAATTGCTGTTATTATCGCTGGTGGTGGCATACCCAATATTATCTCGGATCTTGCAGCGGAGAATCCCAATCTAATAACACCTTTTGGAGCAAATGGCGATTTGACGCCAAGATATGTTTCATCTTTTTGGGTATTGGTTGGTGTTGGTGTGGTGGCATTACCGCAAATTGCAGTACGTGCCATGTCCTATAAAAATACCAAATCTATGCACCGGGGAATTTTGATAAGTACCATCGTAGTCGGATTCATTATGCTTAATATGCATTTAATAGGAGTATTTGCAAGACCCGTTATACCGGGAGTGGAAATAGGCGATACAGTCATGCCGCTCGTCGCGCAACAGGTATTGCCGAACTGGCTTGCGGGGATAATATTGGCTGCACCAATGGCGGCAATCATGACCACAGTGAATTCTTTATTATTATTGGTAAGTTCAACAATTGTAAAAGATATTTATTTAAATTACATGGAACCTGATGCAAGGGAAAGCAAAGTAAAGGGAATGAGTATGTGGGTTACAGCAGTAATTGGAATAATCGTCATTGTAATGTCCTTGAACCCTCCAGACTTAATTATTTGGTTAAATCTATTTTCGATGGGTGGGCTAGAAGCGGCATTTATTTGGCCGATAGTTATGGGTCTCTATTGGAAAAAGGGTAATAAGTATGGAGCAATTGCATCGATGATTACAGGTGTTGGTAGCTATATTTTATTCGAATCATTTTATCCACAGCCATTCGGTATGCATTCCGTTGTCACCGCAATTGTATTATCATTTTTCGCATATGTCGGGTTAAGTCTCGCTACACGGAAAAATACAGTCGCATTGGAAAATTCAGAACAGGTTATCAAATAAATTTAAAAAACCTCTTTTTACATGAAAGAGGTTTTTTAAATAGGCGCTTTTTGTAATGTATGTTGCTTTATAATTCTCGCAATGGAGATAAAATGCGAAGTAACAGCTTTTCCCGGTCTTGTGAAAACAGCCAATTAAAAAAAAGAAAGCTGATATGAGTAAATACTCAAGTCAGCTCTCGTTCGTAGCCTGTGTCATTTGATGCCAGACAGAACCTTTTGCTTCCTCTCCGCCCTTAATACGTTCCATGGCCAATTGTATTTGCATACGTACTTCAAATTCAGGATCATCAGCAGCTGCTTCCAGTGATGGAATTGCTGTTTCATCCCCAAGTTCAAATAAAAACATAGCTGCACGCCAACGTACAATTCGGTTAGAGTCAGCAAGTGATTCAATCATTTCAGGCATCGCCTCTTTAAATCCTAGATCGGAAATACAGTCCCCAGCTGTTCGCCTGACATTTACAGCTTTATCTTTTAATGCTTTATATAGGAAGGGGAGCACTTCCGGTTCTTCAATCATCCCTAAATATGCAGTTGCCAACCTTCTAATCGATGATTTTTCATCTTCTAATGCTTTATCGAGCAAGGATAGGTCCTCGAAAGTAGGATTAAGACGGTCCAGTGCTGCATAACGTACTTTCCAATCAGGATGATCCAAAGTTTCCAGATTGAGACTTTTTTTCGTGCTGTTTTTGTTCATTTCGCTTGAATCATTTTCGTCAAAAGCCATTCGAACTAAAGTATCCAGTCGATCTTTATCGAAACTTGCTGAAAGCTCCTCAACTACATCGATACCGATTTCCTCCATCGTACCATATCGTGGATGTTGTTCTACCCATGTTCTATCCATAATCACGTTGGGAGAAGAAGGGGAAGCTTCCATAACTGCCTCTGTGAATATGTCAGGAAGTCCCAACCGTTTCTCTTCGTTACCGTCTTCTAATTTGACTTGCATAGGGATTCCACGAAACATTTGTATAAAAACGTTCACTTCACCAAAGGCATCTTCGGTTATCCGTTTAGGTGCAGGTTTAGGTTGTTCGATTTCTTCTTCTGTACCAATGACATCCCGTACTTTTGGTAAAAGTTCTTCCCACGGTGTCTTTGGGTTTCGTGCCAGAGCAATAAAATCAACAACCCGATAGATATTTTTAACGCCTTGAATTTTAAAAAGTTGTTTGACATAGTGTGGAGCATTTTCTAAATTATCTTTTTCATTAAAATTGTAGTTCTCACCTGAAGATAATTCTTCATTTACATTTATTTTCATGGAGTGAGGGCTTGGTGTTGGTTCAATCGAAATAATTTTCATCGTGCATGCCTCCTTTGCCTTATTTATTCACTTGCTAACTTGTCAGCAAAAGCTTTCATATAAGGTGGAAGGTCTGGTGGGCGTCTACTAGAAATAATATGCCCATCAACGACAACCGCTTCATCGCTCCATGTAGCACCAGCATTGGTCATATCATCTTTTATGCCAGGTGTGCTGGTTACTTTCTTTCCTTGTAGAATATTTGCGGATATCAGTACCCAGCCAGCATGACAAATTTGTCCGATTGGTTTTTTTGCTTCATCCATGGAACGGATAAATTCAATTACTTCCGGATAACGTCTTAGTTTGTCTGGTGCCCATCCACCGGGTACAAGTATCGCATCATAATCATCTGCTCGTATATCGGTAAAAGCATATGCTGATTCTGCAGGGACACCATATTTCCCAATGTATGTCTTATTTGCTTCTTTACCAATCAAATCGACCTGTGCACCTTCTTCTTGAAGACGTAAAATCGGATACCAAAGCTCCAGATCTTCGAAGTCATTTTCCACTAGCGCGATAACCTTTTTATTTTGCAGGCGCATGCATATCCCTCCATATAGTTATAATACATCCAGTGTAACAGAGGAACGAAGAGATTTCGATTATGATGCTGTAGCATAGTGAGTTAATGCATATTCAACTATTGGCGAGAAATTAAATGATGTTATCCATTGTATTCCGCGTACTTGGCAAAAGTATTTTCATTTTCAACAAGTCCACAGGAAGCACATTGTATTTTGTACTGTGGCCCTTTATAAGTATGATGGAAAACTTCTACACTTTCGTTTGTATATTCATTCATCATTTCCCCGGTTTGAGCATTCAGCTTCACTGGTTTTGCAACTTGTTCAATAATATTAAACCTGGAACGATTTGTTTTGCAATTCGGACATCGATACGGTTGATTCATTATAAACACCTCCAAAGCTTATTATTCCAATGAAGATATTTTTTATTAATTTTAGGCATTAGAAGTAAAAAAATAACCCATTGCCATTTTTGGCTCTGGGTAAGGATGATTAATATGTAAATAGGTGAAATTAGAGACCGAACCATTTTTTAACTTTGCTAAAAATTGACTTTTGGTCGTCTGTTTCGGAAACAGCTTCACTTTCTTCGTTTTGTTGCTCTTCTTCGATAAATATATTCTCCTTCTCAATTGCATAGTCGTAGGTTAGAACAGCCCCAATATCCGTATCCTTTTCATTATTTGTAATCGTTGTATAATGAATGTTATATTTATTGGCAAGCACCTTTTCCGCTTTTAAAAAACGATAGGATACATGTCCGTTAATAAGTAATTTTGCCTTTGGGTTCTCCTTAATCGCTTCCTCGAGTTTGTTGATACCGGAATCAGTCATTACTTGGCCGATTGTAAGTGCAAGAACAATTCGTTCTCTAAGCGTGCCAAGAAACTTAATTCGTTCATTTTCTTTTGGAAGGCGTGTTCCATATAGTCCATCTGTAAGATAATCATCAACGCTCTTCTTGCTCATTGAATATCACCCTTCTTATAGTTAGGTTATTCCTAATGTACAACATTCTATAATTTTATACAATAAATGAAAAATGAAAGCGATTCATTCATTGAATGAATCGCATTTCAAAAGAATTTATTTTTTATGCGCTCGTTTATCTGCGGCACGGCTTCTAGCTTGAGCTTTTTTGTCATCTACGTCAGCAAATTCATTGGTAAACTCAACATCGATTCCGTCCGACTTTAAATTCTTAGGTGTTTGTGCCAAATAATTATTTTTGTTATTCTTATAATCGTCTCTTCTCATGTCAATCACCTCGTTTTAGAAAGTGTTACATAGGATAGTATGTGCAACTATCTTCCATTATTGCATGGTAAGTATTACTTTGATTATTTCCTGTCGCCACCCAATAAATCGAATAAACCGCCGGCCACGCTTCCTTCTCCTTTAGATCCCCCACGCTCGGGTGCTGCCGCAAAAATTCTGCTTGCCAGTCTGCTGAATGGGAGTGATTGGATCCATACTGTACCTGGGCCACGTAATGTGGCGAAGAACAACCCTTCACCGCCAAATAGCGCAGTTTTAATGCCACCGATATATTCAATATTATAATCCACGGTTCCTGTCATTGCTACAAGACAGCCTGTATCGACTTTTAGTGTCTCACCGGGGCCTAATACTTTTTTATGGATTGTACCTCCAGCATGTACAAAGGCCATACCGTCGCCTTCTAACTTTTGCATAATGAATCCTTCACCACCAAAGAAGCCTGCACCAACTTTTCTTTGAAATTCAACTCCTACAGCTACACCTTTAGCTGCTGCGAGAAATGCATCTTTTTGACAAATTAGTTTCCCGTCGATTTCACTTAAGTCCATTGGAATAATTTTCCCTGGATATGGAGAAGCAAATGAAACATGCTTTTTGCCCACGCCTTCGTTCGTAAATGTAGTCATAAATAGACTCTCACCAGTAATCACTCGTTTTCCAGCTCCGAGTAATTTTCCCATGATCCCACTTTGGTTCTGTGTACCATCTCCAAAAATTGTTTCCATTTGAATTTGGTCGTCCATCATCATTAAGCTTCCGGCCTCAGCGATGACTGTTTCATTTGGGTCAAGTTCAACCTCTACGAATTGCATATCATCACCATGTAGCTTGTAATCAATCTCATGATTATTCATATTTTTACTTCCCTTCGTCGTTATTAACTCAACTTTTACAGAGTGAAATTAACAAATATGCGCTTTGGTAGAAATGGGAGGTCTGAGGATGATACTGCTCAAATTGAGTTATTAAGTAATAGTACGTTATAAGTTCAGTAAAGATTCAAAAATTTCCATAACGATAATCCGTATTTAAAAAGAGCTCTCATAATCTGAGAGCCCTTCTGTGTATTCAGTTAATGTTTCATTGTATTTTGAACGGGTGAGAAGCTATTCATATAAGTTTGCATATCTTCAGGTTTCAATTGAGGTACTTGGTAATACTGATGTTTATTTTGGTATAAAAAGACCTCGTAAGCCATTTCAATGATATGTGGCACGCTATCTGCAAACACTCTTCTTAATACCGGATTAGTTGCTTCCAATGCGGTCATCGTAAAGGCTGAAGTACATGACTTTAAATTACCCATCATAAAACTGGAGATACATTGATCATTTAATTCCGTTGCGGATTGGGCAGGTGATTTTGGTTGTGTTGGCTTCATTCCATAAATCACATCATTACTTTGTGCCATATTATAGGTTTGGGTTTTTACACTCGGTTCTTGGCCGGTTTTTAATGTCTCGATAATCGTATTATACGTTTGGGACATATATGTTTTGTGTTTTTGAAGCATTGTTTTTAATTCCGGATCCTGGATATGCTGTTCATACAGCAATGATTGTTCCATGCTACCGATAAGTCCTGAAATTGCTTCATGTGCATCAAACATTTCATGTCCACCATGACTTTCCATTGCGGACATCTGTGAAGTACCTTGCAGATTTTGGCTTTGTTGTTGGTTATGCAAAATAAAAACCTCCTTTAATTAGTCAAAGATATTTTTTACTAAAGGAGATAAGTTATTCATTATAAAATGATTACCTATTTATACATTTTGCTCTTCGTATGAAAAAACGGTATAATTTTACCGTTGACAATTAGGCATTTTAAAGGAGACCAGTCATGATGGATGAAAAGGCTGAAAAAGAGAGACGAGATAGGAAGCAAGCGAATAATATTGAAGTTTGGGAAGATGTTGTCGATATAAAGGACTTACTATTAAGTATTTTACTTTGTACAGCGACTGCGATGGGGGCTTATTTAATCGCCCCAGACGACCCACCTAAACCTCTTTTATATGGATTGGTTGGGGTTGTTATTGGTTTTGTAATCAGCAGTATTATTATTAAACCAAAACGAACACTTAGATTTGAGGATGAGGAGAAATAGACAATGGACATTTCACTAATCATGGAGTTAATAGCAGTATCTATTTTTGGTGCAGTATTATACACCATCATTGGTATAGCACCTGGAACAGATGAAACTGCAGTATTAATGCCTGTTACACTGATTTTAGTATTATCTGGAATGCAGCCTATTTCCGTTTTGGCCTTCTTTATATCGGCCATTGTAGCAAAAAAGCTCACTGATTCCATTCCAGTTGCGATTGCAGGGATTCCAGGAGGCGTTTTATCGGCTCCGATGGTAGAGCATGCCATGGTATTAAAAAATAAAGGCATGCCTGATGTAAGTATTCGTAAAATGGCATCGGGATCTGTAATAGGAACCATCATTGCTGTTCCGCTAAGTTTAATTCTTGCTCATTTGCTTATTCCTTTTGGAGATACCATTGCAGGTTATTCCAATCAAATATTTTTCGGGGGTGCAGTATTTCTTGCACTTATGACAAAGAACAGATGGTTGGCATTGATTTCCATTGTACCGTTTGCTTTACTGATACAAGGACTGCGGCATTTATATTGGGGAGTAGGTGCGGTTCCCGAAGATACGACAGTGTTCACCTCGTTTTTCCTCGGAATTACTGTAGGGCCAATTATTTTGAAACTGCTTGAATTACTAAAT
Organism: Oceanobacillus sp. CF4.6; assembly: GCF_051262635.1. Taxonomy (NCBI): domain Bacteria; kingdom Bacillati; phylum Bacillota; class Bacilli; order Caryophanales; family Bacillaceae; genus Oceanobacillus; species Oceanobacillus sp. CF4.6. The sequence continues at coordinate 128,799 of NZ_JBIMEX010000009.1, read as the reverse complement.
AATGAAATCCGCAGTAATTTACCGCGAAAAGAATCAAATGATATTGTATTAAAGAAGCAAAAAAAGGTGAAGGGATTTCCAAATCCTTTTAAAATTTTAGATAAAAAGGAGGCAGTCTCTTCTGCATTTGCATCCGTGCTTGGAGTATTCACATTTTTTATGAGTCCGGCGGGTATGACAATATTCCTTGGAGAGGTTTTATCGAGCAGAATTAAGGATCCTATAAAAAGAGCAACACGAGCAATTTCCAGTATGGATGGTGTTACGAATGCTACCTATATTTCAGGTATACTAATTCCTTTAATTGCTATTGGTGTCCCATTATCACCAACAGCTTTAGGGCCGGGTATGGCTTTATTTAATGCTCCCCCTGTATTTACGAAAGATCATAACCTCCATCATATTTTATCAATGAGCGATTTTGTTATTGCTACAGTTATTGGAGCAGTCATAGCGATCAGCTTAACGTATTTTGTTACCGTTAAATATTCGCAGCAGATCTGTACTTTTGTATTTAAATATATCCCACATGAAGCTTTACTTGGTGTATTTTTAGCGCTTGTTATTATGTTGGCTTATATGGATGCAGGGTTAATCAATATAGGCGGTGTTCTATTAATTGGTTTGGTTGCAGGGGTATTACATAGGTGGGGCATTAATTATGGAGTACAATTCATGGTGCTGTATGCAGCGCCATGGATCGTGAGCAATCTTGTTCTATAGCACTAATCCTTTTTTCATTTTGTTGCTTTTCATCATCGCATTTTACATAAACTACGAAGTAACTGCTGGTTGTTTGGTTTCTTTAAGTAACTGCTTTTCCCGCCGTCCGGGATCGCTCTGGGCGGATGCTTTCCGCGGGCACGGCCTCAGCCCCGAAGAGAAAACCACTCTTCTGGTCTTCGGACACGTGCTGGGACTGCGATTACTCGCCCCACCGAAAACCTTTGTTCCCGCAGGAGTCACCGCCCGCCGCTCACCCGGACTGGTGAAGCTCGGTGATATGAATTTTATAAATCACTAATGCAGTTATTAGTTTGTAAGCTTAAAACCAGCTCTGGGGAAATATACGAAGACTCCAGCCGCCCGCGAACCGCAAGTATATTTCCCCAGAGCGGTCGCCGAAGTAACTTATCCTAGTTCGTAGTTTATCTCAACTCTGCGATGATTAACAAGCAATAAACATTACGAAAATATCTTTATTTTTACCAAATGTAGCAAGGAGTTTATGGAGACATTCTAAGTTTACCCCAGTTACCTATTTTATTGGTGCGAAAGTTGAGTTATTAGAAATTTTCAAATATGATATGATGAATATATAATCAGATTACTATAACAATAAATAGGAGGATGAAAAATGCGTGAAAAAGACCCGATTCGATTAGATAAACGAATTTATTTAATCGATGGTTTTGACCTGGATGTATCCAATCGAACCGGTACTTATGTCATTAACGAGGAACATCTAACACTGGTAGAAACTGGCCCCAGTCCATCTATAAAATATATTAAAGCTGGACTATCAGATCTAGGACATTCATTGGATGAAGTGAAGTATATAATCGTAACTCATATTCATCTGGATCATGCTGGTGGAGCAGGATTGCTAATTAAGGAATGTCCCAACGCAAAAGTTATTGTTCATCCAAGAGGAGCAAGGCACTTGGCAGACCCTAAGCATCTTGCAGCAGGTGCCAGAGCCGTATACGGAGAAAGTTTTTCCGAATTATTTGATCCGATTATTCCAGTGCTTGAAGATCGCTTGCTGATAAAAGGGGAAGGGGATACGTTGGAAATAGGACCTGAATGTATATTGGAGTTTTGGGACACACCGGGACATGCAAAGCATCATTTAAGTATCTATGATCCTGTAAGTAATGGAATGTTTACGGGTGATACAGTTGGAGTCCGGTATGAACAATTGCTGCTTGATGGGGTTCATCTATTTTTACCTTCAACATCTCCGAACCATTTTAATCCGAATGATATGGAAGCATCGATCAATCGGATTCGCGATAAAAAACTAAACAGGATATATTTTGGTCATTTCGGCATGACGGAAAAAGTAGATGAAGCTTTAAATCAGGTCTCCGGTTGGTTGGAAACCTACATGGAAGTGGGAGAACAGGCAGCTATAGAAGGTAGAGGATACGATACCATTTCACAGCGACTACTAGAAAAAGTTAGAATGCATCTTAGGGAAAAAGGGATAGCAGATGAGCATGAAGTCTATATTCTCATTAACCTTGACTTGCAGGTAGGTGCACTAGGGATTATTGATTATTTTAAAAAATTGAAACAGTAGGTTGAATTACAGTTCGAAAAGAAGCCAGGAGTTGTCCTTGGCTTCTTTTTTTTAATCTTTACTTTGAAAAATTAAGTTCCCAGGAATATTCCAGTCTTCCTTGCAATTTATTATTTTTGTTAATTAAGTTCATTCATCTCAAGAACAACTGGACAATGATCACTTCCCATAACAAGTGAATGAACTTGCGCTTCTTTTAAGAAAGGTACCAGTCTCTCTGATGCAACAAAATAATCGATTCTCCAACCGACGTTTCTCTCTCGGATTGTTTTCATATAAGACCACCAGGAATAGATATCTTCTTCATCAGGGTGAAAATGTCGGAGGGTGTCTACAAATCCTGATTCGAGTAAATGAGTCATTTTGCCCCGTTCCTCTTTAGTAAATCCAGAGTTTCCATGATTCGTTTTATCGTTTTTTAAATCGATTTCCTGATGTGCAACATTTAAGTCTCCGCAGTAGATAACAGGCTTGATTCCATCCAATTCCTTTAAATAGCGATACAATTCATCTTCCCAATCAAGACGATAATCCAATCGACTTAAGTCTCTTTTTGAGTTAGGAGTATAAACATTAACCAAATAGAATTCTCCATATTCTAGTGTAATAATTCGCCCTTCTTCTTGAAAATCATCCTGTCCTACCCCGTATTTAACACGAATTGGCTTTTTCTTTGTGAAAACAGCTGTACCAGAATATCCTTTTCTGACTGCATAATTCCAATACTGGAAATAACCATCAAGTTCTAAATTTATTTGCCCTTCCTGTAATTTCGATTCTTGTATACAAAAAATATCAGCATTAACCTCATTAAAATAATCAAGAAATCCTTTTTTTACACATGCTCGAATTCCATTTACATTCCAAGATACCAACTTCATAGATTAATTATTTCCCCTTTTTTTTCATTTTATTTGTCAATTTTACCACATGAATAGATAAAGTTGCTGATGGAAGTCCAATCATGCTTGTAACTACAGTAATTAATCTATATCATAGCCGGCCGAGTCGATTTTTGGTGAATATTAATTTCCCGGGAAATATATTGTCGAACAACGATTTGAAAAATGTTATTGCATTCTAAGTGTATTAAACGTATAATACATTCGAAGGCGTATTATGCATCTAATACACATTTATATGTGAATAGCGTATTAAGCACATAATACGGTGGAATTATACAGCTAAGAATAAATAATAGGAGCGTGTGTCATGAATGTCAGTTTTAATAAGCGGGAGCCTGTTTATGTTCAGGTTGTGAGACATTTCAAAGAACAAATTGCTACTGGGAACGTTGAGCCTGGTCAGGAAATTCCGTCACGTCGTGAATTAGCGAATCAGTTGAAAATCAATCCAAATACTGCACAACGAGCGTACAAAGAAATGGAGGAAGAAGGTTTGATCTTTACCGAGGGGAATAGCCCAAGTAAAATCACAAGAGATGAAAAAGTTATAGGCATGGTACGGGAAGAACTTATAATTCAAGCTGTTGATTCGTTTATTACATCCATTCGCCCAATTAATGTACCAATTGATGAACTGGTAGGATTAATCAAAGAAAAATATAAAGAAGATTTCAATGAATAGGGGGTTGTAAACATGATAGAAGTAAATAATTTAACGAAAAAATTTGGACGGAAAATAGTACTGAATGGTGTTAGCTTTACAGCGGAAAAGGGACAAATTACGTGTCTAATCGGTGTTAATGGAGTTGGGAAAACAACGATTCTAAATGCGATTATGAATCTAACACCTGTAAATAGTGGGAAGATTCTAATTGACGGAGACAAAATTAAAAAAGAAACCTATGAAAAAATCACTTTTATTCCAGATGCAATAACGATGCCCCCGCAAATGACAATTGCACAAGCGATGCAGTTTATGCAGGATTTCTATCACAGTTGGAACCAGCAACGGGCGACCGAATTGCTAGGGTTCTTTAAATTAAAGGAAGAGGAACGGATTTCTAGCCTTTCGAAAGGAAACACAGCAAAAGTCAATTTACTGCTTGGATTAGCGCTCGACGTGGACTATCTTCTAATGGATGAGCCTTTCTCCGGAATTGATATTTTTAGTCGGGAACAGATAGCTGATGTATTTACAAGTCATTTAGTAGAAGATCGTGGTGTTATCATTACCACACATGAAATTAATGATATCGAGCATATCATCGATAAAGTAGTTTTACTGGATAATGGAGTTGTTTCGAAAGAGTTTAACGCAGAAGAAGTGCGTGAAAATGAAGGAAAGTCTGTCATTGATGTAATGCGGGAGGTTTATAGAGGATGAAGAGCTATTTCAAACTGGTCAACTTTGAATTGGGACGTTTTATGAAGGTCTACCTAGTGCTGATTGGAATAACGATTATCTCACAAATTGCAGGGGTGATTGTAAAATCAAGAAGCTATCTGGATAAAGCAAATCAGGCTATTAATATAGATTCCATACCTAAAGAACAATTTCTACAGCAAAATGGTCACATGAGTATGGTACCTATCACACAAAGTTTATGGTTTATGGGCCCAATCGCACTGTGTATTGCGGCATTAATTTTCTATAGTTTCTTCATATGGTACCGTGAATGGTTCGGCAAAAATACGTTTATCTATCGTTTGCTAATGCTGCCCAATGCAAGGCTTCATGTGTTCCTAGCAAAAGCTTCGTCGATATTTCTGATGGTACTTGGTTTGACTTCAATTCAACTGATTTTATTACCTATAGAAAGTACGATTCTTAAATTTATCGTTCCATTTGATTTCAGAACGGATATGGAAATTAGTAATATCATTAATAACTTTTCATATTTATTTATTTTAATACCAGATTCATTTATGCAATTTATTATAAATTATGGAATTGGCTTTATGGCTATATTTATTCTATTTACTGCCATTTTATTTGAAAGAAGTTTTCGTTTAAAGGGAATTTTATTAGGGTTTGGATATAGTTTATTGGCTACAGTAGTATTTCTGTTTCCTTTGGTATTAGAAATTTTCTTTGGTGCCAATTACTTGTACCCAACTGAATTATTTTTTGTAGAACTTATTTTAGCCATCATTGTTATCGGTGCATCCATTTGGTTGAGTAATTATCTAATGAATAAGAGAATAACCGTCTAAGGGAGGATGAGAAAATGTTGCGTTATTGGAAATTAATTTCAATTAGTATCATAACTGTTTTAACCATAGGAGCATTTTATATTCAATCTGCTATGGCAAGTAATAATTATCCTGAATTTGTCCTAGATACACAGAACGGAAATGAAGATGAAATTGCGAATATTACCATTCGTGCAGATTACAGCGAGGGTATAAACGGTGAATATGCCGAAATCACTTCAGAAGGAACGATGTATGCTAGTGAGCAATCCTTTTTAGATCGCCTTGGAGGAATTTACACCGATGGCGAGATGGAGCGACTTCAAAAGAATTATCGAAATTTTATGAGAGGAAAGGATAATATCTGGGCTGTTTTTGAGGACCAGGCAATACTAGCTTATGCTGATATCAATGATAATTACATCGTTGATGGACCAAGAGAATTTACATTTGATATTGATATATTGGAAAAGGATTCGAATGAGACAAAAGATTTTACAATAAATATTTCGGAAAAGAACAAATACAATTACGTTCAAATTGAGGATGTTCAAGTTTTAAACAATGAAATGATCGTAACAACGGTTAATCATTCTGTAAATGGGAGATCAGATGAAATACATGTATATAGGTTAAATATTACAGATGAGAAGTTAGTTACTGATGAAGTTATACAAGTGAATCCAGAACAAGCTAGTGCACAATTTGCTCATGTGAATCTAATTCATGACCAATCCGATATAGGATCAGCAAAACATCTCGTTTTCATAAAGGAATATATGAAAGAAGTACAGCATGCGGATGGAAATTATTATCTCGAACCTAATGAAAGTGAATTAATAGCCTATCATTTGAAAACAAATGAGCTGGAAAGTATTCAATTGCCAGAAGAAATACAAGTGTCAAGTGGGTCCATCTATTTAAATGATTCAACACTTTATAGTATTGAACTGGCGGATAAAGACATAAAGGTTGCATCCTTTAACATGGACAGTAAAAAGATCGAGAATTTAAAAACGATCAATCTTTCCAATATAAATAGTGGTAATAGCTTGAATGATCACTTTAGTATGAAAATAAAAAACGGAGAATTATATTTAGTTGGTCATGAAAAAAATAAGAATACTGAAGCACCATTACTTGTTATCGACTTAGACTCTGGGGAAATAAAATATGAAGGAGTAATAGTAACGGAAAATTTGAAAGAGACTCAACTGGATTATATATTAAATATTTATGAAATGGAGTTAAAGTAAGAAACGTGGTCGGTTTTATCTGACCACGTTTTCATATATTTTATCCAGTTTTTCTTCAAATAGATCCATATGGACAATTCGTGCTTCACGTACATATTCTTTTCCATCCACAAAGAGTAATAATACAGGGACGGTAAAAATGGAAAAGCGTCCAGCTACTTCTTCTACAGCTTCGGCATTGATGTGTCCCAGTTTAATTTCTGGATATTTTCCCATCAACGCTCGAACTTGTGGGAGTAGTCCATGACACACACTGCAATTTGGTCTGGAAATATAGAGAAAGGATAGTTTGATTATTGCATATAAATTGAGCCACTTATGCGGACTTTTGAGCCAGTCAGTGCGGAAAAATGAGCCACCGTTTGCGGACAGGAGAGTCAGCAAGATAAATAGGAAAACCTCTAGTATAATAAAAAATGCATGCATATAAGCATGACTTTATTATACAGGAGGTTTTTTTATGATTAATTTTCGTAGGATTCTGGAACTGCATTATGAAGAAATCAGTCAACGAACAATTAGTTCAAGTACTGGTCACTCCAGAAATACAGTCCCTATGAAATTCGCAACTAGAGCGTACATTAAATAAGCCGGCAATCCCTTTAACTAGGAATTACCGGCTTTTATTTTTTGCTTATTATAGAGATTCAGCAATTTCGATTAGTTTGTCCACTTCGATGTTCATACCTCTGACATTAAAATACTGATTATCTTTCCAGAACATGATTTGGACAGGATTATGTTCGCCTCGGCTAATCAACCAAGCATCTACACCAGATACCTCAATTTTTTCCCCTTTTGAAAGAATCTCCGTTGGTTTTACTGATCCGTCATCACTGGATTGGGTAATTAACAATTCTTTTTGTTGATACTTTAACTTTTTGTCCGCATCTTTATCCACCCATCCTTGCTGCATCACATTTAACTTATTGGCTCCTTGGGTGATGGTCTTTGTTTTGGGTTCCACCGGTACCAATCCTTCCGGAATAACCGCAGGCTTACGAATCTCGAACGGTACTTTCTCTTGCACCATTCCTTCAACGCTTTCGGACTTTACTTTATTATTTTCTGTTACCTTCACCTTTTCAAATGAATCTGCTGATGTGGATTCATCTTGTAAAAGAAATCCAGAAATAACAAGCGCTGTCCCTAAAATACCTCCGATGATAGCGTTTCGTTTCTTCATTGTTTTACCTCCTTATAAACACATGTAAGATAGTCGTTGGAAACTTGGACCGACATGCCAGTAGTCTTCGGAATCAACCCATCGTTTGGATAATTATAAAAAATACACAATAAATTTACATTCATCAGAAAACGGCACTATGTTCCCTAAGTCGACAGCAAATAGAAAAAGCCTATTTTTCTCTCATGATAATCAGTGGCTCTCCACTCCGCATTCACTGGCTCAATTGTCCGCAAACGGTGGCTCAAAACTCCGCAGTAGTGGCTCATTCTGTCTGCAATACTCAGATAGTTCATTTGCTACTATAAAATTATCCACTGTTTGAATTGATGAAAGTTCTTCAAATTCTCTCATTTTTTATACCTCCGAGTAATATGCCTTAACTCTAGTATAGTAAGAAAGGGAATTTTAATCATAAATGATGTTTATATCTTAATCAGAATGGATAAGTGAACTAAAACAAGACAATTGAGGTGAACGTAATGAGTAATCAGGATAAACAATCACCAAACAAAGAAAAGACAAAATGGAATGAGGAAGACAGAACGAAGCTCGATGAGTTTGAAAATCAAAAGTTTGCAGATGATATCCCTCTGGAAGATTTAAAGATTGAAATGAAAGATGAAAAGAAGAAAACAAAAACAAAAGATGCCTCACAAAGTGAACGGAAGTTTAAAAATAAAGAGGATAATCAATAATTTTAGGATCCTTAAGTGCAACTTGCTTAAGGATTTTTACTGATTTTAAAAAAATGGACGTTTACAGTAGTTAAAGTGACGAGACAAGGCATCTAGCTGATACATATACATAAAGTATAAATCTAGACAATAGTAGTCATAGATTTATTCCAACAACCCATGATTACCTGAGAGGTCGATTAACATTGGCTTCTCCTTTTTTTAATGAAGATAATAAAAATATGTAGCATCGAACGATATCCATTTTTGGGCTTAAAAATTATTCCTAGTTAAAGGGCCCCAAGCAAATTGTTGGGGTCCTTTAAAATATGAAAGCTTAAATTAAAATTTAAAATTAACTTCTTTATCTTCTTGTGACTCGACACCCTTCATATAGTCAATTCTTTTTTGGGCAGAGGTTTGGCTAACCTGCTCATCAGCATGATAGGACGAGCGTACAAGAGGACCAGATTCACAATGAGAAAAACCTTTTTCTAAAGCAATTCTTTTTAACTCTTCAAATTCATCCGGATGGTAGTAACGCTCAACATTTAAATGCTTTTTCGTTGGTTGCAAATATTGGCCAATGGTTATAATATCGACATTGTGCGCTAATAAGTCATCCATCGCTTCCACGATTTCTTCTTTCGTTTCCCCGAGACCTAACATGATACTTGACTTTGTAGGGACATTTGGTGCAATCTCCTTTACGCGCTTAAGAAGCAGGAGAGACCGATCATACTTGGCAATTGCTCGAACACGTTTGGTTAATCGTCTAACCGTCTCAATATTGTGATTAAAGATATCGGGCTCACTGTCCATTAATGTATGTAAACTTTCATAATCACCTTTCATATCTGATGGGAGGATTTCAATCGTACATCCGGGGCGTTGTGCCCGAATTGCCCGAACCGTATTGGCAAAAACAGCTGCACCACCATCAGCTAGATCATCACGAGCTACCGCTGTTACAACAACATGTTTCAGTCCCATAATTTCAACCGAATCAGCAACACGTTTCGGTTCACCCCAGTCAAGTTCGTTAGGTAGTCCTGTTTTAACCGCACAGAATCGGCAACCACGTGTACATGTATCACCTAAAATCATAAATGTAGCTGTTTTCCGCTCACTCCAGCATTCATAGATATTAGGGCATTTTGCTTCTTCACAAACTGTATTTAGTCGCTTATCACGCATTAAGTTCTTTAATTTTTTGTAGGAATCATTAGTATTAATTTTCGTTTTTAACCATTCGGGTTTACGAATGTACTCTGCCTGTTTTGTCAATGTTTGCACGCTCCTTATCTAAGTTAGTATCCCGTATATCCAATTCATATTTTGTCTTGGCTAGTTCTTTCACTTCATTCCAATCATCTTCTGACAGTTTTAGCGGATGGAAATCAATATTTAATCCGTTCTTGAAACCTTCTTTAAAAGCCTTTTTCAATATTTCATCATTCACTTTTTCATCTGTTAACTGATTGATTGTAATCGCTTTCTTAGAAAAGCCATTTCGCTGTCTTTCGCGTAATTTATCGGTAGAAAATTGAAATAAATCAAATAGCATTGTCGTGTTAATGCTAATTGGTAGAGAACCATGTTGCAGCAGTACACCTTTTTTTCTTGTTTGTGCATTACCAGATAACTTTTTCCCATTCACTACCATTTCGTAGATTGCCGGTTTTTCGAAGCATATAGCTGTTCTTCCTGACTCTGAGCGTTTCTTTTCCAGTTCATATTCAGCGGGAATACCTAAATTTTTATATCCTTCCAAAACACCCTTTGATAAAGTGTAATAAGCTTCCTGTACGGACTTTGGAATGCCAGGTTCACTTTCAGAAATAACCAAACTGTATGTTAGTTCGTCGTCATGTAGTACCGCACTGCCGCCGGTCAATCGACGAACAAACTGGCAGTTATGGCGTACGATTGCTTCAAAGTCAATTTTATTTTCCACCTTTTGGAAATACCCAACAGATAGACTTGGAGCCGACCATCCATAGAACCGGAGTGTTGGGGGGATTTTCCCTTCACTATGCCAATTGATTAAACATTCATCAAACGCCATATTTATTGCCGCATCATTTAGACCCGTATCAATAAATGCCCATTGCCTGTTCAATATTTTCACCTCCTATATCCAAAATTCTTCACTAAAAAGGACTGCAGGAAATAGACTGCAGTCCTTTTAGTGAAGGTTAAAAAATACACATCGACTGCACATTCCCCACGATAGTATTATCCATATCGGGTACAAAGGGTCAATACCGATAGAAGGTATTTCTCAGCCTTAAAAGCTCCCCTAGTGCGTATTTATTTAATTAATTAAGTGTTTACTATTAAAGTTTACTTGTAATTTTTGGAAATGTAAAGATAAGTTTGATAATTCATGTAATCCAAAATTAATACGATATGAAAGCCGCTTATCTAACTTTTCACTTCTGCAAGGATACTTCCTTCAATCAAGCGATTAACTTCCTTAAATTGTTTTTCGTGTAAAAGCTGAACGATTTTGCTTCCAACAATTACCCCATCACAATGCTTACTAAGTGCATGTGCCTGTTCTGTATTGGACACCCCAAAACCAGCTAATACAGGTACATCACTATATTTCTTTAAATCATCCAGGTAGGAAGTTACATTCGTATCATGTTTTGTCCGGGCTCCTGTCGTTCCATTGACAGCCACTGCATATAGGAATCCTTCTGAACGCTTTGCGAGTTCCACTAAACGTTCTTTTGGACTTGTCATTGCGGCAAGCCTGACAAATGCAATATCATGATCACTTAAAGAGGGGGAAATAATGTGTTCTTCCTCCATTGGCAAATCAGGTATAATAATACCATCAACCCCTGCGTTCGCTGCGTCTACAGCAAATTTTTCTATCCCGTAAACTAAAATGGGATTTAAATAAGTCATGATGACAATTGGAATAGAGCGATTTTCTTTCGTAGATTGCAATGTCTCTAATACATTTGTTAAGGTTGTACCATTGTCTAATGCACGTATGCCAGCCTCTTGAATAGTTGGACCATCTGCAACTGGATCCGAGAAGGGGATACCAAGTTCAATTGCTGATGCCCCACATTCCTGTATAAAATTTATTCTCTCTTCCAAAATATCGAGTCCGCCATCACCAGCCATAATATATGGAGCAAATATATTTTGATTGGATTTGATTTTTTCCTTTAAGGCTTTTTCTAATTTTGCTTTGCCCATTATAATTTTCCTCCAATCCGGTCTTTTACTTGTTCTACATCTTTATCCCCGCGGCCTGAAAGACAGATGACAATTGTCTCATCTGGTGACATTTCAGGCGCGAGCTTCATGGCATATGCCACTGCATGAGCACTCTCCAATGCCGGGATAATTCCTTCTGTTTTTGATAAATATTGAAATGCATCAAGTGCTTCCTCATCAGTGATTGATGTGTATGTGACACGATTTGTCTCGTGTAAATGACTGTGTTCTGGCCCCACTCCAGGATAGTCCAGACCTGCAGAAATGGAGGAGGCTTCTTTAATTTGGCCGTGCGCATCCTGCAAGAGATATGTCATTGTCCCGTGTAATACACCAATATTTCCACCTGTTAATGTTGCTGCATGTTTATTTGTTTCGATGCCGGCACCACCAGCTTCTACTCCAAATAGTGATACATTCTTATCTTCTATAAATGGATAAAACATACCCATTGCATTACTTCCACCACCGACACAGGCAATGACAGCTTCTGGAAGCTTGCCATTCTGTTTCATGATTTGTTTTTTCGTTTCGGAACCAATAACAGATTGCAGATCACGAACGATTTTCGGGAATGGATGTGGTCCGACAACAGAACCAATAATATAATGTGTGTCTTCCACATGATTGACCCAGTAACGTAATGCTTCATTGACCGCATCTTTCAGGGTGCCACTGCCTTGGGAGACACTTCTAACTTCAGCACCTAGTAGCTCCATTCGGAAGACATTCAATTTTTGCCGGCGAATATCTTCTTCACCCATGAACACGATACAATCAAGCCCAAGCAGTGCACATACGGTTGCTGTAGCGACGCCATGTTGACCTGCTCCCGTTTCTGCAACAACTTTCTTCTTGCCCATTCGAACCGTTAAAAGTGCTTGGCCGATGGTGTTATTGATTTTATGTGCTCCTGTATGATTTAGGTCTTCGCGTTTTAAGTAAACTTGAGCACCACCAAGGTTTTTGGTCATCTGCTCTGCGAAATATAATGGTGTTTCGCGCCCGATATATTGTTTTAAATAATAGTTTAATTCATTGATGAAATCAGGGTCTTTCATTGCTGTTTCATATGCTTCTTCTAGCTCAATTACAGCAGGCATCAATAATTCTGGAACGAACCTTCCTCCAAAATCCCCATATTTTCCGGTTTTATCTGGCATGGTATACGATGTCATGAGTCTTCATCCTTCCGTGTTTGTTTGGCATTTGTAATAAATTTTCGAATTTTAGTAATATCCTTTTTCCCGTCCGTTTCAACTCCACTTGATACATCGACTGCTGCGGGTTTCACTTTTTTAATTCCGCGTTCCACATTTTCCGGAGTTAATCCACCGGCTAGTATGATATTACTGTGATCCAACTGCAGATTTTCAAGCAAACTCCAATCGAATACGGATCCGTTTCCACCACGGCTCCTTTTGCCTGGTGTATCCAATAGGCAGTAATCACAAGGATATGTTTTTAGATTTTCAAGTGCTTCTTTTTCTGCTGGAAAAGCTTTAATAATTCCATAGGGCAATTGCTCCGCTACTTCAGCTGGTTCATCACCATGTAATTGAATAATATCGAGCCCAACAACCTCAGCGGTTCGCTTCATGTTTTCAACTGTCTCATTTACAAATACGCCGACTTTTTTAATTGAAGTAGGGATGGAAGCTGCTATGGAAGCAGCAGCTTCAGGTGAGATTTCCCGCTTGCTTTCTGCAAACACAAATCCTATAAAATCAGCATCAGCCTTTACTGCAGCGTCGGCTGCTTCAATCGTTGTTATCCCACAGATTTTAACAAGCATTTATTTTTGCTCCAACAGGTAACGGAATCTGAAATGCCTTAAAGGTTTCTTCAACATTGTCGGCCCGCATAAATGTCTCACCAACAAGGACAGCATTTGCGCCTGCATTCGCAGCACGTTGCACATCTTTAGTTGTCTTCATTCCACTTTCGCTGATTAGGATGGTTTCCGGATTCTTTATCATAGCCGCAAGTTTCTCTGTTGTCTGCAAATCAATTTCAAATGTCTTTAAGTTCCGATTATTGATTCCGATGATTTCTGGATTCATTTCCAGAGCTCGCGTCATTTCCTCTTCATTATGGACTTCGATGAGTACTTCCAGATCCAGTTCTGTTGCATAGTTATAGAGCTTTTTAAATTGTTCATCGGATAGTGCCGCAACGATAAGCAGAATAATATTAGCTCCAGCAGCCTTGGCATGATCTATCTGAATCGAGTCGATGATAAAGTCCTTACATAAAATGGGAAGGTCAACGGCTTTTCTGACTGCTTGCAAATCTTTCATAGAACCATTGAAAAAGGGTTTGTCAGTTAATACGGATATGGCTGCAGCACCTGATTCCTCGTATTGCTTTGCCTGCTCAACTGGATTGACATCCATATCAATCGCTCCCTTGGAAGGGGAGGACCGTTTGATTTCAGCGATAATATTCATATTGGAAGAAGATGCAACGATACTTTTAAAAGTAGGAACGGATTTTTTATTTCCTTCTAATAATGGAACATTGATTAATTGAACAATTTCTTTTGCCTTTTCAGTTAAAATTTTATCTAGGATTGTCATTTAATACACCTCGCTTGGAATTTTACTACTAAAGTCAACTAGACGTTCTAATCTCTCTAATGCTGCACCTGAGAGGATACTTTCGCGTGCCAAGCTGATTCCATCCTTTATGGTGGCTGCTTTACCATTGGTAAATATCCCTAATCCTGCATTTAATAACACAGTATCAAAATATGCTCCTTGTTTACCTTTTAAAACAGACATGAGGATTTCGGCATTTTCTTTTGGATTGCCACCACGAATCTTGTCGTTTGAATATACGGGTAAACCAACTTCTTCAGGATGAAGACTAATGGATGTAAGCTCCCCATTTTCAAGAATAATTAAATCGTTAGCACCTGCAAGAGAGGCTTCATCCATGGAACCAGCACCAGTAACTACTACGGCACGACGTCTTCCTAACTTTTTCAAAGATTCAGCTATGGTAGGAAGCAAATCTTTTCGGTAAACACCGATTAATTGTGTATCCAGTTGAATTGGGTTTGTCAGTGGGCCAATTGCATTGAAAATGGTAGGTAATCCCAGATTTTTGCGTACGATTGAAAATGGTTTCAGTGCTTCATGGACATGTGGTGCAAATAGGAAAGCAATCTTATTTTCGATCAACATTTGCTCGACATGCTCTTTTGAAAATGAGAGCGAGACACCTAAATGCTCCAGTACATCTGCGCTACCGGTTTTGCTTGATATGCTACGATTTCCGTGTTTTGCAACAGTAATTCCAGCACCTGCCATTACAAAAGCCGAGGTTGTGCTGATATTGAAGCTGTAGGATTGGTCACCACCTGTACCACAGTTATCGATTGCATCGGGTATTGGGCTCGTATGGAAAGATGATTTCCCACGAATGACTTCAACAAGACCAGCTATCTCATCTGCCGTTTCTCCCTTTGCTTGTAGAGCTGTGAGTAATGCGGCAATTTCAGATTCTGTCACTTCATCCGTAAAGCAATAATTTGTTGCTGCCTTCATTTCCTCTACCGTTAAATTTTCACCATTAATTACTTTTTTGAGATACTGTTTCATTTGTAGCTAACTCCTTTCCTATTTCACTTAGGAAATTTTTGATTATTTGTTTACCGGAAATGGTTCCTATCGATTCTGGATGAAATTGCAGTCCATAAATTGGGTATTTATAATGTTTGATTGCCATGATTTCATCGTCATCGATAGATCTTGCTACAATTTCCAACTCATCAGGAAAATCCTCTTGGTCGATAACGTAAGAATGATAGCGCATGACTTCTGCTGGGTTTTGCAAATATTTGAAAGCCCCAGATTCGTTATGGGATACAAGTGAAGTTTTACCATGTTTGATTTGCTTTGCTGGTCGCACCTTACCTCCTAGTGCTTCTCCAATGACCTGATGCCCGAGACATATTCCAAATATCGGAATAGATGTATAGAATTCTTTCACAGTGTCTATACACATACCTGCTTTGTTCGGTAATCCAGGACCCGGCGAAATAATGATTGCCTCAGGGTCCATTTTTTTAATTTCATTTATTGATATTTTGTCATTTCTTACAACTACGACTTCGACATTCTGTTCGGAAAAATATTGGAAAAGGTTATAGGTGAATGAATCATAATTATCAATTAATAGGATCAAGTTCCTGCACCTCCATTAAAGATCTTGCTTTATTCAATGTTTCTTTATATTCATTTTCTGGTACAGAATCAAAAACGATTCCAGCTCCAGCCTGTAAGTGAGCAATGTTATTTTTAATAACCAATGATCGTATCGTAAGAGCGATATTTAAATCATGATTGAAATTAATATAGCCGATACCGCCACCATATGCACCTCGCTTTTTTTCTTCCAGTTTATTTATAATTTGCATCGCCCTGATCTTAGGTGCGCCAGAGACGGTCCCTGCTGGAAGGCAGGTGATCAGTGCATCGATGCCTGAATAGTTTTTATGCAATCTCCCTTTAACTTCAGAAACAATATGCATGACATGCTGGTATTTTTCTATTTTCATATAGGTGGGAACAGTAATACTGTTAATCTCGCATACACGCCCTATATCATTTCTACTTAGGTCAACGAGCATTCGGTGTTCAGCAATTTCCTTTTCATCCGAAAGCAGATCATTCATAAGCACCTCATCTTCAGCAGTCGTTCTGCCTCGAGGTCTTGTTCCTGCAATTGGATTTGTAACTATTTCTCTTCCGGTCGTCTGAACTAAACTTTCTGGTGATGCTCCTAGAATCAGATAATCCTCAAAGTCGATATAAAACATATATGGAGAAGGATTCGCCTTTCTCAACTTTTGATAGAAAGAAAGGGGGAAACTCGGGTGCTCATTAATTTTTGCGGTCATCCGTTGGGATAGTACCACCTGAAAAATATCACCATGTTTTATATGTTCTTTGGCAATTTTAACTTTCTCCTTAAAGCTTTCTTCTGTCGTTTCCGATTCAAAATGGATGCTTCCAAAATCAATAGTAGTAGAATTTTCGTCTTTCAATAGTGATTCTTTTAATTTTTCAATTCTCGCTTCAAGAACATTCTCGGATTCATTATTCGGATTCACAGCAATAAGATAAATATCGTTGTTTGTATGATCGAAAACAATCACATCCTTGTAAATCATGAAATGAATGTCAGGCATATCCAGTTCATCTGGCAAGGGATTCCCTATGTCTTCAAAAGCTCGAATAGAATCGTATCCGATATAACCAACTGCTCCACCAAAGAAAGGCAACGGTAAATTTGTTTCCACCATTGGTAAATGATTTTTAATGTACAAGAGAGCATTTTCTTTTTTAGTTTCCAATTTGTCTGTTTCCATGTTGATAATCGTTGTTTGATTTCCACGACCAATTATTTCTTCATACGGGTTCATACCTAAAAAAGAAAATTTCCCTTTCTGATCATGTTGAAAGGTGCTCTCCAACAAGAATTTTTTCCTTCCTGTTAAATTTTCGAGTACCTGTATAGGGGTTAAATCTCCAGCAGCCATCTTTGTATACTTGAATGAGTGATTGTTCTGCATCTTTCTCACCTCTTTTAAGAATTTTTTAAGTAAATAAAAAAGTCCTCTATAAACACATATAACATGTGCTTATAGAGGACGTATGTGACCGCGGTGCCACCTCACTTGAAAAGGAAATCTTTTCATCTTATTCAGATACGGGAATTCAAACTTATGATATGAATCCGATATCCTATCCATCTAACGGCGGAAGACCGTGTTTCCGTAATCAAGCCCCAATCCCGCTTTTTAAGGAAACCTCTCGTAAGTCCATTCAACAATTACCCGCGTACTGGAATCCCACCAACACCAGCTCTCTTTAACGCTTCTGAAATTGTCTACTACTCTTACTTAACGATTTTAATATGAAATTTTGTTCTGATAATACAAAAAGGCCCCTCATCCGAAAAGGACGAGGGACCGTGGTACCACCTTTATTAGCTGAAAACAGCTCACTTTAGCAATATTAAGCATAATGCTTAATATTCTCGTCTCGTATAACGATGAGACCTGTTCGCCAAAGCCTACTGCAAATAGAAGTCATGGTTCGGTTTGGAAGCTCAGAAGTCCATTCATCTATTGGAATCACACTGGTTTGCACCAACCACCAGCTCTCTTGCGTGTCCCGATAGACTACTAATCTTCGTCATTGCTTAAGTTATTTAAGTTATTAAAACTAATATTAAGATAATTGAATATAAATGTCAAGTCATTTTTAAAGAATAATTCAGACTATTAATTAAATGCGTGAAGCTGTTGGAATAAATAGCTTTAGATTAAATATATTCAGAACGGGTAATATAGTTCATGAGGTGATGGGAATGCCTGTAGAGTGGATTGTGAGAATAGTCCTTTCAATTATTATCCTAATCATTCTAATCGTTATTTTGAGCAAGTTCCGATCCGGGAAATTTCAACCCAACGCGAAGGATTCTTTAACGATCATGAAAGAAAGACTGGAAAGGGGAGAGCTTACAGAAGAGGAATTTAAAGAAGCGAAAAGGAGAAGGGGTAAAATAAAATAGGCAGCTTAGGAAGGGTCTTCCAAGCTGCTTATCTGTACATTATGCGTTAAATGACGTGAATTTATCTCTAGCGGAGATTCTTTCATTAGTAACGGGTTGTTCATCAAAGTATCCAAGATGCAGAAAACCAATTATTTTTTCATTATCCCCAACATGAAGTAATTCTTTGACTTTTGGATCATAAATATGAGGGTTTGTTTTCCAAACAACACCAAGTCCTTCCTCCCAGGCAAGTAGCCAGAAGTTTTGGATCATGGATGCAGTTGCCCCATAATTTTCTTCCCACTGTTTTGGAATTTCAGGCTCTTCCATCATAACAACAAGTATGGCGTTCGGCTCAGTTAGATAATCTTCCCGGTTTTTTTGTCTATCTTCTGGATAGGTAGACGCTACTCTTTTAGCGAAACCAGTTAACTGCTTTTCGCCAACAAAAAGAAATCTCCATGGCTGTCTCAATCCATGGTTAGGTGCCCAAATGGCGTCTTCCAATAATTCGAGAACTTTTTCTTCTGTAACTTCTTTATCGTTATATCCTTTTTTCACCGCGCGCCTTTCACGGATAATTCTTGCTAATTCTGATTTTTCCATAGCTATATACCCCTAAACTAGTATTTAATTGATAATCTTTTTCAGTTAAATTGTATAGGATTAAATTTGGAAATGCAATTACTTGTTAGTAAGTACTTTGAATATATATCTTAATTTCAAAAACGGCTTTACAAGAATTTGTCTCAAGGATAAAATAAGTTCATGACTGTTAGGTGAATACTTACCTTAATAATAAATTTAACTATTGAAATAAAAGGGAGTTAACAAATGAGAACGTTTTATACTTGTGATATCCATGGTGATTACAACTCATTTATATCTTTAATTAATCATGTGAACTTCAATCCGGAAAAGGACCGTCTAATTATTGGTGGAGATATGATTAATCGTGGTCCAAAGAGTGCAGAAATGTTGCAATGGGCTAAGAATAATCATGAACAATATTCGGATAGGATTCATATCCTGATTGGAAATCATGAGGAAATGATGATTTGGTTTATGAATGAGCTTTCTCCCATGTGGATGGAATTTGGTGGAGATGATACGATAGCAAGTTTCAAGAAGGTTTTTGGATCAGAGAAGGGTTGGGATGTCGCCGAAGAATATGCTAAATGGTTGGAGAGGCTACCCCTTATTTTTGAGGATGATTATGCCATTTATACGCATGCGGGTGTAAGTATCGGAGTAGACAAAGAAAACCAGCCGAGGGAAATTGTTTGGATAAACCAAAAAGAATTGCTTGAAATGGATGAAACAATTCTGAAGACCTGGACAGGTGGAAAATATGTATATCGTGGTCATAATCCCTATAACACGGTACATGTAAAAGGACAATTCATACAATGTGATCTTGGAAATGGAACATTCCCTGAAGATGCAGCTGCACTTGCATTAGTGGATGTGCAAAGCAATCGTTACTATCGTTGTTCAAAGGATGGTACTGTTACAGAGCGTTTAATTGAAGATTTTTAAAGTGATTGAAGCATTTATAGATTATAATTTTTCAAAGACACAGGAAGTACGAATTTCTGTGTTTTTTTGATGAAAAAAATCTTGTTATGTGATGAATGTCACAACATAATTTTTAAAAAAGTATATGCTTATTTATAGTAATTATTTTAGGAGGGTGCCCTTATGTCACTTTATGAATTACTTGTATTTATTCATATATTTTCTGCAATACTAGGGATGGGTCCGGGATTTGTAATGATTTTAACTGTTAAGAAGGCTACTAATATGACAGAGCTTAGACATGCTTACAAAATACGTAATCGACTTCATATCTTTACAATGGTCGGCGGAACATTATTGCTTATAACAGGAATTTGGATGGGGTTTATTCATACGTATCTTTTTACACAAGGATGGTATTGGCTGAGCCTTGCTTTATTTTTCGGGGCTTTGGCTATTGGGCCATTTGTCTTGGCACCAAGGTCCAAACCAGTTAAAGCATTATTAACGGAGTATGAAGCTGAAGAAATTCCAGATGTTTATCATATACTATCTAATAAACTTTTCTTCTTTGAACGAATCGAAAACCTTATTTTCCTGATTATCATTGCACTGATGATTCTGAAACCATTTTAATGGAGGATAGGAGTGTTTGAGCAATTTTAAAAAAGGTAACTATTGTATATATGTACGATTTATGCTATATTCGTTAAAATTTATATTTAGTTAGATTCACTACTTGAGAAAGAGAACCAATATGTTTAAGCGTCTTCAGTGGGGGATAAAATTTCCTTCGCGGAATAAAGTTGTAAATTAGGGAAAGGAGAATACTACTATGAGGAAGGTAACACTAGAACAAGTTTTTACGCATCCTGTTACACAGAAATATTTAAAAAGGTCAGGCATTGCACATGCAATTGCTGTCGCAGAATACGCATATATTTTTTCCGGACGGTTCGATGTAAATCCAGATCATGCTACGAAGGCTGCGCTGCTTCATGATATTGGGCATTATACATGGTATCGAGATGGAGAGTGGGATTATGAGTTGTACAAAGAGAATGATATTCATGCAATAAAAGGTGCTAGCAGGGCCCATAAACTGCTCATTCGCATTGGAGAAGATCGTCAGGCTGCCAAGGAAATAGCAGTTGCTATTTTGCTCCATACGGACTCTTATTTACCAAAAGGAGAACTGAAATTAAAACCATTGCAGCAGGTTGTATCATTGGCAGATGAAGCAGACGAAGAAAATGGTGGAAATCATCATTATAAACAAATCGAGGAATATGTTGCTCTCGAGCGTATAAAAGCACTGGATAAACAAATTGATTCCGCATTAACTAAGAATGCACGCTCCTCGGAAAATGTATAAAGAGCTGCCCCTCTTTTTCTCCTCTTACTCCATCTATTTTTAATCCGTTCTCATTTATCCTCTTCCGACTCCATCGGTACATTCATTTGCGGGTCATTTCGCTTGAAATCACTGCGTCTCCCATAACGAATGATATCATAGACCACTCTCCCATTACTTGGCTGTCCATCTGGGTAATACATTGGGATCGCATCAAAAAGCAAAAAATAAAAGGCGTAAAAAATAAACTGATTCCAGAATGTTTCATATTCAAGTAAGTTATTTGCCAGAAGTGCGTTAATGCCTAATGCAACAAACAAATTGGCAAGAATAGGGGAGGCGTATATAAATATATGAGCAATTTTAGTATCTCTTTCGAGCGAATCATAATGACACCAACTGTACATGAAATAAAATCTTCGTACTTCGAATATCCAAAATTTGAAGAGATAAGGACCTGAACCGATTGTAATGGATGCCTCTTTAACTCCAAAGATTTTGCCTGCAATTAAATAACCAACTTCTCTAATCATCGATACGATAGGTAAAATAATAAAAATAGAAATTGTTAATTTTAAAAAATCCATTAAACCGAACATAGTAACACCAACTTCTGTAAATATGTGAAATCCATAGGAAAAATAATCGTTCTCCTATGTTACATACAGAGAAAATACCCTCTTTTTAATAATTTAATCATAAAAAAACCCTGCTCTTAATGAACAGGATTAATTTCTTTATTCTACTGTCTCTAAATATTCTTCCAATGTAATTTCTTGGGACATGATTTCCTTTGCAGCCTTCTCACCTACAAAACGAAGATGCCATGGTTCATATTGATATTTAGTAATCTCTTCTTTTCCTTCTGGGAAACGTATAATAAAACCGTATTTTGCGGAATTTTCTTCCATCCATTTTCCTTCATCTGTATCCCCAAAGTCAGTAATTAAATCAAAGTTAACTTTAGGGCTAGTAATATCCATTGTAAGTCCAGATTGATGCTCACTTTCACCAGGACGTGCGCTGAAAGTATTTGCTGTTTCCTCCCCATGCTCGAGGGAATTGGAAGCAAAGATAGTATCCTGTCTATCATAAGAACGATAGCCAGACTGAGCAAATAGTTCAAGTCCAGCTTCATCAGCTGCAGTAAATAATTTTTCTAAAGATTTTGCAGCTGCTTCCCGCATCTGTTTTTTTGGCAAATCTTCTGTGAAAGGAAAACGGACATTAGGAACTACTAAATCCTCTGGAATATAATCTGCTGGCAGGGCGTGTTCTTTATTGATGAGTGCGAGCTGATCATAAGGGTTTGCGATAACCTCTGTACCAGCGTCTGTAAATGCAGGTTCTACTTTTTGAGGCAATCCCGAACCGGCAGTAATTGCTACGTTAGTTTCGATTACATCTTTTAATACTGTTTTTGTTGACTCATCATAAATCCCTGATGCTAACAATAAATCGCTCTGTAACTGGAAATCGGTTACAGCCCATGCGGTGGCGTCATCAAATTCACCATTCACAGTTAACTCATATCCCATATGATTGAATACAGTTTGCAGTTTTATCACTTGATCGCCTTTATCTTTCTTTTGAAGAGAGTCTTCTGGGATAAGGATAACTTGCTCTTCTTGTTCCGGATTCTTGCTTGGATCCGACGCATTCCCCTCTTGTTCCGGGGTGGGATTTGAAGGTGCTTCACTTGTTTCATCTATTTGATCAAACGTTTGATCAAATAATGAGCATGCGGACATCGTGCATAATATTGTAACTATTATAAACGAAATAGTTAGACGTTTCTTAAACATGATACATATCTCCCCTGAGAATCTGCCTTATTGTAAATTATGTTTTATAAATCATAACAGAAGTATAAACGTATAATCATTTTCTCACATATGCCTTTACAAGAACAGTAGTCAGTTAAAATACAATTCATTCGGAAAGGTTGGAAAATTTTAATAGGTTGTGAACTTGCAAGGTTATGAAAGGACTCATGTCTTCATATCTTATGTATTGCAGGGGAGGATTCAAGTATGGACATTAATGAAAGGTATCAAACAAGGGGTAGTGATCTAACTCTTACGCTGTTACTTTTTTGCTGTGCTTTATTTGTTGTATCCAGTGTTTATGTTACAACACCCTTAACTAGTCAGTTTTCTGAGATATTTCACGTAGAGCCAAGTATTGCTGCTTGGCCAACCAGCATATTTTCTGTTTTCTACGCAATTGGTTTTTTAATATTTGGACCATTATCAGATCGATTTGGGCGTAAACCTATAATTTTATTCGGGTTATGCTGTTTAACAGCAGTTTCCGTATCCATTGGATTTATCGATGACTTTCTTCTATTTGTAGTGTTGCGTGGATTGCAGGGGCTTGTGGCTGCAACATTTGCTCCCTCAGCATTGGCCTATGTGTATGATGTTTTTCCGACAAGTAAAATAGCTACCGTTATTGGCTTTATAAGTTTTGGCTTTGTGACTGCAGGAATATTCGGTCAGGTGGTGGCCGGAATTATTAATCAAACGTTTGATTGGCAGAAAATTTTTCTGATTTTTGGAGGGTTGTATTTTAGTTGCGCGATTGCTGTATACTTTCTTCTGTACGAGAATCGGGCCGAAGCTAAGAGCATGATTATAAAAGATTATTTATTAACAGTAAAACGAATATTCACAGATAAAAATTTATTACTTTGTTATCTGATTACCATGATGCTGCTTTTAACATTTATCGGGATGTACACCATACTTGGTGCATATCTGAGCAGCTCACCTTTTTATTTATCCGATAAGGAAATCCTCACTATTCGTGCAGTCGGTGTTATTGGAATGATTCTTTCTTTGTTAGCAGGAAGTCTTATCAAGAGGTATGGCCTTTTACTTGTGTTTCGAATGGGGTTGTTCATGAGCGTAGTAGGATTAGTAGCAGTCGGAATGGCAACGAATCTGGTTGTTATCGCGCTGATGAGTATTTTTTACGTAGCAGGTATTTCGATTACATTTCCCGCAATCATGTTGCTAGTCGGGGATTTTGGTGGGAAGGAGCGTGCTATGGCTGCATCTTTTTATGCTTTTATTCTATTTATAGGTGCTACTTTAGGTCCTTTACTATCAATATGGCTTATGCATAATGGAAGTTATACTATCACACTTATTGTTCTGGCTGCTCTCATGGCAATTGGACTGACGGCTTCTTTTTTTATTGATGTAGAAAAGGAGGAAGCCAGATTCTAATATAGAATCTGACTTGAATATTATTCAGCTTCGAACAACTTACAGATCTCCACAATGACATTGGATGCTTTTTCCATATTGTTCACAGAAATATATTCAAATTTGCCATGGAAGTTCTCACCGCCTGTAAAAATATTTGGGGTTGGCAATCCCATGAACGATAATTGGGAACCATCTGTTCCTCCGCGAATCGGTTCGACGATGGGATCAATGTCCAGGTTTTCCATCGCCTGACGGGCAATATCCACAATTCCTAGGACGGGCTCAATTTTTTCACCCATATTGTAATACTGGTCCGACATATTCAATTCAACAGCAGCGTCGCCATAGGTTTCTTTCATTTCCTGAACAAATTTCTGCATGGTAGTTTTTCGTTCCTCGAACTTTTCTTTGTCATGATCACGGATGATGTAATAGACCATTGCGTTTTCCACATCACCGTTAACGGAGATAAGATGATAGAAGCCTTCATAGCCTTCTGTTTGCTCCGGAGATTCATTCTCCGGGAACTTCGTGATGAATTCAGTAGCTAATTTCGCGGCATTCACCATTTTATTTTTTGCGGTACCTGGATGAACACTATTGCCTTTAAACGTTACCTTTGCTGCAGCCGCATTGAAACTTTCATATTGTAATTCACCAAGCGGACCGCCATCCACTGTATAAGCATAAGTAGCATCAAAACGTTCCACATCAAATTTATGAGGCCCACGGCCGATTTCTTCATCGGGGGTAAAGGCAACACGAATTTTCCCATGTTTGATTTCAGGGTGCTGAATGAGATGATTCATCGCAGTCATAATTTCTGCTATGCCTGCTTTATTGTCTGCACCAAGCAATGTTGTGCCGTCGGTAGTAATAAGTGTATGTCCTTTGTAGCTTGGAAGCTCAGGGAAATCCTTGGAGGATAGGACAACATTTAATGCTTGGTTCAGTATTAAATCATTTCCGTCAAAGTTTTCCACGATTTGGGGTTTCACATTTTTTCCGGTAAAGTCTGTCGCGGTATCCACGTGTGCAAGGAACCCTATAGTTGGGACTTCTTTATTTGTATTTGAAGGAAGAGTAGCCATTAAGTAGCCATTTTCATCAAAAACGACATCTTCCATACCAATACGCTTTAATTCATCGGACAATAAATGTATAAGATCCCATTGTCCTGAAGTTGAAGGTGTCTCTTTGGAATCTTCATTTGATTGTGTATCCAACTGTACGTATGTAGTAAAGCGGTCAATAATTTCTTCTCTCATTATTTTTATCGCTCCTTCTCATTTTAATATTATTTTACCATAGTATATAACGGAACTCGAAATAACTGTAAAAAGGATTCTGAATACTTTTGTCGAATTGGTATCATTAGATAAGGATGTTTTCTAAACAATCGTTGTTATGGCTAAAAAATCTATAAACTACGATGTAACTGCTGCTTGATTTCCGTTACGGACAGTTGCTTTCCGCGGGCACGGCCTCAGCCTCCTCGCGGAAGACCACCGCTGTGGGGTCTTCGGACACGTGCTTTTCCCGCAGGAGTCAACTGTCCTCCACTCCAATCAACTGCCATAATAGTGGGAATCATTCTCTAATCAATAGGTTGGTTACTAGTGGTTACTGTCATTCGACTATTGGACACCACACTAGCTCTGGGAACTATACGAAGACTCCTGCGGGAGGAAAGGCATAGGTGGGACTCTGAAATGCGTTAGCATGAAGAGGCTCACCAGCCGCCCGCGGAAAGTGAAGTATATTTCCCAGAGCGGTCGCCGAATCTTCTTATTTTATGTCGTAGTTTACCTCAACTCTTCAATGATTAAAAAGAAATAAACAAAGAGCCAAAGATAAAGATAGGAATGGAAGTGGGCGAATGATTAGACAAGTTAAACTTGAAGATGCAGAAGAGCTTGCTTCACTTGTAGAGCGGGTTGAGAGTGAGAGTCCTTACATGCTGTATGAAGCCGGGGAAAGGGAAGTTTCAGCTGGAAAACAGTCTGAAATGATCAAAGCGCTTTCTAAATCACACAATTCTACAATTGTTATAGTGGAAAAGGATGAACGGTTGGTTGGTTATCTTTTTGTAATAGGTGGGAATACAAATAGAAATAAGCATAGTGCTTACATAGTTGTAGGTATCAGAGACGAATATCAGGGAAGGGGCATCGGAACAGCATTGTTTGAGGAGCTGGAACGTTGGGCTTCTAAGCATAAAGTCTATCGACTGGAATTAACTGTAATTAAAGAAAATCGAGCTGCTGTAAAATTGTATGAGAGATCGGGATTTAGGATAGAAGGGATAAAAAGAAATTCTTTATTCATAAAAGGTAGATTTGTAGATGAATATTATATGAGTAAATTACTGGAGGGATACGATGACGAATCTAATTAGTGTGAGCAGATTAAAGAGGAGACTGGAAAACCATTTAAACAATACGGTAATTGTTGATGTCCGATTTGAGCTGGATGATCATGATGTAGGGAGAAGAATGTATCTAAAAAATCATTTGCCTGAAGCAGTATATCTGGATCTTCATAAAGATTTGTCCGGCAGGGTAGAGAAACACGGTGGTAGTCACCCACTACCAGATTTTAAACTGTTTGCATCGAAAATTGGAAATATAGGGATTGATAAAAATACAACGGTCGTTATTTACGACCAAGGCAATGAGATGTTTGCCGCAAGATTATGGTGGCTACTGGAGACAATTGGTCATGAAAGAGTGTATATTCTTGAAGGTGGCTATAATCGCTGGGTGGAAGAAGGAAATGAAGTGACAGAAAAACTTCCTTCGTTGAAAGCTAAGAAGTACCAGGCTGAAATCAATAGTAATAGAATCTTAGATATGCAGGAAGTTAAGGATAAAATGAAAACAAATTCCGCCGTATTAATTGATTCGCGGGCAAGAGAGCGATACTTAGGGGAATGGGAGCCGTTATACAGCAAAGCAGGTCACATTCCGGGCGCTAAAAATTATTATTGGAAAGATGTGCTCTCGGATGATGGTATATGGAGAAAAGGGGAAGCGCTACAAGACCATTTTGCAAGTTTGTCCAAAGAAGATGAAATCATTGTTTCCTGTGGTTCTGGTGTTTCCGCATGTCCGAATATCCTTGCATTAAAAGCAGCAGGATTTACTAATATAAAACTATATCCGGGTAGCTTTAGTGATTGGATATCCTATGATGAAAACGAAATCGATTTAGAGGAGAATTAGAATGGGTAAAGAACGTTGTGATTGGGTCACATCCGATCCTATCTATATAAACTATCATGATGACGAATGGGGTGTTCCTGTTCATGATGATAGAAAATTATTTGAAATGCTTACATTGGAAGGTGCACAGGCGGGATTAAGCTGGATTACGATATTAAAACGAAGAGAAAATTATAGAGAAGCATTTGAAAATTTTGATCCAGAGATTATCAGTAAATATGATGAGAAAATAATAGATGGTTTGCAACAAAATGCGGGTATTATTAGAAATAAAAGTAAAATAAATTCAGTTATTACAAATGCAAGGGCTTTTCTGCAAGTTCAGGAAGAGTTTGGAACCTTTGATCAGTATAGTTGGCAATTTGTTGATGGCTCTCCAATTAAAAATGATTGGGATTCACTTGCAGAAGTACCTGCAAAGACAAAAAGATCGGAGCAAATGAGTAAGGACATGAAAAAACGTGGTTTTAAGTTTGTTGGACCAACGATTTGCTATGCGTTTATGCAGGCTACAGGTATGGTAAATGACCATACGAAGGAATGTTTTTTATACCATCAAAAATGAAATAATACTTTTTAATTCAGGGTATTTCCTTAGAAGGAAATACCCTGAATTTAGTCTCACAGTTTAAATATTTTAAGTTGTTCGTTTAATCTCTCTGCAAGCGCTGAAAGTTCTTCTGCGCTATGAGAGACTTCTTCCATCGAACTTGCTGTTTGTTGTGCGGAGGCAGCTGCTTGTTCAACCCCAGCTGCAGATTCCTCTGATACGGAAGCAATTTCTTCAATTAGATGGTTCATGGAATTACTGCTAGTTGCAACATCTTTAAGATTGGCTTTTGTTTGTTTCATTTCTGTGATGTCAACTAACTGATTTACCAGTTCAGTATTTTCGTTACGCAAGTCAGAGGAATAGTTCCTTAATGAAGCTGCATAGGTGATTAGACCTTCATCAACAGCAGGGACCATCTTGTTAAAAAAAGTATCATTAATATTTTCATCATTTGCCAGGATTGAATTTAGAATTTCCTTTTGTTCATCGGTATTCAGTGTTGATTCTAAGTTGTTTGATAAAGATTGTAGCTCCTCGGTATACGCGTTAAATGAGTCGATATATTTTGTCTTTTGTGTTAATAAATAGTCGGCAATTTGTACATCTTTCTGCTGTATGGTTGAAGTTAATTGCATCATATCATTAACCAATATGCTTATCTCATCAATGGTCTTTATATCACCATTCGTTTTATTGAATTGAAAAAAAAACAACGCTACTGCCTATTAAGAATAATGCTGCAATGATAGAAATAACAGTTAAATATTTATTGCTTATGCGTATATTTTTCCAATTAAATGATTCTTTCTTGCTTTTGTTGAATCGCTTTTTACCTTTTTTCACGTTCATCTAATCCCCCCATTTAAAACAGAAATGTTCTACGTTATATATCGGAATAAACCAGCTAAGTATAAAGTCCTGTTTTAAAATTAGGTACTTTTAAATGGCAGTGTACCGAGTGAAATGAATAAAAGGTAAAGTGAAAACCAGGAGCATAAAATAGCTTCTGGTTTATTAAAAAAACTAAAGAAGTAAGTTGCGCGTACGTATTATCTATCCGAAAACCCGCTTCACAACTGCCTCGTACTCCTTGAAATAATCTGGAATGTCTTCGTCAGTTAACCCAACATACATATTCTTAACGATGGATTGGTTATACCATAATTGCTCATTAAACCCCGCATTAAAATTTTTCCAAATAGCATCTCCTTGTTGCTTCAAGTCTTCTTCAAGGCCGATTAGATTATCCAGTTTATCTGCTATAATTAAATATTTAATCCCCTTTTCAGCATTCGTTACCGTGTCAATCGTATGCTGTTTACGTTCTCGCCACGACTTTGACTTGTCCTCTGTATGAGCTGCAACAATATGAGAAATTTCAGGACCGAATTCTCTTTCGATATCCTCTATCTCTACGGGTGTATCTTCCACTACATCATGCAAATATCCAGCACAAATTAGTTCATCACTATACCCTGCTGCTTCCAGTCTTTCTGCTACACGTATTGGATGGGTTATATATGGTGCATCTGAATTTTTCCGAGTTTGTTCTTTATGTGCCTTGGATGCATATTCTTTAGCCTTTTCTTTCAATATTTCCCTCTCCTTTATTCTCAATTTAATAACCTAAATATACCATAGGATTAGTGAGAGCTCTTTCTTTCATTTTATAGGCTAAACAAGTAAACTATAAAGTAAAGATTTTAAAATTAGTGGAGGTACCACCTATGGAAAAAGGAATCAATCAACGGAAAACCGAGCATATTCGCCTTTGTTTAACTGGAAATGTAGAAGGTGTTAATAAGTCTACTGGCCTTGAAGGAATTCATTTTATACATAATGCATTACCAGAAATAAATTTTGATGATATTACGCTGGAAACAAGCTTTTTAAATAAGAAACTCCAAGCGCCGTTTCTAGTAAGTTCAATGACTGGCGGTTCAGAGCTTGCTGCAACGATTAATCAAAACCTTGCTCTAGCTGCTGAGAGAAATGGTTGGGCACTTGCGATTGGATCAACACGAGCCTTTCTGGAAAGTGATAAACATAAAGAGTCTTTCCTTATTCGAGAACAGGCGCCTACTGCTCCTTTGATCGTTAATATTGGTGCAGTACAATTTAACTATGGTTATGGTCCGGAAGAATGCCAAAGGATTATTGATAAAACTGGTGCGGACTCGATTGTACTTCATTTGAATAGCTTGCAAGAAGCAGTTCAGGACGGAGGAGATTTAAACTTTGAAAATCTGCTTCCTAAGATTGAACAAGTTTGTAAAACACTGGATGCACCAGTGGGCGTCAAAGAGGTTGGATTTGGAATTGATGGTGTAGTTGCAGAAAAGTTATACAATGCTGGAATATCCTATATAGATGTTGCTGGAGCAGGTGGAACTTCCTGGAGTCAGGTGGAAAAACTGCGTTCGCGCGACCCACTAAAAAAAGCGGCTGCCGAAGCATTTAATAGTTGGGGGAATCCAACGAAAGACTGCATTGTATCTGTACGCAGCAAACTTCCAGATGCACCACTTGTTGCAAGTGGTGGAATGAAAACAGGTGTGGATGCAGCAAAAGCCATTACGATTGGAGCCGATATCATCGGTTTCGCACGTCAATTGCTGAAGGCGGCTACTGAATCAGAAGAAGCTGTGAAACAAACAATGGATCAAATTGAACTTGAACTGAAGATGACGATGTTTGGTATAGGCGTAAAAAATCTGGAAGAATTAAGAAATACAAATCGCGTCAGTGTCATGGGGCAATCTTTAATGAAAGAAAACAGCTAAGGCCAAGATCAGGGCTTTGGCTGTTTTTCTTTTAGAAAGTTTTCTAAACGATTGAGACCGCAATTACTCGTCCTACCGAGTGAATTGTGGTTAAATTGCGAAGTAACTGCTATCTTGCCGTCCGGGATCGCTCTGGGCGGATGCTTTCCGCGGGCACGGCCTCAGCCCCGAAGAGAAAACCACTCTTCTGGTCTTCGGACACGTGCTGTTCCCGCAGGAGTCACCGCCCGCCGCTCCCCCGGACTGGTGAAGCTTAGTGATATGAATTTTATAAATCACTAATGCAGTTATCAGTTTGTAAGCTTAAAACCAGCTCTGGGGAAATATACGAAGACTCCAGCGGGAGGAAAGGCATCGGTGAGACCCGGAGTGCGTTAGCACGAGGGGGCTCACCAGCCGCCCGCGGAAAGCGAAGTATATTTCCCCAGTGCGGTCGCCGAAGTTCCTATCTAATGATTATGTCTGGCTTTTCAATATAACTATGTTTTACAGACTGGAACTAGGGTAAAAGTAAAGTAAAAAAACAAGGAGAGAAATAAAATGCCGTGGACTTTAAATGATTACCCAACTTCCATGAAAAATCTAAATGAAGTTAAGAAGAAGAAAGCCATTGACATTGCCAATGCTATGGTGGATGAAGGTTATGAAGAAGGACGGGCAATTCCGATAGCCATAGAGCAAGCAAAGGAATGGCATGAAAATGCATCAAAAGATGAAATCGATGATTATAGAAAACATGGTAAGCCAACAAAACGTTCAAAAGAAGGAAAAAAATATGACAGCAATCCTGAACGTATGGAAGAAGGGGAAGAGGTTGTAATACATGAGGATGGCTGGGCTGTAAAGTCAAGTGGTTCCGAACGTGCAAGCGAAGTTTTTGATAATAAAGAGGAAGCAATCAAAAGAGCCCGGGAAATAGCTGAAAACAAAGGTACATCATTATCAATTTATAAACAGGATGGATCGGTGCAGGATGAACAATCATTTAATAATTAAATCAATACGGTAAAGGCTACTCTATAGTAGGTAGTCTTTTTATATGCCTTAGTAACAAGTCATCTTTCCATTTGTTCGTATAAGCATATTATTATTATGGTGACTTTGCCGTGTGCTACAATATTTAAAGAAACGAGGTGTGTTTTATGAAGATTGAAGTTTGGTCCGATTTTGTATGTCCGTTCTGTTATATTGGAAAACGCAGACTGGAAAATGCTATGGAACAGTTTCCGCATCGTGAAAGTATATCAGTAGAATATAAAAGTTATCAGCTTGACCCGACTGCAAAGCATATACCTGGTAAAGATTTTTATGAAACATTTTCTGAACTAAAGGGAATGCCTCTTGAACAGGTTAAAACCATGAATCAACAAGTTGGTCAGCAAGCTGCAAGTGTTGGATTAACATACCATTTTGATGATATGAAATATGCAAATACCTTTGATGCTCATCGAGTAGCTAAATACGCTGAGAGTCAAGGGAAAGGAAAAGAAATTACCGAACGATTTCTATATGCTTATTTTACCGAATCGGAGCTTATGAGCGATAAGGATACATTAATCAGACTGGCTGGAGAAGTGGGATTGGATAAAGAAGAGGTTGAAAAGGTAGTACTTTCCGATAAATACAGAAATCGAGTAAATGAAGATATTGATACTGCCCGTCAAATTGGAGTACAAGGAGTACCATTTTTTGTATTCAATGAAAAATATGCGGTTTCCGGGGCCCAACCTCTAGAAGTGTTTTCAGAAGTACTGGAAAAAATATGGGATGAAGAGAAAGAAAAACCAGTATTGCAGTCACTGAACCCCAAAAAATCAGAAACTTCCTATTGTACGGATGAGGGCTGCGATGTTGATCATAAATAATTAGTGTATCGCGAAGAAGAATATTCGCGATACGCTTTTTTATGCTTAAATTATTATTGGAAAATGTGCTTATTTTTATTGACGGTAACTGTAATTCTGTTATACTGATAATTGTAAGGCTAATTGATAATGAATATCATTCTTATTTAGAGTGATTTAAAGGTAATAATTATTATTAATAACACTTATTGAAAGTGTTAACAATCTTGGGGATACAGGAAAGACGCTGTTCTAGTCTAACTTTCTACTAAAGTGAAACACAGCGCTTTTTGAAGAGAAGGGCAGTTTATGAAGATAAGGTATTTAATTCTAGCATTAGTGATTTTTTCATTTGCATCCGTTTTTATAGGTGTTTCTAATTTATCACCTCTGGACATATTTAATTTAACTGAAGCACAGCAGCAAGTATTACTTGTGAGCAGAATTCCGCGACTGTTGAGTATTATTGTTGCAGGAATGAGTATGAGTATTGTTGGCTTGATTATGCAGCAATTAACGAGAAATAAGTTTGTATCCCCAACTACTGCAGGTACTTTGGATGCTGCTAGGCTGGGTGT
The DNA here is from genome assembly GCF_051262635.1 of Oceanobacillus sp. CF4.6. Lineage (NCBI taxonomy): Bacteria > Bacillati > Bacillota > Bacilli > Caryophanales > Bacillaceae > Oceanobacillus > Oceanobacillus sp. CF4.6. The sequence continues at coordinate 95,401 of NZ_JBIMEX010000009.1, read as the reverse complement.
TCTTGTTTCTATGATGATTTTCGCTGCAGCCAGCCCATTGGAAAAAATGCTTGTATCATTTGCTTTTGCTTTGTTGGGTACATTCATTTTTATGAAAATCCTTGAGAAAATCAAATTCAAGGATGCTATATTTATCCCCTTAATTGGCTTGATGTTTGGGAATATCATCAGTTCCATATCCACATTTTTCGCTTATCAGAATGATCTTATCCAGAATATGTCATCCTGGATGCAGGGAGATTTCTCCATGATTATGAGCGGAAATTATGAATTAATGTTTATAAGTGTGCCTGTCCTGTTTTTAGCATATATTTATGCCAATAAGTTTACGATTGCAGGTATGGGCGAAGATTTTTCGAAAAACCTTGGTCTCAACTACAGGCAAGTAGTAAATCTTGGATTGATCATTAGTGCATTGGTTACTGCATCCGTAGTACTATCAGTTGGTGTTATTCCATTTCTTGGCTTGATCATACCAAACATTGTTACCATCTATCAGGGAGACCATTTAAAGAAGTCATTATTACATACGGCATTGCTAGGTGCGGTATTTGTCCTGTTTTGCGATATCGTCGGCAGAATTATCATTTATCCTTATGAAATTCCAATCAGCTTGACCGTTGGGGTTATAGGTAGTGGAATCTTCATCTATCTATTATTAAGGAGAAAAAAATATGGGCTTTAAAAAGAAAACAATCATCCTTGCCGTAGTCGCATTCTTACTAGCAATGTTATATATATTTTATGATCTAAGTGGAAATATTGAATATATATTACCGAGAAGAATTATTAAGGTGTTAGCCATCGTCCTCACTGGTGGGGCCATCGCTTTCTCAACTGTTGTCTTTATGACAATTACGAATAACAGAATTCTGACGCCAAGTGTACTTGGACTTGATTCTCTCTATATGTTGATTCAAACATTTATTATTTTTATTTTCGGTGCTAATTCACTTGTTATGATGAATAGTGATATTAATTATCTTATTTCAATTGGCATCATGGTGTTATTCTCATTATTCCTCTATCGTTTCCTGTTTAAAGGAGAAAAAAACAACATTTATTTTCTGCTTTTAATTGGGATGATACTTGGCACATTCTTTGGGAGTTTTACAGATTTCATGCAGGTGCTCATTGATCCGAATGAATTTATGGTTGCGCAAGATCAGATGTTTGCGAGTATCAACAATGTGAATACAGATTTGGTTTATCTGTCTGTCATTATTATCTCAGCTGTTACGCTATATTTCCTTCGTTTTTATAAATACCTGGATGTTATAGCACTGGGAAAGGATGAGGCAATAAACCTTGGAGTTCCTTATGATTATGTGGTTAAGCGGTTATTGATTATCGTAGCAATTTTGATATCGATATCCACTGCACTTATCGGTCCGATTACGTTTCTCGGTTTACTGGTTGTGAACGTGGCGTACGAATTAATGAAAACCTATCGTCACTTTTATATAATACTCAGCTCTGTTTTTATAAGTATAATTGCTTTACTGGGCGGGCAGTTCGTTGTAGAAAAAGTATTTACATTTGATACGACGATCAGCGTTATTATCAACTTTATCGGTGGCATGTACTTTATATATCTTTTGTTAAAGGAGAATAAAAAATGGTAGATTTGAAAAATGTGTTTAAAGCATATAACAAAAAGAACGTAATCGAGGATGTTTCAGTGGAAATCAAAAAAGGAACAATCACATCTTTTATCGGTCCTAACGGTGCTGGTAAAAGTACGTTAATCTCCATGATCAGCCGCCTAATAGCAAAAGATAATGGTGCCATAACAATAGATGGTCAAGACATTATGCATACAAAGAATAACGAACTGGCTAAAAAGATTTCAATCCTTAAACAATCCAATGCAATCAATCTGAAATTAACAATTCGTGAACTGGTTTCGTTCGGTCGTTTTCCTTATTCTCAGGGTAAATTAAAGAAAGAAGATAATGAGAAAATTGATGAAGCAATTGATTATATGGAGCTTGGTGAAATGCAAGATAAGTATCTGGATGAATTAAGTGGCGGCCAACGTCAACGCGCACATATTGCAATGGTTCTTGCTCAGGATACCGAGTATATTTTACTTGATGAACCATTGAATAATCTTGATATGCGTCATTCCGTACAAATCATGAAAACATTACGTAAGCTTGTAAATGAAATGGGTAAAACCATTCTCCTTGTTATTCATGATATTAACTTTGCATCATGCTACTCAGACCAAATCGTAGCCCTGAAAGATGGAAAAATTGTCAAACAGGGACGCACATGTGACGTAATCGACAAATGTGTGCTTAAAGAGATCTACGATATGGATATTGACATCAAAGAAATAGATGATAGACGTATTTGTGTGTATTTCTAATAACAATGAAATGTGATTGTGTGGATAAAGAATTTTTATTTTAAACAAAATGAGAGCAAAAAAAAGCCCCTTATAACTGAATAGTCAACTGACCAAACGGTTATAAAGGACCAATAACTTACCTTTAGTTTACCTCATCTAAATGATTTGGTAAATGATTTTGCTTATAAAATATAAAATCCTGCATGTTTTGAGCGCTCAAAACATGACGGGGAACATAAATAGAACAGCTCATTCGCTGGAAAACTGCTGCTCATTTTGATAGGATATATTAAATTCGAGAGTTTCTGCATAATCATACGACATTTGTTATTTATAATAATATATTTTAAACAAAAGGGAGTGACTTTATATGAAAAAAACTTGGCTAATACTTATGATGAGTCTATTGGTTCTATTCATTGCTGCTTGTGGCTCAGAGGATGAGGAAACAAATGCAGGAGAAAATACGGAAAGCAACGAGACAGTTACTGTGTCCCACGAACTTGGGGAGACAGAGGTGCCTAAAAATCCGGAAAACATAGTTGTTTTTGACTTTGGGATCTTGGATACATTGGATCAAATAGGTGTAGATGTTGCGGGAGTCCCTCAATCAGGAACAATCCCAGCATATTTGGAAAAATACGCAAGCGATGATTATGAAAATATTGGAAGTTTAAAAGAACCAGATTTTGAGAAAATCGCAGAAATTAATCCGGATATAATTATTATTTCCGCACGTCAGGCTGCTTTATATGAACAGCTTGAAGAAATTGCACCAACCATTCATCTTGGTGTAGATACAACCAATTATATGGATTCTTTTAAGCAAAATATGAGTGTTGTTGGAGAAATTTTTGATGCACAAGAAGATATTGATACTGAATTAGAAGCGATTGATGAATCGATCGCAGCTGTAAATGAAAAAGCTACTAAGGCAGATAAAAAGGCACTTATTATTTTAGCTAATGATGATAAAATCAGTGCATACGGTCCAAATTCCCGTTTCGGTCTGATTCATGATGTGTTTGGTGTACCACCAGTGGATGAATCAATTGAAGCATCAACACATGGGATGAACGTTTCATTCGAATATGTTATGGAAGAAAATCCGGAACTATTATATGTAGTAGATAGAACGGCAGCTGTTGGTGGGGATACGTCCGCACAACAACTAGTAGAAAATCCACTAGTCGAGAATACAAAAGCATACGAAAATGATAATATTATTTATTTGAACCCGGATTATTGGTATCTTTCTGGTGGTGGATTAACATCCGTTGCAGAAATGATCAATGAAATCGACACAAGTTTAAAATAAGTAAAAAAGCAATCAGCATCTATAATATGCTGATTGCTTTTTTTGCAGCTTTTGCGCTATATTTTATTTCTAGGGAAAAGTTAGTAAATATTCATTTAATTTGTTAATCAAATGAAAATATGGACCATGAACGCCGCCCTTGCAGTCCCTATTGCGAAATTAGAGTAGTTTTTATACTTGATATTGAATGTACATATATGGTTGAATGAAGGAAGACTTAATAGAAATGAGGGAAAAAGCGTGAAAAAGCTTTTGATGATATTAATAACACTTACTGTGATCATTTCTTTGGCAGCTTGCGGTAATGATGAAACAGAGGAAAGTGAAAATACAGAGGACAATACAACATCTGAACAGGCACAACAGGAATTGGAAATAACGGAAGAGGAAAAGCTTGATGAAGACACATCAGTAACGGTTGTAAACGGGGAAGAGATTAAGGGGGTAGACTATAACCCAATTTATAGTCAAGTGAAAACGACAATGTATCAGTATGGACAAGATGTGAGTGATCATGAGTTGATCAAAAACCAAACGGTAGATATTCTTGTTGAGCAAACGCTCATTAAACAGGATGCAGAAAAAAAGGGCATCGAAGTTACGGAAGAGGAAGCACAGGAAGAATTGAATACCATTAAAGAAACGAGTAGTGAAGAGGAATTTACCGCTTTACTGGAGCAATATAAGATGACGGAAGAAGACTTCAAAAAACAGCTTATGGATGACTTGATTACGATAAAATATGTAGATGAATTTGACGCGGAAGTGTCTGATGAGGAAATACAGGAATATTATGATCAGTTGAAAGGGCAAAACGAAGAAATCGGTGAATTGGAAGAAGTAGAAGGTCAAATTAAAGAAATTCTCGTGAACGAAAAACAAAGTGAACAGTTACGTGCCAAAGTAGAGGAATTGAAAAAAGACGCTGAGGTAGAAACTGTATTATAAAATAAAGCATCGCTCCCAACTGGAACGATGCTTTTTCATGCCTGTTTTCTATAAGATTGGAATTGGCGTTACTCACTCCACCAAAGGGAATTGTTGTTTTTGTCACAAAGTCTATAAACTCCGAAGTAACTGCTAGTTGGTTGATTTCTTTAAGTAACTGCTTTTCCCGCCGTCCGGGATTGCTCTGGGCGGATGCGCATCCTTTGGGCACGGCCTCAGCCTCCTCGCGGAAAACCCACCGCTGCGGGGTCTTCGGACACGTGCTGGGACTGCGATTACTCGCCCCACCGAAAACCTTTGTTCCCGCAGGAGTCACCGCCCGCCGCTCACCCGGACTGGTGAAGCTGTATGATGTGACTTTTATAAATCACTAATGCAGTTAGCGGTTTGTAAGCTTAAAACCAGCTCTGGGGAAATATACGAAGACTCCTGTGGGAGGAAAGGCATCGGTGAGACCCCGCAGTGCGAAGCACGAGGAGGGCTCACCAGCCGCCCACGGAAAGCGAAGTATATTTCCCCAGAGCGGTCGCCGAAGTTACTCATCCTAGTTCGTAGTTCATCTCAACTACGAGGATTATAAAGCAGCAAAAATTAAGAAAAAAGACTTTTACATGATTAAAAAAATATATAGAACCGCTAAATAATAACATCCAGCGTTTTAAAGAATGTCTGCATTTGTTCATCCGTGCCAATTGTTATGCGAATATAGTCCTTTATCGGCTTTTTCTTGAAATGCCTTACTAATATCCCCTTTTCTTTTAAAGAGGAATACAGGTGACTTGCTTCCTTGTCAGAATGTGTAGCAAAAATGAAATTTGTTTGGGAAGGTAATACAGAAAATCCACGTTTATTCATCTCTGCTATCGTCCATTCTCTCGTTTGGATAATTCTATTTCTAGTATCGTTAAAATAATCCACATCTTTTATTGCCGCTTCTGCTCCAGTGATTGCCAGCCTGTCTACAGTATAGGAATTAAAAGAGTCTTTAATGCGAACTAATCCTTCTATCAAATCAGGTTGTCCTAAGGCAAAGCCTACCCGAAGACCTGCAAGAGATCTTGATTTGGACATCGTCTGTATTACGAGTAAATTTTCATAGGAATTGATTAAGGAAACAGCTGATTCGGATGCGAAATCAATATATGCTTCATCAACAATAACAACTTGATCCGGATTATTTTCCAAAATTTCCTTAACCGCTTCAATTTCCAAATAAATGCCTGTAGGTGCATTAGGGTTGGGAAAGATAACTCCACCTTCAGAATTGAAGAAGTCTTCAACAGGGATTGTAAAATCGGCGTTCAGAGGAACCTGTTCGGATTGTATATTGAAAAGTTTCGCATATACCGGATAAAAACTGTAAGAAATGGCTGGATATTTAATTTTCCTATTTGAATCAAAAAATGCCATAAAAGAAAGAGCCAATATTTCGTCTGAACCATTTCCAACAAATATATTTGCTTTCGATAAATGATGGAATGCAGCAATCTCCTCCTTTAGCGTATCAGCTGTTGGTGAAGGATAGAGGTTTAAATTTCGGTCTGCTTCCTCTATGATTGCTTTAATTACCTTGGGAGAAGGTGGGTACGGATTTTCATTGGTATTCAGTTTGATAATATTCGTTTTATTAAGTTGCTCCCCAGGAACATAAGGAACACATCGTTTTGTCGCCTCGCTCCAAAATTTACTCACGATTTTGACCTTCCTTTTTAATATGCCTTTTCAATAATTCATTTTTAACATCTGTTATGGAAATACCCATGAGTTCCATTAATACAAGTGTGTGATAGATAAGGTCCGAAATTTCACTTGTTGTTTCCTGCTTATCGTTATTTTTTGCTCCGATTACTACTTCTGTTGTTTCTTCTCCAACCTTTTTCAGTACTTTATCAATTCCTTTTTCAAAAAGATAAGAAGTATAAGCTCCGTCAACAGGGTTCACATGGCGATCCTTAATTCTTGCAATAATTTGATAAACGATATCATGTGATGGGACTTCATTTGTATAAAGGTCGTTATGAAAGCAGGTTTCTTCTCCGGTATGACATGCTGGACCGATTGGTTTGACTTGTACCAACAGTGCATCTGCATCACAATCAAAGGTTATTTTTTTAACCTCCTGCTTGTTCCCTGATGTTTCCCCTTTATTCCAAAGTGCCTGACGCTTTCTTGAAAAGAACCAAGTTTCATTCGTTTGAATGGTTTTCAGTAAAGAGTCTTGATTCATATATGCCAATGTTAATACGCTCCCAGTGTTTGCGTCCTGTACAATTGCAGGGATAAGTCCGTCCTGACCAAACGAGAGCTGTTCGATGTTTATTTCCATTAGTTGTTCCTCCTGACAATGATGTCTTCCTCGTGAAGATATTTTTTTAAATCGGTTATTTTTATCTCATTATAGTGAAATACAGAAGCTGCTAGTGCTGCATCAGCACCTTCCTTTAATACCGTACTGAAATGTTCTTTTATCCCGGCTCCGCCACTTGCGACAACGGGAATATTAACCGTTTCAGCTATTATTTTCGTTAATGAGAGATTATAGCCGTTTTTTTCACCGTCCGAATCCATTGCATTAATAACAAGTTCACCTGCGCCAAGTTCTTCCCCGCGTTTTGCCCACTCAATCGCATCGAGTCCGGTATCATTACGTCCTCCGTTCGTAAAGACGTTCCATTTGTTCGCTGCCACTTCTTTTGCGTCGATGGATAATACAATGCATTGACTGCCAAACTTCAAAGCGGATTCTGTGATAAGCCTGGGATTGTTTACTGCTGCGCTATTTATCGATACTTTATCCGCACCGGAACGGAGTACTTTATGAATGTCCTCCACTGTCCGAATTCCTCCACCAACTGTGAAGGGGATAGCAATTTCTCTAGCGACACTTTCTACCACATCAAGGAAAATATCCCTTTCTTCATTGGAAGCTGTAATGTCATAGAACACAAGTTCATCTGCACCTGCTTCATTGTATCTTTTTGCTAATTCAACTGGATCAGCAACATCTTTGATATTCTGAAATTTTTTCCCTTTAACAACGCGACCTTTATCTACATCCAAACACGGGATAATTCGTTTAGCCAGCATTTTGATCACCTGCTATTAGTTCTTCAAATTTCAATGTTCCATCATACAATGCCTTTCCGATAATTGCTCCATACATATGAAGAGATGCTAGTTTACGAATGTCTTCTTTTGTTGAAACACCACCGGAGGCAATGACATCCATTGTTGTTGCGTTATTGATAGTTTCAAGCTCTTCGAAGTTTGGGCCTTGCATCATTCCATCCTTTAAAATGTCAGTGTAAACAATCGTCTCCACTCCAAGTGCTTCCAATTCTTTTACAAGGTCAATTGCTTTTACTGTACTTGTTTCTGTCCAACCATCTGTTGCAACAAATCCATTACGTGCATCAATAGAAACTGCAATTTTCGAACCATACTTTTCTACGGATTCTTTTAAAAATTGCTTGTTATTAATGGCGGCTGTACCAATGATAACGCGTGAAACACCAGCAGATAGGTAATCTTCTATAATATCCAGTGAACGAATACCGCCACCAACTTGAACAGGAATATTGGTATTTGCGGCAATCTCTTTAATGGCATCAAGGTTCAGTGAATCTCCTGTTTTAGCCCCGTCAAGATCTACCGTGTGTATATATTCCGCACCTTTTTGCTGCCATTGGGAAGCCATTGCTGTTGGAGAATCGCCGTAGATTTTCTCTTTATTATAGTCTCCTTGTGTAAGACGGACACATTTACCGCCTCGAATATCGATTGCTGGAAACAGGATCATGAAATCATCTCCCCGTAGTTTTGTAGTAGTTTAATTCCGATATCCCCGCTTTTTTCAGGGTGAAATTGCATGCCTGTTACATTGCCTTGCTGAACAATGGCAGGGACAACTCCACCGTATTGCGTGCTGCCGATAAGAGCGTTTTCTTCATGCGAACTAACTGCATAGGAATGAACGAAATAAACATAAAAGTCTTCTGGTAAATCGTTCATTAATGGACTTTCTTGATGCTTTGTGATCGTATTCCAACCCATATGAGGTACTTTAACGATATCTTTAATTTTGCTTACATTCCCTTTTAGAAATCCGAGACCTTCCCAGTCACCATCCTCATAGCTTCTTTCATAGAATAGTTGCATTCCGAGACAGATGCCTAGAATGGGCTTTCCGGCGGCAACTTCTTGTTTTAATGTTTTTGCCAATCCAAGTTCATTGATGGCATCCATCGCATCCTTAAAAGCTCCTACACCGGGAAGAATGATGGAAGAAGCATCCCTGATTATTTGGGGATCGTTGGTCACGACAGAATCCTTATTTAATTTATCCAATGCAAATTGCAGGCTTTTAATATTCCCTGCACCATAATCAATGATTGCAATCATTAAGTATCTTCCTTTCCAATTATAAACTTCCCTTTGTTGAAGGAACGCCTTTTATACGTGGGTTTATCTGAGTAGCCTGATCTAAGGCGCGACCAAATCCTTTAAAAATCGATTCAATCATGTGATGCGTATTTTTTCCGTAAGCCAGATTGATGTGAAGGGTTACGTTTGCATTGCTGACAAAGGCTTGGAAAAATTCTTCCACGAGTTCTGTATCAAAGTTGCCAACTTTATCTTTTAATCCTTCCATATGATAGACAAAATAGGCGCGTCCACTAATGTCTAAGGAAATGGTGGATAATGCCTCATCCATTGGAGTTGTCACCGTGGCATATCGAGTGATTCCTTTTTTATCACCTAGAGATTCATAAAAAGCTTGTCCAAGAGCAATTCCAATATCCTCTACGGAGTGATGTTGATCGACTTCTAAATCACCATCACACTTTACTTCTAGGTTAAATAAACCGTGCTTTGTCATTAATGTTAACATATGGTCGAAAAATCCAATCCCGGTTTTAATGGAAGAAGTTCCGTCACCATCTATCGTAAAATCAAGGTCAATGGATGTTTCGCTTGTTTGTCTGCTAACTGTTGCTTTACGCATTTGGTTCATCCTTTCTGATCCGGATGGAATTTGCATGTGCTGTTAATCCTTCTACATTTGCTATCGTAATTATTTGATCGGCAGCATCTTGAATGGCATCTTTCGAATAACTGATAATACTCGATTTTTTTATAAAATCATATACACCAAGAGGGGAGGCAAATTTTGCCGTACCGTTTGTTGGTAAGGTGTGATTTGGACCAGCGAAATAATCACCTAGTGGCTCCGGTGAATAATTGCCAAGGAATATTGCCCCTGCATTGTTGATATACTGTACGTTGTCACTGGCATTTTCAATCATCAGCTGCAAGTGTTCGGGTGCAATTTCGTTGACGATTGTAAAGGCCTCGGTTAAATCAGTAGCAACAATAATCTTTCCGTGTTGGTTAATGGATTGTTCAATAATTTCCTTACGTTCAAGTGTTGCTGTTTGTTTTTCAATTTCTGATTTTATTTGCTCTGCCAATGTATTGCTTGTTGTTATACATATTGCGCTTGCAGATTCATCATGCTCTGCCTGCGATAGTAAGTCTGCAGCAACATAATTTGGTGGTGCTGTTTCATCGGCTACGACACAGATTTCGCTGGGACCTGCAATCATATCAATTGCTACATCGCCGTAAACCCATTTTTTAGCTCTGGCAACATAAGCATTCCCCGGACCAACAATTTTTGCAACCTTTTCAATTGTCTCAGTTCCGTATGCTAACGCAGCGATTGCTTGCGCTCCTCCAACTTTATAGATGGTATGGACACCAACTTCTTCAGCGGCAACAAGTACATAAGGATTAATCTTCCCATTTGGTTGTGGAGGAGTGGTGATTACGATTTTCTTCACGCCAGCTATCTTTGCAGGAATGACATTCATTAAGACAGATGATGGATAGGCAGCTTTTCCACCTGGAATATAGACACCAACTTTATCTAATGGGGTAACTTTTTGCCCGAGCATGATTCCTGGTTCTTTATTCATGAACCAAGATTGTTCCTTTTGAGCCATATGAAATGACTCGATGTTTTCTGTTGCCTGTTTCATGGCAGGAAGAAATGCTGGGTCCACAAGTTCTCTTGCTTCTTTAAATTCATCATTTGATACGGTTAATGAATTCAATTTTGCCCGGTCGAATTTTTCGGTGTAGCGGATTAGTGCATCATCACCATCTTTGCGTACTTGTTCAATTATTTCCAAAACTGTATGATCTAGCGCCTGTTCATTGCTTCTTGCGGAAGATGGGTCTTTCCTTTCATTTGCAAATTGCTCTGCTGTTAGTATGTTCATTCTTTATCACTCCAAAGCGGATTTTAATTGATTAATTAGCTGCTGAACCTCAGCGGACTTTGTGGCAAAGCTCGCTTTATTCACAATTAACCTCGTGCTGATATTTTCAATTTCCTCAAAAACGGTTAGACCATTTTCTTTCAGTGTATTTCCTGTCTCAACGATATCCACAATATAATCTGCAAGACCAATAAGTGGTGCCAATTCGACGGAACCATTCAGCTTTACAACTTCAATGGATTGGCCTTTTTTATCAAAGTGCCTTTTAGCAATAATTGGATATTTCGTTGCAATTGTAAGCTGCTGACTTTGTTTTAATTGCTGATCTTCTTTTCCAGCCACAGCAAATTTGCATTTACCAAGACCTAAATCTAATAGTTCATATACGTCGGCCTGTGACTCCAATATATTATCTTTCCCAACAATTCCAATATCAGCAGCACCTTTATCCACATATGTTGGTACATCGATTGCTTTCACAAAAATGAGTTTAATGGTTTGATCATCATTATAGAATACAAGTTTTCTGCTTTTCTCATGAAAATCATTAAAATGGATGCCTGTTTTCTCCAGAAGGTCAATCGTGCTTTTGGCTGGGCGACCTTTGGCTAATGCGATTGTAATAGGTTGCAATGTTAATCCCCCTTTGTACTCTCTATCAGCGATAGTATCTCTTTCGTTTCAGTAAAGGTATGTTTTTTGTTATTGCTGAAAAGTATATTCTGTTCTTCATCATAGTTTACTATATTTATGGAAGCTAACGGTTTTAAGCTACTGGACGCTTTGGAAAATGTTAAGACTTGATAATTTTGATTACGCAGTTCGTACGCCGCTTTTAAAGCTTCTTTTTGTTTTTCCTTTGTATAATAAATGATAATATCGACTGCCTGATCGACAGGCTCTGCCAATCCCTGCTGTTGAATAGCCTGCTGGAGAAAATCAACTTCGAATGCAAAACCGATAGCAGGCATGGCATTGTTAAATTGTTTACCGAGATTATCATATCTACCACCCATTAAGACGGGTTGGCCAACTTGATCAACAAATCCTTGGAAAATAATCCCAGAGTAGTAATTCATATTGTTAATTAGTCCAAGATTAAAATTGACATAGTCATCTACACCGTAATCTTTCAGAACTTCATATACATCGATAAGATTATGGAGAACTTGCTGCATCTTATCACTTCGAATAATCTTCTCCGCCTGCTGGATGACACTGGCAGGTTCACCATATAACATCGGAATAGACTGTATAGCTGTTTGCAGTTCTTCCTCAATCGGCAAATCATTTAGAAGTAGCTCGATTTCCGTTATATTTTTAGACTGAATTAACGTTTGTAAAAGTTCCAGTTCCTGTTCGGACAATGACGCCTGTTGGATTAGTTCTTTAAAGAATCCTGCATGACCAATTTCTATCTTGAAATTTTGAAAATTAAGATCCTTTAATGTGTGAATTGCCAGCATAATAACTTCTGAATCTATTTCCGGTGTATTTTCCCCGAAAAACTCGACACCTGCCTGTGTGCTTTCCTTCTGATTAGGAAGTCCACTAGATTGGCGGAATATGTCCAGTACGTAAAATAAACGCTGATTAAAGTCATTGGAATTCTGATTGGCTGCTGTTATTCTAGTAATAGGAATCGTTACATCCGGACGCAGAACGAGTACTTTTCCGGTCGTATCGATGACTTTAATCATTTCATCTTTATTTACAGTTCCAATTATGTCGGAATACATATCATAATTTTCAAATGTTGATGTTTGTACTTGTCTATAGCCGTAAGTAGTAAAGCGATTTTTTAATGTAGCAATTAAATCATCTCTCATTTGAAAGTCTTCCACATTCTTATTTCTGTTCGTTTCCGTAATATACCGTTGCATTTGTAAAACTCCTTTTTAGAGGTTGTTTATCTTTTTTATACTCTTTATCATTTTATCGCTTTATCACTTTAACTAAGTAAAGTTATTTAGTATTATAATAATTATATAGAAAAAAGTCAACCGAAAGAGGAGCGAAAAATATGTTTGATTATCATATCCACAGTAATTTTTCAGCAGATTGTAATACTGCGATGGAAACAACAATTGAGAAGGCAATAAATATCGGTCTTGAGGAGATTTGCTTTACGGAGCACATTGATTATGATTACCCGGATAAAGATTGGATATTTGACTTTGATTTAAATCAATACGATAAAAAAATAAAAGAAATGCAAGAAAAATATGCAGAAAAAATTCGTATAAAAAAAGGTGTGGAAATAGGGGTGCAGCCACACTTATCGGCAAAGCATAAAGATTTGATGAACAAGGAAACTTTTGACTTTGTCATTTGTTCCATGCATGCATCGGAAAGAAAGGATTTACATTCAGGAGAGTTTTTTAAAAACAGGACAGTAGAAGAAGCATATGGGGTATATTATAAAGAACTATATGCGTGTATTAAGGACTTTAAGGATTTTCATGTGTTAGGACATATTGATCTAGTAAAGCGGTATACAAAAGAGAAGAGTAAGGAAAACTTCCACGACATCATCGGGGATATATTTAAAGAAATCATCCCGGAAGGAAAGGGGATTGAGTTAAATACATCCGGTTTCAGATATGGTCTTGAAAGTGGTATGCCAAGTATAGATATTTTCAAGCTTTATAAAAAATGTGGAGGAGAAATTGTTACTCTCGGTTCAGATTCCCATGTGGAAACAACACTTGCATATAAGTTCAATGAGTCCTTGGAGTTACTTCAGTCAATTGGGTTGAATTATATTGCAACATATCAAAATGGCGAACCGGTTTTCCATAAAATAAGTACATTGTTAAAATAACATTGTGAAATAGGAAAGTTATGTGACTTTTTTAGCGATACATCTCTTCGAAACGTTCCGAAATGGTATAATTAAGAAACATTACATTTTTTAAGCTGGTGTATTCATGAATTATATTAAAAAACTTTTTTTGATTATAATAGGCTCCGTTTCATTAGTGTTAGGGATAGTGGGGATAATTCTCCCATTACTTCCGACGACACCGTTACTACTGTTGGCAGCGGCATGTTATATACGAAGCTCAGAAAGACTGTATAACTGGTTGATAACGAATAAATATTTTGGGTCTTATATTTTAAACTATAGAGAGGGAAAAGGGATACCATTGAAAGCTAAGATTGTTGGTGTAAGCTTATTATGGATCTCATTGCTCTATACCATTATATTTGTCATCCCTTTAGTCGTTGTGAAACTAGTCTTATTTCTAACGGGTTCCTATTTTACATGGTTTATCCTAAAGCAGAAAACATTGCGCAAAACGATATAAATGAGGGGAAGTTCTTGAAAAACAAACATATTATAAATATTGTAACCGTATCGATGCTTATTTCTGGAATATTGACGATCATCTATATGCCGAGTAAGGCTAAATCCGAATTATACTTTGGTGAGCCAACCGTTTTTATTCATGGTTATAAAGGGACAGCGAATTCTTTTGGATTTATGCTCAACAGGTTCGAAAAAAAATATGGATGGGGAAATAAGGGATTGGTCTATTATGTTTCCAAAGAAGGAAGAATACGTGATTATAATTTAAGTAAAGGAAAACATGCCCCCACCTTTGTTCAAATTATTATGGAAAATAATCGAGCGGGTTTCGCAGATAGTACAGAATGGATTTCCTCCGTTCTTCTGCATATGAAAGAAAAGTATCAGATTGAATCCGTTAATCTTGTAGGACATTCCATGGGAGGGATCATCTCCCTGAAATATACAATGGATTATGCAGGGGACGGTTATCCCGAAGTAAATAAATTGATTACCATCGGCAGTCCATTTGATGGAATTTACAATGAGGACTATTTTCAAATTCATCAAGACGCAGCAGCAGAGGATTTAAAACCGAGTTCACTAGCGCTTCAACTGTTAAAGGAAAGTACATTTCCAGCTGATATTAACGTATTGAGTATCGGTAGTACTGGAGATCTCATTGCAACCCCCAAAAGTGTGCAAGCATTACGAACGATTATACCGATAGGGAATTATCAGGAAATTATAATTGAAAATAAACGATTGGGCCATAGCGCATTGCATGAAAATAAAGAAGTAGACAAAATGATACATTCTTTTTTGTGGCAAGATGATGGCCAATAACTTACAATAGATAAGGATTGTTTATGAAAAAAGTCAACAGGTCTACTGCCTGTTTGTTGAATAATTTTTTAAAGGAATGATATGAGTGACAACGAATCATCATATGTACGATAAATTAATACAAATAACATCCAAGAGTAATGTGATGGTGAATGAGCTCTTAAAAAATCATACGTATACCCGTCTAGGGGGTAAGGCAGATTTTTATGTAACACCTGAAACTTACGAACAAGTACAGGAAATTATAATGCTAGCCAATCAGGAAAATATTACTTTTACGATGCTTGGCAATGGATCCAACTTAATTGTGAAAGATGGTGGGATTCGTGGGATCGTCATGAATCTCCAGAAGCTTGCTACTATAAAAACGGTTGGTAATACGATTATTGCTGGGAGTGGGGCGAGGATTATTGATACTTCCCGTGAAGCGCTAAATGAGAAATTGACCGGCTTGGAATTTGCTTGTGGCATACCAGGTTCTGTTGGGGGAGCCCTATTCATGAATGCGGGTGCATATGGTGGAGAAGTTAAGGATGTCTTAACGAGCACGGTAGTAGTCAACCGTGAAGGTGACATTCTGACCTTAACTGCCGAACAACTTGATCTGGATTATCGTACGAGTAATATACCTGATAAAGGCTATATTGTTCTGGAAGCAACTTTCACACTTGAACATGGAGAATACGATAGCATTAAGGAAGTTATGGACGATCTGACTTATCGCAGGGAAACGAAGCAGCCACTGGAATATCCATCCTGTGGAAGTGTGTTTAAGCGTCCACCAGGCTATTTTGCAGGGAAGTTGATCCAGGATAGTGATCTTCAAGGAAAGCAGATTGGTGGCGCACAGGTTTCGCTTAAACATGCAGGCTTTATAGTTAACAAAGATAATGCTACTGCAAAAGAATATATAGATCTGATTCATTTGGTGCAAACTACTGTAAAAGTTAAATTTGATGTGAATCTAGAGCGTGAAGTCAAAATAATTGGTGAAGATTTAGCCGAGTAGCAAAAAAGCTGTGACCATCCATATCGGTGGTCACAGCTTTTTTGCTATGAAGAATTTGCGGAATTGATCATTAGAACCGCGGAATAAAGCATGCTGAGTAGTGAAGGCACAGCCAAAAAAACTGCAGTGTCTCCATCGAGGGGACATTGCAGTAATTATAAATCTATGCTCTAAACCTGTGTAGAAATTCTTGCAGCCTCTCATTTGTAGAATGTTCAATAACTTGACTCGCTGTTCCTTGCTCTGCAATGACACCTTCGTCAAGGAATAGTACTTTATCTGCTATATCAAGGGCAAAGTCCATCTCATGTGTAACAAGGACCATGGCCATATCATCATTTTTAGCGATATCACGGATAACTTCAAGAACTTCGCCAACTAATTCCGGGTCAAGTGCAGAAGTTACCTCATCAAATAACATAATTTTCGGGCGCATAACTAAAGCACGAGCCATTGCCACGCGTTGTTTTTGCCCACCTGAAAGTTGACTTGGGAAATTATTTAATTTATCTCCAAGGCCAACTCGATCTAGCATTTGAATGGATCGTTTCCGCACATCTTCTTTATTTTCCTTTTTCACATGAATTGGTGCAGTCATGCAGTTTTCCAGTATGGTCATATGTGGAAAGAGGTTAAAGTGCTGAAAGACCATTCCAATATCTCCGCGGACTTCTCTTAAATGTTTCTCATTTGCCTTAACCATTTCACCTTTCTTTTCCATTTTCCATAGATTCGTGCCGTCGACAATAATATCCCCAGATGTTGGTTCTTCTAATGTCATCAGCATACGGATGATGGTCGTTTTACCGGATCCACTTGGTCCGATTACCGCTACTTTTTCGGCGGATTTAATATCTAAGTTAATTCCTTTTAAGACTTTTACATCTCCAAAGGATTTGTGTACATCCTGGAATTTTACAATTGGTTCAGACATTACATCACTACTCCTTTTTTCGTGCTTTTCACAGTCGCATTCTTATCAAATCGAGTGTTCATTTTTACTTCTAATTTCTTAATTAGAATTGCAGATGGATAGCTTAGTGTTAAGAAAATCATCCCAACAATTGTCAACGGCTCTAAGTATGCCCAATTCTGTGCACCATAACTGTTTGCCATAAGCATTATACCAGCTACACCTATTGTTGAAGCAAGTGGTACCTCTTTAAACATAATAATAAAATAGTTTCCTAGCATAGGAATTGTTGGCGGTAATGCCTGTGGTAAAATAATTTTCTTCCATTTATCAACTGTCGTAAAGTTTAACGCTCGTGAAGCTTCCCATTGGCCCTTATCAATACTTTCAATACCAGAACGATAGATTTCACCTACATATGTACTGAAGTGAATTCCAAGCCCAATTACTGCACTTGCGAAAGGGCTTAATGTTACACCTATACCTGGTATCATTGGCCATGCATAGTAAATAAAAAATAACTGAACGAGGGGAGGTGTAGAGCGAATAAATTCCATTGTCCATGTAACGATAAAGTTCACTAATCTATTTGGAACTCTGCGTAAAAATGTCCAAACAAAACCAAATACGAGTGCGAATAGATAACATGTAATCGTTAAACCAACCGTTATTCCTAAACCTTGTAATACAAAAGGTAGGGCTTCAATAAATGTATCCCAGTTCCAGTAAGTAAAATTCATTAGCTAGCCACTCCTTTCTTTGAAATGCTTTCACCTTTTCGTGTTAACCATATCAATGGAAGTGCAAGGATAAAGTAGAAAACAAGTACTAAAAAGTATACAAGCGGTGCTTGCGACAGATTGGAACTTCTTATGATATCTCCGTAGTATAAAATATCATTCATTCCAATTAATGATACTAAAGATGTACCTTTTAATATTTGGATCGTATAATTACCAAACTCAGGAAGCATCATGCGTACAGCCTGTGGGAAAATAATCAGCCTCATACGTTGAAAACTGGACATATTGAGTGCTGTTGCAGCTTCTGTTTGTCCTTCCGCAACAGATAGGATAGATCCACGGACAACTTCAGAAAGGTATGCACCATAATTCAATCCAATTGCTATTACACCAATCCACCAATTGGAACCAAGTTCTATTCCAAAGAGCATTGGGACTGCATAGTAAAGCCAAAATAACTGAACAATTAAGGAGGTTCCACGAAATACTTCAACGTAAAAACCAGTGAATTTCCGAATGAACACATTTTTAGAAAGGCGGCATAAACCAGCAATAAAGGCCATCAAGTAAGCAAAGACAGCTGAAGCAAGAAGCACACTGATAGTTATACCAAGACCTCTGGCAAGTTGTGGGGTAATCTCAATGATTGTGTTAATCGTAATCACTCCTTTATAGGATTTTATGGTACTTTATTTCATAATAAACCAAAAATATTTAATAGAAATTCGTAACACAGTATGTAAAACAGGAAAATATCTTTTTAAACCGGAAAAAAACATAGGCCCAGTCCCCTTGGGTGAGGGAACCGGACCCTATGGAGTCATACCTTCATGTAATCTTATTTATAAAGTTTTAAATATTAAGCTTCTCCGTTACAAATTTGTTCTGTTGTTACGGCATCTACTGGTACGAAGTTACTTTCGCCACTGAAACCGTTAGCTTCCAGTAGTTCAGAAATTGTTCCATCTTCTTTTAATTCTGCTAGTTTCTCATTGTAAGCATCACGTAATTCAGTATTTTCTAGACTGAATGCCGCTGCACCAAAACTTGGCACGCCTTCAATATCTGGTTGTTCAAATGATTCAACAAATTCTAGTTCATCGGTATTAGCTGACTCTAAAGCCATTTTGACAGTCATTTCCGTACCTGTTGTCGCATCGGCACGTCCGGATTGTACAGCTGAGAATGTTGCTGGAATATCCGGTGCTGTTTGGATTTGATCTTCACTTACACCTTCAGATTTTAGAAATTCTACTTCCGTTGCACCTTCCATAACGACAACGGTTGCATCTGGGTTATTGGCAATGTCTTCATAGCTCTCTAAGCCTAATGGGTTTCCAGCTTCTACAATCAGCCCTTCACCATATTGCATCGTAGGTTCACTAAATGCTGCATTTTCACAACGATCTGGGTTGATTGCCATACCAGCAGTAATAACATCAAATTGTCCTGCTTGTACTCCTGGAATTAGTTGGCCCCAATCAGAAAGCTGCGAATCCATTTCATCAATACCAAGCTCTGCAAATACTGCTTTCGCAATATCTACCGATGCACCTTTCAATTCCCCATCTTCATATGCATATGGTGCTTCATTAGCAAAACCAATGGTAACTGAACCTTGCTCTTGTAATTCTTCTAATTTGCTTCCACTATCTTCACTTTCGCCTGACTCAGCGTTGGAATCATCTTCATCTGAACCGCAAGCAGCCAGAAGTAAGAGTATGGAGCCAAAAAATAATGTAACTAATAATTTTTTCAAAATCAATGACCTCCCTGTTTATTGTAGTAATGACAAACTATGTTTCTCTGCATGATGACTTTTTACTAGGTATATATCACCGTAAAGTGGTGAAAAAAATAGAATGGAAGAAATTAGGTTCCAACATTCATAAGTATAATGTTATAGATTTTTAGCTTATCATTCAAACACTGTATTTTTAGATAATTTCTAATTTACCTTCATATTCAACGTTTAAGTTATATGAGCTTTAAGATACAGAAAGATACTCATGGTTAATTCCGAATACTCTCATATACGCTAAATTTAGGAGGAAGGAACAGATGTAATTTCTTATATAACCATTGAAAAGGAGATAATTGTAGTTTAATCTGTAGATAAAGATGATTTTAGAAGGAGAAATGAAGTGGGGTTTTAATTAATGGGGACATATATAACTGTAGGAATTATATCGGTAGTAGTTGTAGCAATTGTTGTTGGTCTTTCGCTCGTAACATTGTCAAAAGGATACAGTTATAAGCATTCCGTCGATCCGTTGCCTGATGAAGACAAGAAAGAAGATATGGAAAAGAGAGAATGAAAAAAAGAGCAACATGATTACTATTTTGTAATAAAAGGCTATTTTCGTAATGTTTGTTGCTTTTTAATCATTGCAGAGTTGAGATAAACTGCGAAGTAACTACTAGCTGATATCCAAAATCGTGTGCTTCTATCGCCGTCCGGGATCGCTCTGGGCGGATGCTTTCCGCGGGCACGGCCTCAGCCCCGAAGAGAAAACCGCTCTTCTGGTCTTCGGACACGTGCTGTTCCCGCAGGAGTCACCGCCCGCCGCTCACCCGGACTGGTGAAGCTGTTTTATGAGATTTTTATAGCAATCACTAATGCAGTTAATAGTTTGTAAACATCTAATCAGCTCTGGGAAATACACGGAGACTTCTGCGGGAGGAAAGGCTCACCAGCCGCCCGCGAAAAGCGCAGTGTATTTCCCAGAGCGGTCGCCGAAGTTTCTGCATACCGATAGAAACCAACCAGCAGTTATTTCGTAGTTTATAGATTTTATGAAATAACAGTAGTACTTTTCGTTGAACGAGTAACCGCATTCCAATCTTTTAGATAACAGCTCATAAAAAAGATCACACTATTCATTAGTGCGATCTTTTTGTTTCCAAAGGTTTGATGCGTGCTTCAATTTTCTTACGCTGATTTTCTAAAGAAGGGGGCAATGCCAATGATTCTCCAAGATGTTCAATGTCTTCATCCGTTACGAATCCTGGTCCATCTGTTGCAAGTTCAAATAATATCCCATTTGAATCTCTAAAATAAAGAGATCGGAAGTAAAAACGTTCCACCATCCCTGAATTGGGCAGTTGAATTTCTTCCAGACGGTCTTTCCATTTTGTCAGTTCTTCCTTATCTTCTACACGGAATGCTACATGATGCACACTTCCTCGTCCAGGTCTTTCCTGTGGAAGATCTTTTCTTACTTCAAGATGAACCTCTGCACCCGTTCCTCCATCACCAGTTGAGAATACGAGTATATCTGGTTGATCCGTAACTTCAGAAGGGTAGCTGCCAATCTGTTTAAATGTCAAAAGTTTGGTTAATATGTCCACTGTCGGTTCAGCCTTACGTACAGTCAGTTTCGAGGGTCCAAGCCCAATGATCCCCTTATCGGTGGGCACCGTGCTGTGTTTCCAAACCTTCCCACCTGCAATCCCATCATTTTTCTCATCTGAAACAAGTATGAGACGCTGTCTTTCAGGGTCACGAAAACGAATGATTTTACGTTCCCCTTGCATTGCAATATCATCATGATCAACATTGTGTTCAGTGAAACGTTCCTTCCAATAATCCAGTGCTGCGTTATCTGGAACGCGTAAGGAGGTTGATGAAATACTGCCTACTCCCGGATAGGTTGTTCCGGCATTGGGAATTTCAAAGAAGGTTAAATCGGTACCTGGATTTCCTGTTTCATCCGCATAAAACAAATGGTACATAGATGTATCGTCCTGATTGACCGTTTTTTTGACAAGTCGCATCCCGAGTATCTCTGTATAAAAATGAAAATTATCTTTAGCATTAGCTGTAATGGCAGATACATGATGTATACCTTTTATCTTCATGGATTTTCCTCCTAAAAATATAAAACATCTTTAATTAAATATAAATAAAGTATAGACTTAATTTTGTGCCTTGTCCAAATTCTAGTTATAAAATTATGCTTCCGGTTCATGATGCCGAGGTCGAATTCCATTTTGAAGTTGGCGAATACTTAAACCAAATGTCATTTGTAAATGAGGGTAATCTTTAAAATTTCTCCAATCGCCTCCCCATTCGAAACCCAAATCTTTTGCAATGTCAGCAACCTCAAACCAATCAGGTTCCCCATTATCGTTACCGTCATATTGGATGTCCCAGATGACCTCGCCTGCATCGTTTTCTAATGCATAATCAATTGCCAACCCATAATTATGATAGGATTCTCCAGCTCTTGCATTTGTGACGATAGAACCTCTATTATTTCTCCCTTGTTCATATAACTGGTTTTGGGCTTCAAAGGAACGTGTTTCTTCTGTTATAAAGACTTTGATGTTAATATCAGAAGCCTTCTCAATCAGAGCGTTTTTTTTCTCCTCCACGATTGGATGGAGTTCTGTAGGCATCGGAGCGTCCTCATCCAGATGCACATACGTGTCATCTTCCAACTGGTTATAAAGGAAAAAAAGCGCAATCAAAAATATAATAATGAAGATCCATATTACGAATGTATCGGTAAAACCTTTCATGCAATTGCGTGCTCCTTTAGAATAGATATACTTACATAATAACAGATATATTTGGATGAAGAATCGATAAAATGTTAAACAAAAATAAATGCATGTTTTATTGCAGTATCATTCAAGAGGAATTACAATGAATAGGATAGAGCATCAATGGAAAGGGACTATAAAATGAAGAAAAAAGAAGCATTTGCCTTGGCAATATTAATTATCCTTGTTGTATTAATGGGAGCTTGTTCAGGGACACAAGAAAATGAAAAACCGAAAGCAACAGATGAGCTGATCCTTGCTGTTGGTGGAGAACCTGATGAGGGCTTTGATCCTACAACAGGATGGGGACGCTATGGTTCACCCCTTTTTCAAAGTACATTATTAACATATGATAAAGATTTTAACATTCAATATGATTTAGCTACTGATTATAAAGTGAGTAATCATGGGCTAACGTGGACGATAGAACTTCGTGAGGATGTATTTTTTTCCGATGGGGAGCCCCTTACAGCTGACGATGTTATTTTTACATTTGAAACAGCAAAAAAAAGCGGTTCGATTATTGATCTCAGTAATTTAGAACAAGTAATACGTATTGATGAATATACCGTTGAATTCACGTTAAAAGAATCGGAATCCACTTTTATTTATTTACTGGTCTCAACAGGGATTGTACCCGAGCATGCATATGATAATACGTATAATGAAAATCCAATCGGTTCGGGACCATTTCAGTTGGTTCAATGGGATAAAGGACAGCAGATTATTGTAGAAGCGAATCCGGAATATTATGGAGACAAGCCTACTTTTAGCAAGCTAACCTTTTTGTTTTTATCCGAAGATGCTGCATTTGCAGCAGCAAAAGCAGGTGAAGTAGATGTAGTTTCTGTGCCGCCGGCTTTTGCTAATGAGGAGATAACTGGAATGAATCTTATCGAATTAGAGAGCGTAGATAATAGAGGCATCATGTTCCCGTATGTAAAGGAAGGGGAACAAACTGTTGATGGTTTTCCAATAGGAAATGATGTTACAGCTGATATTGCAATACGTAAGGCTATAAATGTTGGTGTGAATCGTCAAACACTTGTTGATGGGGTTCTGGAGGGGTTTGGGACTCCGGCATATTCCGTTGCGGACCATTTACCTTGGTGGAACGCGGATACGTCAATAAGAGACAATGATGTCGAACAAGCCAAACAGATTTTAGAAGAATCTGGATGGGTGGAGAATGAAGAAGGTTTCCGTGAGAAAGATGGTCTGCCTGCAGCATTTACATTACTGTATCCTGCAGGCGATCAAATTCGTCAATCCTTATCCATTACATTCGCCGATATGATGAAGCCATTGGGAATTCAGGTTACGACGGAAGGGAAAAGCTGGAACGAATTGGAACAATACATGTATTCACAGCCGGTAATGATGGGATGGGGAAGTCACGACCCTCTGGAAATTTACAACCTCTACAGTAGTGAAACAAGAGGTATTGGCTATTATAATGCCAATTACTATTCGAACCCTGTTGTTGATAAATACTTGAATCAAGCAATGCATGCGACTTCGGAAGAAGAAGCACATAAATATTGGGAAAAAGCGCAATGGGATGGAGAAACAGGATTTTCAGCACAAGGTGATGCACCATGGGCATGGCTTGTTAATCTGAATCATTTATATTTCGTTAATGAAAACCTGGAAATTGGCGAACAGAAAATTCAGCCGCATGGACATGGGTGGCCAGTTACGGATTTTATTGAGCAGTGGCGTTGGAAAGAGTAAGAGAGAAAGAGGTTAAACATTGCGATATAAACAAATTGCACAATACATCATTAGAAAATCAATTAAGCTGGCAACATTATTAATTGCAGTCAGTATACTTTCTTTTACATTGATTAGTTATTCACCAATAGATCCTGTGCAATCTTATATCGGTGCAGATATGACGAGAGTTAGTCCCGAGCAGCGTGAAGATATTGCGGATTACTGGGGGTTAAACGAACCGAAATTCGAACAATTTTTAAACTGGGGGGGGAATGTACTACAGGGAGAACTGGGTACATCCCTGTTGTATCGAAGCTCGGTTGTTGAGACGATTGGGGAACGTTTCCTGGCATCTTTAGCATTAATGGGTATGGCCTGGATACTCTCAGGCCTGTTTGGCTTTATACTAGGTATTATTGCAGGTATGAAAGAGGAAACCTGGATAGACCGATTGATTAAAGGATATTGCTTTCTGCTTGCATCAACGCCGGCATTTTGGCTCGGATTATTATTACTCATGCTGTTTTCCGTTTGGCTTGGTTGGTTTCCGATTGGGCTTGGATCACCTGCCGGCATATTGGCAGAGGATGTCTCGCTTTTTGAACGGTTACGGCACTTAGCTTTACCTGCATTGACATTGAGTATTGCTGGTGTTGCAAATGTTGCGTTGCATACGAGGCAAAAGTTGATTGAAGTACTTGAAAGTGAGTATGTTCGTTTCGCAAAAGCTAAAGGGGAACGAGGGTTTACCTTATTATGGAATCACGGTCTGCGGAATATTTCACTTCCGGCTATTTCCTTGCATTTTGCATCATTTGGTGAACTTTTTGGTGGAGCGGTTTTGGCAGAACAAGTATTTTCTTATCCGGGTCTTGGGCAGGCGGTTGTGCAAGCGGGTCTTGGTGGCGATATTCCGCTATTATTGGGAATTGTATTATTTAGTACGATCTTTGTCTTCACAGGAAACTTAATTGCTGACCTATTGTATAACGTGATTGATCCTCGCATTAGAAAGGATGATATCTGATGAGGGGACGAATTCAACTATTAAATCTTAGACAGCGAACAGTAGCTATTATTGTTCTGGTAGTGATCTTTTTATTTGGAATGGTTATAAGTGGGATAATCATCGACGCAGACAAGCTTTCTGTAAATTTGGCAATGAAAAATAGTGCCCCGTCCCTAGATCATCTCTTTGGGACGGATTGGCTTGGACGGGACATGCTGTCACGCACTTTAAAGGGTTTAACACTGAGTATGGGAGTAGGGTTACTTGCAGCTTCTTTGAGTGCTGGTATTGCTCTACTTTTAAGTTTATTGGCTTCTTGGAATAAGCAAATCGATTATCTGGTTACTTGGCTTATCGATTTATTCCTGAGTGTTCCTCACATTGTTCTTCTGATATTGATTTCCTTTGCAATGGGTGGTGGAATCAAAGGGGTAGTGATAGGCCTTGCCTTTACACACTGGCCAAGCCTAACTCGCTTGTTGCGAGCTGAAATGCTGCAAATAATAAGTGCAGAATATGTAGGGGTATCTCAACGGTTGGGGAAATCGAGGTGGTGGATTGCAAGGCAGCATTTATTGCCTCATCTAGTTCCGCAGCTTTTTATCGGTTTTATTTTATTGTTTCCGCATGCGATTTTACATGAGGCTGCTGTCACATTTCTTGGTTTTGGGTTATCCACCGAACAACCTGCAATCGGAGTTATTTTATCCGAGTCGATGCGTTATTTGTCAACCGGAATGTGGTGGTTGGCATTTTTCCCGGGTCTTTCATTATTAATCATGGTGGCTTTATTTGATATGCTAGGTAAAAATTTAAAGAGATTACTTGATCCATTTCATGGGCAGAGGTGAGAAAGAGGGGATCTACTAGAATGAAAACAACAAAAGATAAAAACCCATTGCTTGAGGTAAAAGATTTTTCCCTCTCCTTTCGTCGATATGAAAAAGGTTTGCGAGAAACCAAACTGGATGTTATACGTCAATTAAATTTAACGATCCATGAAGGGGAAATTGTAGCGGTTGTAGGTGCCAGTGGATCAGGAAAGAGTCTACTGGCAAATGCGGTTCTTGGTATACTTCCTGACAATGTATTGCTTAATGGAACATTAAAATACAAAGGAGAAGTGCTAACTCACAATAAGCAGATTCAACTACGTGGAAAGGAAATCTCACTTATTCCCCAATCTGTTAATGCACTCAATCCATTGATAAAGACTGGAAAACAAGTGCAGTCCGTCATTCGAACCAAAAATAAAAAGACGGTTCAAGAAGCTATATTCGGCGAGATTGGATTGCCAACAGAAACCGGTCAAAAGTATCCCTTTGAACTATCTGGTGGAATGGCTAGAAGGGTTTTGGCAGCAACAGCGATGGCCAGCAATGCTCATTTAATTATAGCGGATGAACCAACACCTGGATTGGATCCGAGAGTGCTTCAGGAGACAGTAAGGAGTATTCAACAATTAGCTTCAGATGGAAAAGGCATTCTGTTTATCACACATGATATAAATACAGCATTAAAATTTGCAGATAAAATAGCTGTCTTTCATGAAGGTAGGACAATTGAAATTGCGAGTGCTGAAGATTTTAGTGGGAAAGGGGAAAGGTTAAGCCATTCCTATACGAAAGACCTTTGGAATGCCTTGCCTCAAAATGAATTTATTACTGACTTGAAGAAAATGAAAGATATAAAGAAATCTTATAGTGAAGAGCAGAGGCTTGTTGTAAAAGGAATAAGTTACCATTATGGGGAAGATCCCAATCTCTTTGAAAATCTTGAATTAACGGTGAATCCTGGTGAAATAGTTGGATTACATGGGTATAGCGGATCCGGTAAATCAACAATGGCACAAATTATTGCTGGATATTTAAAATCAAAGACAGGTACGGTGACAGTAAATAGGGAAATAAATTTTGATTCTGTAATGCATCCGGTTCAATTAGTTTGGCAACATCCTGAAAAAGTAATAAATCCCAAGTGGCAGATGAAAAAGGTGTTGGCAGAGAGTGGGATGGCGGAAAGTGAATTACTTCATGATTTAGAGATGAAAGAGGAGTGGTTGTCACGTTGGCCAAGTGAGTTATCTGGTGGGGAATTACAACGTTTTTCAGTAGCCCGTTCGCTTCATGGTAATACAAAATATCTTATTGCAGATGAGATGACGACAATGCTTGATTCCATCTCACAGGCGCATCTGTGGAAAACAATTTTAAAGTTAGCCAAAGAGAGGAATCTCGGTGTACTTGCGGTCAGTCACGATTATCAATTATTGAAACGAGTAAGTGATCGTATTATCAATTTTAATGATATTACAAATGTATAAGGTAAAGTATATTCCTTCCCTTTCAAAACCGAATTACGATATACTGAATGGAAGTTAATCCATTAATCTTAGCTTTTGAAGGGTGATTGGAATATTATGTTAGACGTCATAATCTGGATTATTATTAGTGCACTATTTATTTTAAGTTTTGCTGGAATTGTTTTTCCGATTGTTCCATCGGTGCTTGTATTATGGGTAGGCTTCTTGCTGTATCAATTTGTATTGGACGGAACGGAACTAAACGCAATATTTTGGATCGTGATGGCTGTATTTACGATTCTGCTCATTGTTGCGGATATTATTGCCAATAGTTACTTTGTGAAGAAATATGGCGGAAGCAAATGGGGTGAACGTGGAGCAGCAGTAGCGGTAATTATTGGTTCTTTCATTACACCACCATTCGGAATTATTTACGTTCCATTCATTGTTGTTTTTATCATTGAAATGGTACAAAAGAGAACCACAAAAGAAGCTTTCCGGGCATCAATCGGTTCGTTATTTGGTTTTCTAGGTGGTACATTTGCAAAGATAGTCATTCAAGTTGTAATGATTATTTGGTTCTTTATTTTAGTTTTATTCTAAAGGGTAAACAGAAAGGATCCTATCATATGAATTATCCATCAAGAGTAATGACCATTGCGGGTTCGGCAGCGGGTGGCAGTGCTGGAATCCAGGCAGATTTAAAAACATTTCAGGAATTGGATGTTTATGGCATGAGCGTAGTGACGGCTATCGTAGGTCGTCATCCAGAGACAAATAAAAATGTACACCCACAAACGATGGAAGCAATTGAGGCTCAGTTTTATACTGCGATACAACAAGTTGGTGCAGATGGATTAAAAACAGGAATGTTGTTTACGAAGGAAGTTATTGAAACGGTTGCAGGTTTGATTCAGGATTCAGGGATTAAAACGATTGTTGTCGATCCGGTAATGGTAGGGAAAATGAATTCCAAACTGTTGGAGGATGATGCAATTCATGCATTGAAACGTAAACTTATTCCGTTGGCAACGATGATTACACCAAATATACCTGAAGCATCGGTTCTTCTAGGGGACAGGCCACTGCATACGCTTCAAGATTTAGAGCAAGCCGCGGTTGACTTACATGCTCTCGGACCCAAGTATGTGTTGGTAAAGGGCGGAAGGTTAACTGGACCAGCAGTAGATGTATTATATGATGGGGAGACGCTCACTACCTTTGAAGCTCCGCGAATCGATACGGTTAATACGAGTGGAGCAGGGTGTACGTACTCAGCAGCAATTACCGCTTATCTTACGAAGGGAAAGCCAGTTGCAGAAACAGTTCATCTTGCTAAAAGCTTTGTAACGACAGCAATTGAATATGGATTTTCCTTTACAGATATTGTTGGACCAACCTATCCTATTGCTGAAAGAAAATATGGTGAAGCACATCCGATTACAGTGAAAACGGTATGACTTTTCTGGGGGTGTGGAGAAGGGGAAAATCAATAGTTAAGGAGTGAAATGCTAATCACTGAGTAAGCTTGACTTTCTAAATTAGAGTCTATATATTTAGTACATATAGAAACGTTGAAGAGGATTAGTATAATTAATTTGTCTTTTCAAGAGAGGAAATGGACGCTGTGAATTTCCAAAGACATGAATTAGAACCTGCCTCCTGAGTTCGCCATCGGAAAAGCAAATGATTGCCTTAAGATGTGCGCGGTTCATAACCGTTATCAAGCTAAGTGTGCAAGGATAATCCTTTGCAAACAAGGGTGGTACCACCAGACCTCGGTCCCTTTTCGGATGGAGGATTTTTTGTGTTTAAATATGAATCAAATATGAATAAAATATGAATAAAATGAGGTGTTCGGTTTGGGTAAGAAGAACAAGCAATTTGTAGAAAAAATTACTGCTATGGAAGATGACTTTGCCCAGTGGTATACAGATGTAGTAAAACAGGCTGATTTAGTTGATTACGGCCAAGTACGCGGAACAATGATTATTAAGCCATACGGCTATGCCATATGGGAAAATATAAAAGATGAGCTCGATTGCAAAATTAAGCAAACAGGCCACTCGAATGTTGCCTTCCCAATGTTCATCCCTGAGAGCCTTCTGCAAAAGGAAAAGGACCATGTTGTAGGATTCGCACCGGAAGTAGCTTGGGTAACACATGGTGGAGATGAGGAGCTAGCGGAGCGAATAGCTATCCGTCCAACTTCTGAAGTACTTTTCTGTGATTACTATTCCAAAAATATTCATTCCTATCGTGACTTACCAAAGCTCTATAACCAATGGACAAATGTCGTTCGCTGGGAAAAAACAACACGTCCGTTCTTGCGCTCATCTGAATTCCACTGGCAGGAAGGTCATACTGCGCATGCGACAGATGAAGATGCCGCAAAGGAAACAGACAGAATGCTCGGTGTCTATGCTGACCTTGTAGAAAACCACCTTGCAGTTCCAGTTCTGAAGGGTCGTAAAACCGATAAAGAAAAATTCGCAGGGGCGAAATATACGT
The DNA here is from genome assembly GCF_051262635.1 of Oceanobacillus sp. CF4.6. NCBI lineage: Bacteria > Bacillati > Bacillota > Bacilli > Caryophanales > Bacillaceae > Oceanobacillus > Oceanobacillus sp. CF4.6. Next base: position 65,606 of record NZ_JBIMEX010000009.1, on the reverse strand, counting down.
TAACGATTGAAAGCTTGATGCATGATGGAAAAGCATTGCAATCGGGAACGTCACATCATTTCGGTTCCGGATTTGCTGAAGCCTTTGATATTACGTATTTAGATGAAAATGGAGAAAGTCAGTTTGTTCATCAAACGTCATGGGGACTTTCAACAAGAATTATGGGTGCATTAATCATGGTTCATGGTGATAACCGTGGATTAGTAGTACCACCACGGATTGCTCCAACACAGGCAATGATTGTTCCGATTGCCCAGCATAAAGAAGGGGTCTTAGATAAGGCCTACACATTACGTGATCAATTAAAGGATCTTGTCCGTGTAGATATCGATGGCAGCGATAAAATGCCTGGCTGGAAATTCAATGAATATGAAATGAAAGGTATCCCAGTTCGAATTGAAATGGGACCTAAAGATATTGAAAAAGAGCAAGTTGTTCTCGTTCGTCGTGATACGGGTGAAAAAGAATTTGTAGCACTTAGTGATTTGGAAGCGCGCCTACCGGTATTATTGGAAGAAATTCAGTCTAATTTATACCAGAAAGCATTGGACCACCGCAATGAAATGACAAGTGTTGCAACAAATATGGAAGAATTCAAACAAACGCTTGATCAAAAGGGTGGATTCATTAAAGCAATGTGGTGTGGAGATGTTGCTTGTGAAGAGAAGATTAAAGAGGAAACAACAGCAACTTCCCGCTGTATTCCATTTGAACAGGAGACAGTAGCAGATACATGTGTATGCTGTGGTAAGGAAGCAAAAGAAATGGTTTACTGGGCAAAAGCATATTAATTATGGAAAAGAGCACTGCTGTGACAGTGCTCTTTTCTTGATTATATCAGGCAAACGACACAGAGATTGCTCGTTTTGATTAGCAATAGAGCGAATATTATTGACTGATTCATTGGAAAATACCATCTATATAAAAACCTATTGCGCTATCTAGTGAATGTATGTTATAAATATACATATAAACTTATAAATATACATTAATGATGGAGGCAACTATGAAAAAACAATTAAATCAAGAGATAGATAATATTATTCATAGTCTTTGGAAAATGAGTAATCAATTATATGAGAATCCCGAACTGGGAGATCAGGAATTCAAGTCGATGCAGGTCCTTACAGACTTTCTCAAAAAACATGATTTTGAAATTGAAACGGGAATTGTTGAACGGCCGACAGCTTTCAAGGCGGAATTTCATAGCGGAAAGCCGGGACCGAAGATTGCATACTTGGCTGAATATGATGCATTGCCTGGTGTAGGACATGGTTGTGGTCATAATCTGATTGGAACAATGAGCACTGGAGCGGGCATCGCACTCAGTAAACTAGTAAAAGAAACGGGTGGAAGTGTTATCGTATTGGGCACACCTGCCGAAGAAACTAATGGAGCTAAAGTACCAATGAGTGAGCAAGGAACTTTTGATGATATTGATGTAGCGATGATTGTTCATCCTGGAGATGTTTCCAATGAGAGTGGAGAATCACTTGCAATGGATGCTATACAGTTCAGTTATTCAGGGAAATCCGCCCATGCAGCTGCATCTCCTGAACAAGGTATTAACGCATTAGACAGTGTGATACAACTATTTAATGGAATAAATGCTCTCAGGCAGCACGTAACTCCCGATGTTCGAATTCATGGAATCATATCGGAAGGTGGTCAGGCGGCAAATGTTGTTCCAGATAAAGCTACAGCGCAATTTTATGTGAGAGCCAAAGATAGAGATTACCTAGACAAAGTTGTTAAAAAGGTGAAAAATATTGCAGAAGGTGCAGCATTAATGACAGGGGCATCACTGGAAATTTCAAATTACGAATTAAGTTATGATAATATGATAACGAATCAAGTGTTATCGGATAGATATACAGAAAACTTGAAGCGTACGAGTAAACATCCGGTTCTTCCTGCAAAAGAATCATATGGTTCCATTGACATGGGGAATGTCAGTCAGGTTGTCCCTGCAATTCACCCTTATATAGGAATGAATAAGCCTGGGTTAATCCATCATACAACAGAATTTGCTGATCAAACGGTAACAGAAGAAGGCCAGCAAGCACTTCATGATGGAGCACTCTCATTAGCTCAAACTGGTTTTGATGTTTTAACAGATAAAGCATTATTTAAAGCAATTCAAGCGGAATTTGCTCCATCATAATAAAGAAGTCTTTTGTAAAGAATAATGGAAAAATATAACTTAATATAAAATAGGGAGAGATAAAAAACATGAAATTATCATTTGGTAAATTAATTACAACATTTTTATTGATTATATTGTTAGCAGCGTGTGGCGGTAGCAACGAGACAGATACAGATTCTAATGCAGATTCAGGAGAATCAGAGGAAAAACAAGTATTAACAATGGCTACTTCAGCAGATTTCCCACCATTCGAATCTCGTGATACAGAAGGCAATTTTGAAGGATTTGATATTGAATTGTCTCAGCTTATTGCTGAGGAACTAGGCTATGAACTGGAAATTGAAGACATGAGTTTTGATGGATTAATTGGAGCATTACAGGCAGAACGTGTGGATATGGTAATGGCCGGTATGAGTGCAACTGAAAAACGTAAAGAAAACGTGGACTTTTCCAGTGAATACAATCGTTCAGGAGAAATGTTTGTAACAAAAGCTGAAGAACCAATCGAAGCACTTGAAGATCTTGAAGGAAAAAAAGTCGGTGTTCAGCTTGGGACGATACAAGAAGAAGGTGCGGATCAATTAAGTGAAGAATATGGATTTGAAGTTAAAAAAGTAGATGATGCCGGAATTATGGTTCAGGAAATGAACTCGAATCGTATCGATGTGATGTATCTGGATAAAGAAGTAGCGAAAGGGTATATTGAGAAACAAGGATTTGTCGGATTCGATGATCCTACCACAGTTTCACCAGGTATGGCAATCGCATTCCCTAAAGGAAGCGAATTAGTTGAAGAAGTAAATGCTGCATTGGAAGAAATTGAATCCAGTGGTAAATTAGATGAATTGAAAGAAAAATGGTTAACAGAATCAGAATCAGAATAAAATCGCATCAAGAGAAACGAGGTGATAGGGCATGAATTTGGATTTTACCCAAATCGTGCCTTATATTCCTTTTATGTTGGAAGGAATAGGGGCAACATTAAAATTTGTAAGTATATCAATAGTTGTAGGTTTTATTCTTGGTACAATTTTAGCAATGTGTAAAATCACAAAAATACCACTATTGAAATGGTTTGCGGATGCATATACATCAATATTTAGAGGTACACCACTTATTTTGCAATTAATGATTATTTATTTTGCAGTACCTCAGTTGACTGGTTATGATATCTCCGCATTTTTATCTGCAATATTGGCATTTGGATTAAATTCTGCAGCATATGTATCTGAAATTATCCGCGCAGGAATTATGGCAGTGGATAAAGGGCAAACAGAAGCAGCGGAAGCGCTCGGTGTTCCATATCGGCCGATGATGCTGAATATCATTCTTCCGCAGGCGTTCAAAAATATACTGCCTGCATTAATGAATGAATTTATTACATTAACAAAAGAATCAGCAATTGTTTCTACCATCGGGTATCTTGATCTGATGCGCCGGGCCCAAATTGTTGGTGCTGATTTATATGCGAATTTTGAGCCACTCCTATTTGCAGGATTAATTTATTGGGTAATGGTTTTCATTCTCACTAAAATTGGTGCACTTGTGGAACGGAGGATGAGACAGAGTGATTAAAGTTTCGAATATAACAAAAGTATTTGGTAAAAATGAAGTACTTAAAGATATCTCCACAACGATTAATCAGGGAGAAGTTGTTACGGTAATTGGACCGTCTGGTTCCGGTAAGTCTACCTTTTTGCGCTGCCTGAATCTTTTAGAGCAACCAACAAGCGGAGAAATTTATATTAAAGATGTTAATATAACAAATGGAAAAGTAGATAAGTTGGGAATTAGGAAAAATATTGGAATGGTATTTCAACATTTTCACTTATTTCCGCATATGACGGTGTTGGAAAATGTTGCGTATGCACCGCAAAAGGTTAAGAAACAATCGAAAGAAACTGCAGTGGAAAATGGTAAGGAGCTTCTTGCAAAAGTTGGTTTAACTGATAAAGAAGATGCTTATCCAAATCGTCTTTCTGGTGGCCAGAAGCAGCGTGTAGCTATTGCGAGGGCACTTGCTATGGATCCGGATATTATGTTGTTTGATGAACCAACTTCAGCACTTGATCCTGAAATGGTAAAGGAAGTGCTGGATGTTATGAAGGATCTTGTGGATACAGGTATGACAATGGTAATCGTGACACATGAAATGAACTTTGCGAAAGAAGTAGCTGATAAAGTTTTATTTTTGGATGATGGTGTCCTCATGGAGGAAGGGAATCCTAAGGAATTTTTCGACAAACCGAAAACAGCGAGGGCTATAGACTTTTTGGATAAGGTACTATAAAATGAATCAACCCCCTCCGCATGTACTGGAGGGGGTTATTTTAAACGTTCAGTAATTTTTCAATATTTTTTTCAAGACTTTCAGGTTTTTTCTGTGGAGCAAACCGGTCAACAATATTACCTTCTTTGTCCACTAGGAATTTGGTGAAGTTCCATTTAATCTGGCCACCCAAAAGCCCTTTTTTTTCTGAAGTCATATGTTTAAATAATGGATGTGCATTCTCTCCGTTGACATCAATCTTACTGAACATAGGGAAAGTAACGCCATAGTTTCTTTGGCAAATGTTGGCTATTTCGGAATCTGAACCAGGTTCCTGACTACCAAACTGATTGCTTGGAAACCCTAATATTTCTAGACCTTGGTCATTATATTTATCGTATAGCTTTTGTAATCCTTCTAATTGTGGAGCAAATCCACATTCACTCGCAGTATTAACAATCAGCATTGCTTTCCCTTTATAATCAGATAGGGGTTTTTCCGCGCCTTGAATTGTACTTGCGGTATAATTATAAATAGTCACATAAACTCCTCCTTTATGGGGGGGATTATAACAATGTAGAATTTATAAGTCAAAATATCGAACTGATAGTATAAAATGCTTTTAGTAATTAATTACTCAACTTTTGCAGAGTGAAATGGGCAAATAAGCCTTGGTAAGAGGGCTGGAAATAACCCTGCACAATAAGAGATGACTTTGGATTAACTGCTTGCGCTTAACAGTCTAGACACATCGAAATTCCAATGCTCTTTCGCGTTAATTTTGTTGCTTTTATCACCGCCTTTTACATAAACTACGAAGTAACTGCTGGTTTTCTATCAGTATGCAGAAACTTCGGCGACCGCTCTGGGAAATATACTTGCGGTTCGCGGGCGGGCTGGTGAGCCTTTCCTCCCGCTGAAGTCTTCGTATATTTCCCAGAGCTGGTGTTAAGCCTACAAAAGATTAACAGCTTAGTGATATTAGATAAAAATCGTATCACAACTTCACCAGTCCGGGTGAGCGGCGGGCGGTGACTCCTGCGGGAACAGCACGTGTCCGAAGACCTGAAGAGTGGTTTTCTCTTCGGGGCTGAGGCCGTGCCCGCGGAAAGCATCCGCCCAGAGCGATCCCGGACGGCGGGAAAAGCAGTTACTTCGCATTTTATCTCAACTCTGCGATGATTAAAAAGCAATAAACATTACGAAAACAGCCTAACTTTTTAACAAGGTTAACAAGGAGATTATTAGAAACATTCTAAGTTTTACCCAGTTACCTATTTGAACTTATTTTATTGAAACGAAAGTTGAGTTAACTATTTTAAGCTGTACCTCTATACAGAAAGGATTATGGAATAAATATGTATTTAACAACAGGAAAACTTGATAATGGAATGAATTTTTATGTTCGGTACTTAACGATAAAAGATTTGCCCGAAGTAATCAATTTGCAAAGTAAGGTTGTACAGGGACTTCCTGAACCAGATGTTTTGCAGCCGCTTACGACCGAAGAGTTTACAAGGATTCTTAAGGATCGTAATTTAATGATTGGCGTTTTTGTGGATGAAAGAATGATTGCCTTTCGAGCAATGCTGGCACCTGAAAAGGATGAAGAAGGTCTAGGTGCCGATATTGGTTTGAAAGAAGAAAAATTTGGAACGATTATTTACTCTGAAATTTCCAATGTAGACCCTGATTACCGAGGAAATGGCTTACAGACATACATGGGGAAAATACTAGTAAACAATATAGATGACAACCGGTATCGGTATATCCTTGCAACAGTGGCGCCTTTTAACATAGCAAGTTTAAAAGATAAATTTGCGCTTGGTATGGAGATAGCTGTGTTAAAAGAGAAATTCGGGGGGAAGCTCCGCTATGTATTTAAGAAAGATTTAAACATAGAAGCCCAAACCGTTCCTACAAAAGAAATAGATATTAAAATGGAAGATATTGAGCGGCAGCAAGCAATATTAATGACAGGATACCGAGGTGTTTCGATGAAAAATATCGCGGATGAATGGTATGTTTGCTATAAGAAATAGTTTACATCATGCAAAAATGTTATAAATAAACGAAGAGACTGTCCATTTATGGGACAGTCTTCTTACATGTATTGTTCCTATTATTATAAGTTTTTTTTCATATTGTCATCAAGGTTAGTTGATAATTTGGGATTATGATGAAAAGCACTGTCTGTTGGTGGTATCCCTAGTAACTCATCGGATAGTAAATAAAGCTTAAATGATTCTCCGTTAGTAGTATACTTCTCAGCGTCTTTATGGTCTACCCCATGATTAACTAATTGCTCATAAGGTGAAATGTTTAGTGTGCCCTCGTCTTTAAATACTTTCTTAATCTTATCAAAAAATGAAGCATCCTCTGGGGTATATGACCCCTTTTCTATAGTTACATCTGTGTAACTTTCCAAGTCATGATTTTTGGTATTTGTATTACGATTGGTAAGAATAGTAAGATCTTCTGTCTTGTAACCTGCCAATTTAAATTCACTAATTGCTTGTACCGCTTCCTCCTCTGAGTTGTAAGCACCAATTATGTGTTTAGCCATTTATAATTACCTCCTGTGAATTTTGATTGCGCTATGTAAAAAATATTCCCTACTATTCATTTCTAAAACATAAAAAAGGCAAAACAAAAAACGGCCTAGGTTCAGGCCGTCTCTCTCGTTATGCTTCTTGCTTCATACTTTCTCCAAGGATTGCCAGTCTCGACTCGACTTCTTCTGCGGGGAGATTGTGTTCTTTAACATACATGTTGCGAGGGCTCACGCGACATTCATGCGTGCAACCTCGTATATATTTATGCTCATTTTCTTCCGAGCAAAGAATTTGTTTATTACATTCAGGGTTTGCGCAGTTTATATAGCGTTCACAAGGTTGTCCATCGAAATAATCAACGCCGACTACAACGTGTTCCTTTCGATTAACAGGAATAGAAATGCGTTCATCAAAAACATATAATTTCCCATCCCATAAATCACCTTTAACTTCTGGATCTTTACCATAAGTTACGATTCCACCATGTAATTGTGCAACATCTTCAAAGCCCTCTTTTACAAGCCACCCTGAAAATTTTTCACAGCGAATTCCACCTGTACAGTAAGTGAGAACTTTTTTACCATCTAAAATATGCTTATTTTCACGTACCCAATCTGGTAAGTCTCTAAATGTTTCAATGTCAGGACGAACGGCACCGCGGAAATGGCCCAAATCATATTCATAATCATTACGGGCATCCAAAACGATTGTGTTTTCATCCTGCATTGCCTCGTAGAAATCTTGAGGTTCCAGGTATTCTCCTGTAACTTCGTGTGGATTAATATCATCTTCTAATCGAAGCGTAACCAATTCATTACGTGGACGTACATGCATTTTTTTAAAGGCATGCCCTTCGTGAGGATCAATTTTAAATACCATATCTACAAAGCGTGGATCATTGTGCATTGCATCCATGTACTTCTGTGTTTGCGCAACAGTCCCTGAAACGGTACCGTTAATTCCTTCCTTAGCTACTAAGATTCGACCCTTTAGTTCAAGTTCTTTACAAACCTTAAGATGCTCAGCTGCATAGCTTTCGGGATCTTCAATATGCACATAGTTGTAATACAATAATACCTGATAATTTGCATTGCTTTCCATTTTCATTACCACCTGTTCATTCATATTTGCAAGATATAAATGGTTGGTAGTCGATATTTACTTTTTATCTTGCAAGACATTATTTTACCACGGCTTAAAAAGATTTTCAATATCATCTTCGTCTTTAAGTATTACCATTCTTACCTGTATTGATTCCTATATTTTGATTTTAGATTCTAAATCTGAATGTGACGACCCAAGGAACTATAGACAACAGCATAGTCAATTTCTAGTTAAATACCATAGTATAAAATATATTGAAAGGAGTGGATAGAAAATGAGCGATTCATCTAATCAAGTCCCTGGAAAAGTAGTTGATCTTATGGTCGATAGTATATTTAAGAAAAATGGAATTAAACCGGACGAATTAAAGAAGAATTTGTCTGATGAACAAAAACAAATGCTAAAAGACATGGTAGAAGATTTGCAGGAGCAGGTTGATAAATTTAATAATAAAAACACGAATCATACAAGTGAATAAAACATAGAGAAAACACCTAAAGCTAGGTGTTTTCTTTATTTATTAAAATACTAGTGCATGTGTACAATCTTCTAGTTGAAAAAACCATAAATTATCCTATAACCAAAGAAAGGAGTGTCAATATGGCGATTTATAGAAGTGACAGAGATACGAATGCTCATAACCGAAAAAGTAAACATTTCTATTTAGATAATACGGAAGGTCGGAGTAGATGCAGTTGCGGTCATAAATGTGATGGAAGATGCAGAAAAGAATCAAGCCGCAGCCCCGAATTTGATTTCAACGACAAAACGAACCATCACCATGACCATGATCATGATGCAACTGTTTCCCAAGAGGCTGGACAATTCTCATTTATGGAGCAAGAGTCCGCAGAACTAATTTGGGTGAAGGAATCCTGTGATATCGTGATTAATACGACAGATACACAGGCAGGTATTTCACTACAAGCAGGGTTACAACTTGCCATTGCGTTGGTTCTTCGAATAACAATTGGAGATTCCGAAACAAGTGAAGCAGTCTCCCAAGAGTTAATGCAACAATTTGATATGACGCAAACGAATAGACAGAAAATCTATATCTATAATACGAAGGGTGCAACTGTAAGAACGACGGATACAGACCTGGCAGTCAATATTCAAGTTTTATTACAGTTATTAGTGGCGTTGATCGTTATTGTCGATATTTTATAGAACAAAATAAATGTTGAAAAGAGGTGTATTGAATGACACAGCTTAAAGAATGGCGTGCTTTAGATCATTGTGACGATAGAGATGAGAAGGCTGATGTTGACCAAGAGGCTGTACAGCGCGATGCGATTAAACAAGTATCAGATGAATGGATTATCATCAAGGATTCGGAAGACATTGATGTTAAAACGACAGATACGCAAGCAGCAGTTTCCCTGCAACTTGGTATCCAGGTTGCAATCGCTGTGGTTCTTAGTATAACAATAGGGGACTCTAATCGGGCAAAGGATGTCATGCAAGACTTTAACCAAGTTTCCAAGACAAGACAGTCCAATCATCAAAAAACAATTGTAGAAGGGTCTAAGAATGTACAGATTACTACAGTCGATACAGACGTTTCAATTAATATCCAATTGCTAGTACAACTTCTAGTTGCAATCGTTGCAAGCTTAGATATTCTCTAAGCACTTTAGTTAAGGTTTTAACCGGGATCTCCATGAAGCGATTGGTGATTCCGGTAAAATTTATAGTTAATGTTTGGAGAGACTAAACATCTCTCTATTTTCGTGAGTCTTCTAAAATAGTGCTCCGATATTTAATAAAGTGGAAATCGTCGGGGGTTACCTTCCGAGCTTAGACAGAAATTGTACATGAGCTTAAGAAATTAATACAATAAAGCATACGAATAACAAGGTCAGGGTTTGTAATTTCAGGGATTTATTTTTTGTTAAGCTGGAAAGGAGTTTTCATTAGCTGCAACCCTTTCGTAAAGTATGTAAATCATGACTTTATTCTATCGTTTTATTATGACCCAGAACCAGAATATGTGCAAAATGTAACCGTTTTAAAAAGTAATTGTTTTTATCAAAAATTAACATATAAACGCTTGCATTTTTTTTCGAAAAAAGTTAAAGTTAAAATAGCAAAAGGAAATTGAAGTTTGAATATAATACTTTACGATCTCTTGTTCAAGACGGTGTAAAAGTATTTATGATTCAATTACTTTGCACGATATTGTATAAGGAGGTCATTTAAATGACTGGTAAAGTTAAATGGTTTAATGCAGAAAAAGGTTTCGGTTTTATCGAACGCGAAGATGGAGATGACGTATTCGTACATTTCTCAGCAATTCAAGCTGAAGGATTCAAAACGCTTGAAGAAGGTCAGGAAGTTGAATTTGAAATTGTAGAAGGTAACCGTGGACCACAGGCTGCAAATGTTACACGTCTGTAATATATAGTAATTTATAAAGACTTGTCTCATCTATGGGATAAGTCTTTTTTTGGTTATATAAGCTGGTGGAGTAAGAGGCATTACTAAAGAAATGGGGGAACATAATGACTTCATTTAACTGGAAATCTGTAGCGGAAAATGAATGGGATAAACGGGCAGACTTTTGGAATAAAAAAAGCATGGATATGTGGGAGCATGGAAGTAGAAAAGATATTGTGCCATTGTTGACCGAACATTTGGAGCAGGGGAGTGAAATTCTCGATATTGGTTGTGGGGATGGATACGGCAGTTTTAAATTATGTAGTGCCGGCTATCGTGTTACTGGAATAGATTTGTCGAATGAAATGATTCAGCTGGCACAATCCAGAATGCAGGCAGAAAACAGCATGTCCTTCCAACAGGGGGATGTTAATGAGCTTCCATTTGAGGACAATTATTTTGATGCAATTATAGCGATTAATGTGTTGGAATGGGTGGAAGATCCGTTTCATGCATTAAAAGAATTACAACGTGTAGTGAAGAACAATGGTCTTATCTGCACCGGAATACTTGGACCAACAGCCGGACCACGTGCAAACAGCTATCCACGTCTGTTGGGTGAAAAGGTGATTTGTAATACAATGATGCCCTGGGAATTTAATGCAATGGCACTAGAATTAAAACTCGAATATGTAGATGGTCTTGGGGTATATAAAGAAGGCGTTCAAAAGGATAAGTACGAAGATTTACCTTTAAAACTAAAACAGGCATTAACCTTCATGTGGGTATTTCTATTACGAAAGGTGGGTGAGTAATATGGACGAAAAAGAAAGGGAAAAGCAAGTGATCGAGAATTATCAAAAAGATGAAAGAATGATGATTTTAGTTTATTCACAATGGTGCATTAATAATAAGCTTGATCCGGTAATCATATACGAGAAAGCATATCCTGGCCAGATAAAAAATAGTACGATGTCAGAAGTACTGGAGTTAACTGTTCCTGCAAATGAATCCGAAGAAATTCCAGATCAAACTGTTTTGAACATTTTACAATTATTTGGCAATGACGACTTAGCATTTATCGTGCAGGAATATATAGAAAAGCGGGATAAGTAAACTCCCGCTTCAATTTAATACATAATAAACTATTCGAAAAGCTTGATTAATGCTTGGGTACCGCTGTCTTCTTCCCCTTTTTCAGCGAGTTCTTTGTATAATTTTAATGACAGCGATAAGCCTGGTGTGGCTAAACCGAGTTCTTCTGCAGATTCAAGTGCGATTGTCATATCCTTAATGAAATGCTTTACATAGAAACCGGGAGCATAGTCGCCTTGGAGCATGCGTGGCGCTAGTTTGGAAAGAGAAAAACTTGCTGCAGCACCAGTCGTTATACTTCTAAGGACACGTTCGGGATCCAGACCAGCTTTTTTTGCGTACATAATGGATTCGCAAACACCTATCATATTGGAAGCAATCGTGATTTGATTTGCCATTTTTGTATATTGACCAGCACCTGCATCTCCTTGCAATATAATATTTTCACCGATTACTTCAAAGAGTGGTAGGAGGGTTGCGTAGGCATCTTCTTCACCACCGACCATAATGGCAAGGTTACCACTCTTGGCGCCAATATCCCCTCCTGAAACGGGTGCATCCAGTGCGGATAGCTTCTTTTCTTTTGCTTTCTCATAAATTTCTTTTGCCAATGAAGGTTTTGAAGTAGTCATATCAATAGTGAAAGATCCGGCTTGGGCATTATTTAGAATACCGGCATCTCCGTAATAGACTTCCTCGACGTCTGATGGATAGCCAACCATCGTGATAATTACCTCCGAAGAAGAAGCAAGTTCAGCAACCGTGTCTATCCATATTGCGCCATTGTCAATTAAATCCTGTGCTTTGTCCTTTGTACGTGTATAGACATTCACAGAATACCCCGCATTCATCAAATTTCCTACAATGCTTTTCCCCATTACACCTGTACCGATAAATCCAATTGTAGTATCTTTCGAAAGCATATAACGATTCCCCTTTTTTCTTTAACATATATTGTTATTCTACAAAAAACTACTAAAATCCTGCTATTACAAGGTAAAATAATTTTATTCATGATTCGGTTTCCAGCAAAATCCAGATACATTTCTTGAGGATAACTTTCCCCGTGTTGACATGATTTGGGAGTGTGAATCAGGAATCATAACATAGCTTTTACACATAGTATAGGTAGCACATCTAAGTAATATGGAGGAGGATATTCCGTGATTACGAAAGAGCAATTATCCAAGTGTAAAGCTGTTTTAATGAATCGGCAAAATGAGTTAATTCAGCATGTGGAGGATCATTTTGGGATGAAGTATGAATTTGCCAAGGAGTCTGTTGGAGAATTATCTAATTATGATAATCATCCAGGTGACGCGGGAACAGAACTTTTTGAAAGAGAAAAGGATCTTGCATTAAATGAACATGCCGAAAAGGAATTGGAAGATATAAATAAATCGATTCATGCGATAGTAGAGGGCACATATGGAATATGTAGTACATGTGGAGAAGATATTCAATATGAACGATTAGAGGCAATCCCAACTACAGATAAATGTCTGGAACATGCTAAAAATGACACCTTTGATCAACCAAGGACGATCGAGGAAAAAGTATTCAGCCCAAATATAAATCCGAATGAAGTAACGGATGAAGAACAGGTTGGTTATGATGCTGAGGATGCTTGGCAGGAAGTGAGTCGATATGGGACATCCAATAACCAGTCAGATTTATATGGTGATAAGGATCATTATAATGAGATGTATGAAAACAGTGATGAAAGAATCGGTGCTGTGGAAGATGTGGAGAACTTTCTGGCAGCAGATATCCATGGAAAATACTCGGGGGTGACTCCGAACCATAATAAGTATGAAGAGGATTTAGATTAACAAAAAGACTCCTTCAAAAGAAAAGGAGTCTTTTTTGATTGCTGTTTATTCCGTTGGATTGATTACTTCTAATTCTAATGTTGTTGTCTGTTGTTCCCCATTTCGAATGTATTCCACTTCTAGATTGTCACCCACATTTGTTTCGGAATAAAGATATTTTCTCAACTCCACGAGTGATGTAACTTTCTGGTCATTTATTTTTGTAATGACATCTAACTGTTGTAATCCAGCTGTGTCCGCCGGGGAACCTTGCTGTACATCAGCTATGACCATTCCACCTTCAACATCATCAGGAAGGTTAATATCATATCGATATTGAGGTGGTACTTGATTTAAAGAAGCAGTACTAATACCGATGAGTGGACGTGCAACTTCCCCCTCGGTTTCCAATTGTTCCATAATAGGAAGGGCAGAATCGACAGGGATAGCGAATCCAATCCCTTCTACAGAGCTCTGAGCAATTTTCATGGAGTTAATACCGATAACTTCTCCATCTGCATTCACAAGAGCACCACCACTGTTACCAGGGTTGATAGCAGCATCCGTCTGCAGCACTTCTGTCACCCAATCGGCTTGGCCGTCACTGTTGGTATCCACAGGTACGGAGCGATCTAAGCCACTAATGATCCCTTTAGTTACGGTATTGGCGAATTCCATTCCTAATGGATTCCCAATGGCTAGAACGGTTTCTCCAACTTGCAAATTATCGGATGATCCAAGATTTGCTACTGTATTTATTTTTTCGCCGTCAACTTGTAAAACTGCTAAATCCGTTAATCCATCTCCACCTAAAACGGTTGCTGGTATACGCTCCTCGTCATTCAGGATAATTTCTACCTCCTGGGCACCTTCAACGACATGTTGATTCGTAACTACATATGCTTTTCCATCTTCCTTCTTATAAATAATTCCAGATCCTGTACCAGCTTCCTGACTTCCTGTCCATACACTTTGTTGCTGAAGGTTTACAACGCCGACTACTGATTGAGCCACTTCATCCATATTCGAGGAGACATCAGCTTCTTCCGTTGCAATGGTATTTACAATATCGGGTGTTGATTCATTTTCTGCAGAATTGAATTCATCACTGGTATTATTTACTGGAATTATATTATAAGTAAACAGAACAGCGACAATTATTGCTGATATAATTCCTCCTGCAAGACCACCTAATAATCCACCTGTCCAGTTTCTTTTTCCTTTTTTGCTTCTTACTTCCTTCTGTTGTGTTTCCTGAAAGGAGAGGTTTTCTTGTTGTTCTTCTTTCTCCAAGGATTCCTCACCTGATTCAGGTGTATTTTTTATATCTTCCGAATCAGTCGTCGATTGGAATCGGTCGTTTTGTTCTTCATATTTATCCATCAATAAATCCCCTCTTCGTTTTTATGGTATACATTTATTTTAATTGGACAGAGCGGAAAGGGTTTGGTATAAATGTGTAAAAAATGTGTAATTACACGTAAGGTTGTAAAGTTTTGATAAGATATGTAAAAATGAATAGAAAGAATACAATAAAATAGGTAAGCTTCTTGAATTAAATAATGTGAAAAAGGTGAAAATACGATGATGAATAATCATATTGGTTTGGTGGAAGATGACGTTAATATCCAAAATATCGTTTCAGCATATTTAAGAAAAGAAGGCTATGAAGTAACAATCATGGACTCTGCTGAAAAAGGCTGGGAACTTTGGGAAAACAATCCCCCAGATATGTGGGTATTGGATATCATGCTGCCAGGGATGGATGGCTATGAATTTTGCAAAAAAATACGTAATGAAAGTGATGTACCGATTATTATTATTTCTGCAAAAGATGAAGAAATTGATAAGATTCTCGGACTTGAATTAGGGGGAGATGATTATCTGACGAAACCTTTTAGTCCAAGGGAGTTAATCGCAAGAGTGAAAAGGTTGTTCAAACGAACCCTGCCTAGTAAAAAACCGAGGGAGCTAGATGAAGATAGGTTAAAGGTGGATCATCTTTTAATCTACAAAAATGACCGTCGTATTTTCTTTGAGGGAAAAGAATATGAGGTAACAACAAAAGAATATGATATGTTACTCTTGTTGGGTGAAAATCCAAACAGGGCATTTTCCAGAGAGGAACTGTTAATGAAAATATGGGGAAATGATTATTTTGGCAGTGACCGCGCTGTAGATGATCTAATTAAAAGGATACGAAAAAAAATGGACAATATTCCACTGGAAACAGTATGGGGATTTGGGTACCGCCTGCGTAAAGATGAGGACTGATTATGAAACTTCAATCACAGCTTAATGCAGCATTTACAGCATTACTTATTGTCATCATGGCTGCTGCAGGTTATGTTATTTATTCACTCATTATGGACTTGCTAATTCAGGACGAACAGCGACAGTTGGAAGAAACGGGCGAGCTTCTAGTAAGCGTCTTAAATGAACAATATGGAACGGAAAGCGACTTCAGACAGTTCAATGGTTTTCTAAAGGAGCAGAATCTGCAATTATTTATGTATGACAGAAACCAGGATGCTGTGCTCTTTTCCACAATGTCTTTGCCAGTCGTTAATGAATTCTTTCAACAGAATGATTTTTCTGCCAATGAAACACTTTGGGAATATGAGAATGAACGGTTTGTTACCTCAAGAATTTTATTTTATGATATTTCCGGGCTTGAATTAATACTGTTAACTCCGATGGATGATTTAGAAATGGTCCAACAGGATTTCTTCAATCGGTTATTCCTTGTTTTTTTAATAGGTGCAGTAGCTGCCGTATTGCTTAGTTATTTTATGACAAATAAGCTTGTAACACCGCTTTCGCAATTGAAAAGTCAATTGAAAAAAATTGAAAAAAGGCAGTTCAAAGACATGGACCGTGTAAAAGCGACGGGTGAAATCAAAGAGGTGGAACAGGGTGTGTTTGATATGGCACAGGAACTCCAACGATATATGAATTCACAGCAAACGTTTTTCCAAAATGCTAGTCATGAACTGAAGACACCACTAATGACCATTCAAGGTTATGCTGAAGGGATAAAAGATGGCATTTTCGATGAAAAGGAAAGTGAAAAAGGCCTTGAAGTGATGGTGACTGAAGTAAACCGGCTAAAAGGGATTATAAATGAAATGATATTATTGGCTAAACTCGATAGTGATCTATCTGATTCTGAACCAGTTCCAATAGATGCAAAAGAGCTCATAGACAAAGTTATTGATCGTGCACTCCCTATAATAACTGAAAAAGGGATTAATTTTGAGCAAAGTGTGGAAAATAATATTATGATAGTTGCTGATGAGGAAAAGATGTTAAGGGCAGTACTTAATATTGTTTTCAATGGAATCCGCCATGCAAACTCGAAAGTTAGGGTACAGGTTCTCAAGAAAAAACAAATGATAGAAATGGTAGTGGAGGATGATGGTGAAGGTGTGCCGCCAGAAGAAGCAGCCCATATATTCCATCGGTTTGTAAAAGGTAAGAATGGGGAAACTGGTTTAGGACTGGCCATTGCACGAGCAATCATCGAGCAATCAAATGGGACCATCTCTGTAGATAGGTCTGAACTAGGTGGTGCTAAGTTCAAGATTCTATTTGAAACTGGAAAAGAAAAATCATAGGGATAATGCTTACTTTGAGTGATTTTTCGAAAAAATTTTATTAATTTTAAGTAAAACATCTTTTCAAAGGTAATAATTATGATATAATTATCAAGTTAATCATCCTGTAAATAATAGAGGAGCGTACTTTTTATGCAATTAAGAGAAGACATTCGCAATATCGCAATTATTGCTCACGTTGACCATGGTAAGACGACACTTGTGGATCAGCTGTTAAAATATTCCGGAACTTTCCGTGATAATGAACATGTAGATGAACGAGCAATGGACTCTGGTGATATAGAACGTGAACGTGGAATTACAATTTTAGCAAAGAATACTGCGGTTAAATATCACGATACTACAATCAATATTTTAGATACTCCAGGACATGCCGATTTCGGTGGCGAAGTGGAACGTATTATGAAAATGGTAGACGGTGTAGCCTTAGTAGTTGATGCTTATGAAGGAACAATGCCACAAACACGTTTTGTACTGAAAAAAGCATTGGAACAAAAAATAACACCAATTGTTGTGTTAAACAAAATTGATCGACCAAATGCAAGACCAACCGAGGTTGTTGATGAAGTTTTAGATTTATTTATTGAACTTGGTGCTAATGATGAACAATTGGAGTTTCCGGTTGTATATGCATCTGCATTAAATGGTACTTCAGGACTTGAAGCAGAAGATCAACAGGAAACAATGGATCCTGTATTCACTACTATCATGGAACATATTCCAGCACCAGTGGATACAAGCGAAGAGCCATTACAATTCCAGGTTACATTACTTGATTATAATGATTACGTTGGTCGTATCGGTGTTGGTCGTGTTGTAAGAGGTAGCATTAAACTAGGACAACAAGTGGTAGTTCTAAAAGAAGATGGCACGAAGAAACCTTTCCGTATAACCAAATTATTTGGTTTCATTGGTTTGAAGCGAACCGAAATTGAAGAAGCAATGTCAGGAGATATTGTTGCAATTTCAGGTATGGAAGATATTAATGTTGGGGATACAATCTGCCCAGTGGAACATCCAGAAGCATTGCCTTGGTTAAGAATCGATGAACCAACATTGCAAATGACTTTCCTCGTTAATAATAGTCCATTTGTAGGACGTGAAGGTAAGTCAATTACATCACGTAAAATTGAAGAACGTTTGTTAAAACAATTAGAGACAGATGTAAGTTTACGTGTTGATCCAACTGATTCTCCCGATGCATGGACAGTTTCAGGTCGTGGAGAACTTCACTTATCTATCTTGATTGAGAACATGCGTCGTGAAGGCTTTGAATTACAACTTTCTCAACCACAAGTTATCATTAAAGAAATTGATGGAGTGAAATGTGAGCCTGTTGAACGTGTTCAAGTGGATGTCCCAGAAGAATATACTGGACCAGTTATGGAATCACTTGGAGAGCGCAAAGGTGAAATGCTTGATATGGTCAATCATGGTAACGGACAAGTGCGTATTGAATTCAAAGTTCCATCCCGTGGACTGCTTGGATATACAACTGAATTCATGACACAGACTCGTGGATACGGAATTATAAACCACACGTTTGATGCTTACGAACCTGTTATTAAAGGTCAAGTTGGTGGACGTCGTGAAGGTGTACTTGTAGCATTGGAAAACGGAAAAGCTTCTACTTACGGAATTATGGGATTAGAAGACCGTGGAACTATTTTTGTTAACCCAGGTACAGAAGTATACGCTGGAATGATTGTTGGCGAACATAATCGTGATAATGATTTAACGGTTAATATCACGAAAGAAAAACATTTAACAAATGTCCGTTCTGCCAATAAAGACCAGACATCTACAATTCGCAAAACTCGTGAAATGTCATTAGAAGAAGCACTTGAGTATTTAAATGATGATGAGTATTGTGAAGTAACACCTGAATCAATTCGTTTACGTAAAAAAATCTTAAACAAAAACGAACGTGAAAGATCTACTAAAAAGAAATCAGTATAATTTATAAATATTACCAAACAGCAAAGGCATATGATATGCCTTTGCTGTTTTTTATAAGGCTGTTTTTAAAAGAGTGGGACTGCGGTTTGTGGTGGACCCCAAAAAGATTTGTTTTTTTTGTCACAAAATGTATAACTGCGAAGTAACTGCTGGTTTTCTATCAGTATGCAGCAACTTCGGCGACCGCTCTGGGAAATATACTTGCGGTTCGCGGGCGGCTGGTGAGCCTCTTCATGCTAACGCATTTCAGAGTCTCACCTATGCCTTTCCTCCCGCTGGATTCTTCGTATATTTCCCAGAGCTGGTGTTAAGCCTACAAAAGATTAACAGCTTAGTGATATTAGATAAAAATCGTATCACAACTTCACCAGTCCGGGTGAGCGGAGGGCGGTGACTCCTGCGGGAACAGCACGTGTCCGAAGACCAGAAGAGCGGTTTTCTCTTTGGGGCTGAGGCCGTGCCCTAAGGATGCGCATCCGCCCAGAGCGATTCCGGACGGCAGCAATAGCACATGTCCATGGATATCAGCCACCAGTTACTTCGCAGTTTATCTCAACTACGAGGATTATAATGCAACAAACATTACGAAAGAGCCTTTTATAAAAGTATTATAATTTGAATTCAATAGACGAACGTACGAACAAAACTTTTAATGGAGGTAATTATGATTCGTTATATATCATCTTTTATGATATTTTTGCTGCTATTAATTGCTGCCTGTGAAAAACAACCAGTTACAGATCCGACTGCACCAGAAGAGGATGAAGTTACAGAGCAAAAAAAAACTGATACGCAACCTGTTCCTGATGGAGAAAGAACAGTAATTGCACAGAACTTGGACATACCATGGGAAATTGCTAAAGTTGAAGATACGATCTATATAAGTGAACGTAATGGAAGTATCGTTACCATTAATGGAGATGGACAAGTCAGGAAACCAGTAAAATTTGATCAACCTTTAGCAGAGCAGGCTGAAGCAGGTCTATTGGGTATAGCGTTTCCAAAAGATTTCAATGAATCTAAAACAGCTTATGCGTATTATTCCTACCAAAAAGATAATGGCAATTATCAACGAATCGTAACAATAGAAGAGACAGAAAAGCAATGGGAGGAAACCTCTATACTACTTGATGAAATTCCTGGAGGAACCTATCATCATGGTGGTAGGATTGAAATTAGTCCAGATGACAAATTGTTTATAGCGATTGGAGATGCCTCAAATCCGGATTTAGCGCAGAATAAGAACAGTCTAGCAGGAAAGATTTTGCGTATGAATTCAGATGGTTCGGTTCCGGATGATAATCCTTTTTCAGGATCTTATGTATTTTCCTATGGCCACCGTAATCCTCAGGGGCTTGCATGGGGACCGAATGGAGAATTATATGAAACAGAACATGGCAATCAGGCGCATGATGAAATAAATCAAATTCAAGCAGGAAATAATTATGGGTGGCCGGTCATTGAAGGTGACCAAATAGAAAAAGGAATGGAGTCCCCTCTCCTCCATTCAGGTGAAGAAACGTGGGCACCATCTGGAATGGCTTATTACCAGGGGGATTTCTACTTTGCTTCCTTACGTGGAGAAGGATTAGGAAAGTTTGACCCAATAAAATTAACACAGGATCTTATCGTTTCTGATGTTGGAAGAGTCCGGGATGTATTAGCTATTAATGGTGGGGTATATATTATTACAAATAATACAGATGGTCGAGGAAATCCAACCGAAAATGATGATCAACTTATTTTCATTCCGATCCCTGACAATCAATTACATTAAATAAAATTTATAAAATAAAAGCCTCTTGTCTCTAAAGTGACAAGGGGCTTCTTTGGCTGTTCATCAAAAACGGTCAGTTAGGTTTAGTAAGAAGACGTTTAAGGGAAAAGTAAATTAGTATACGACAAATTCATTGGATAAAAATAGCAAAGATATGTCAATGTAAGCACTTGCATTACCTGTATATACAAGTTATACTATAAAAAGTAACATGTATATACAAGTATAGGTTTATATAGAACGACGATTTAATTTATGGGAGGGTTATTCATGGCAAATCAAGAAATTATTTACGCACCACTCACTGGTAAAATTACACCTCTTGAAAATGTTTCAGATCCAACATTTTCCGGGAAAATGATGGGTGATGGTCTTGCAATTGAACCAACAGATGGAAAAGTTGTTTCGCCGATTGATGGGGAAGTAACGTTAACTTTTCCAACGAAGCATGCTGTTGGTCTTCAAAGCGATTCAGGTATAGAAGTATTAATTCATATTGGCTTGGAGACTGTAAACATGGATGGGGAAGGTTTCGAAGTTCATGTTAAACAAGGGGATCGGGTAAGAGTAGGAGACCCGTTAGTAACTTTTGATTTACAATTAATCAAAGAGAAAGCATCAAGCCACATGACACCAATAATTATTACGAATGGAGATATACTTAGTACCTTTGAGAAAACAAGTGACGATACTGTTATCGCAGGAGAATCAACCTTATTACAGTTGACTTTGAAGGACAAAGCGGAACCAGAAAATCAGCCAAAAAAGAATAAAAACAGTACAAATGGTTTGGAATACAGCGAAGAAGCAGAACAAATAGTAGCAGCAGTCGGTGGTTTGGAAAACATTGATGCAGCAACCCACTGTGTAACAAGACTTCGCTTTGCACTTGTCGATGAGGACATTGTAGATAAAGATGCATTGGAAAATTTGAAAGTTGTCAAAGGAACTTTCTCAGCAAATGGCCAATACCAGGTCGTTATTGGACAAGGAACCGTTGATAAAGTCTATAAAGCAATGGTTCATGAAACAGGTATTGAAGAAGCTTCAAAAGATGACGTAAAAGCTGCAGGAGGCAAAAAACAGAATTTCCTTCAGCGGGCGATAAAGACGCTTGCAGATATTTTTATTCCGATACTCCCGGCGATTGTTACCGCCGGTCTGCTGTTGGGACTTAATAATATATTAGTCAACCCAATATTTACGGATGCCCCACTTATTGAAATGTATCCATCATGGGCTGGCGTAGCAGACATGATTAATGTCATTGCCAGTACGGCCTTTACCTTCCTGCCGGCATTGATTGGCTGGTCTGCAGTGAAACGTTTTGGAGGTAATCCATTACTTGGTATTGTTCTAGGTTTAATACTCGTCCACCCGGCATTAATGCCAGCAAGTGATTATGCACTAGCAGTTGCAGAAGGCAATGCCCCAACTTGGAATTTATTTGGTTTTGATGTGAATATGATGGGTTATCAAGGACAAGTATTGCCGGTATTAGTAGCGGCATGGGTATTGGCAAAAATTGAAATTTGGCTGAAAAAACGCGTGATTGATTCTCTGCAGCTATTGGTAGTTGCACCAATTGCATTATTGGTTACAGGTTTTCTTGCGTTTATTCTGATTGGTCCTGTTACATTTACAATCGGTAGTTGGATAACAGATGGTTTAGTATCTATTTTCGAAGCAGCACCAATTATTGGTGGACTGATCTATGGTTCCCTTTATGCACCATTAGTAATAACTGGTATGCACCATACATTCCTTGCTGTTGATTTACAATTAATAGGAAGTACTGGAACGACATTCTTATGGCCTATTGTCGCATTATCAAATATTGCTCAAGGTTCTGCGGTATTTGCAATGTTCCTGGCAGCCAAAGATGAAAAGCTGAAAGGTTTAGCTGGTACATCAGGTATTTCCGCTTGGCTGGGTGTTACTGAGCCGGCAATGTTTGGGGTTAACTTACAATATAGATATCCATTCTTTGCAGCGCTAATCGGTACTGCCATTGCGGGTGCCTTCATCACTGTCGCTAACGTACAAGCTTCATCTATCGGAGTTGGAGGTATTCCGGCATTCTTATCAATCGATAGCGGTATGGTATCCTTCTTCCTTGGAATGTTAATCGTTATCGTAGTACCATTTATCATTACTTTTATTATTGCAAAACGAAAAATAAAATAATACAAAACAACTAGAATAAGGAGTGAAAACATGAGTGAAGCATGGTGGAAAAAATCAGTAGTATATCAAATTTACCCCAAAAGTTTTCACGATACAACAGGCAATGGAACAGGTGATATCCAAGGGATTATATCGAAATTGGACTATATTAAGAAACTCGGTGTCGACGTTATTTGGTTGACACCGGTATATCAGTCCCCCCAAAAAGATAATGGCTATGATATTAGTGATTATTATTCCATCGAGCCAGAATATGGGACGATGGAAGATTTTCAAGAATTATTGGATGAAACACATAAACGTGGGATGAAACTCATTATGGATCTCGTTATTAATCACACATCCACAGACCATGAATGGTTCCAGCAGGCTGCATTATCCAAAGCCAATGACTTTCGTGATTTCTACATCTGGAAGGATGGAGCAGATGGAGAAGTGCCAAATAATTGGCAGTCAAAATTTGGTGGTTCTGCATGGGAAATGGATGAAAAAACAGGGCAATATTATTTGCATTTATTTGACAAGACACAGGCAGATTTGAACTGGGAGAATGAAAACCTACGAGAGAAGCTTTTTGAAATGATGCGTTTTTGGGCTGAAAAGGGAATCGATGGTTTCAGACTCGATGTCATTAACCTTATTTCAAAAAATCAGAATTTCCCTAGCGATAATAGGGGAGATGGACGCAAATACTATACAGACGGTCCACGTATTCATGAATATTTACATGAAATGAATCAGGAGGTTTTCGCAAAGCACAATATGCTCACTGTAGGAGAAATGTCATCGACTACATTGGAAAATTGTGTATTGTATACGAAACCCGTGCGCCAGGAGCTTACAATGACATTCCAATTTCATCATTTAAAAGTTGATTACCCAAATGGTGAGAAATGGACAAAAGCACCTTTTGATTTTATTGAATTGAAGAACATCCTTTCAGACTGGCAAGTAGGGATGCATGAAGGGGACGGTTGGAATGCACTGTTCTGGTGCAATCATGATCAACCCCGCGTTGTTTCCCGATTTGGTGATGAACAAAAATATCACTCGGAATCAGCAAAAATGCTCGCTACAACGCTCCATATGATGAAAGGAACGCCATATATTTACCAGGGAGAAGAAATTGGGATGACGAATCCAAACTTTACTTCCATGAAAGATTATCGTGACGTGGAATCCTTAAATGCGTACAAAGCATTGAAAAGTGAAGGGAAAACAGAAGAAGAAATCATTGGTATTCTACAACAAAAATCACGTGACAATGCAAGAACACCGATGCAGTGGTCAGCTGATAAACATGCAGGGTTTACGCGTGGAACACCATGGATTTCTGCAGCCGATAACTATCCTGAAATCAATGCGGAAAAAACGTTACAGAATTCAAATTCGATATTTTACTATTACCAGCAGTTAATCGAATTACGGAAAAAATATGATATTATCTCCTACGGGGACTATCAATTACTTTTTGAGGAAGATCCTCAAATCTTTGCATATACAAGGAACTGGAATGAGGAAAAGTTAATCGTGATCAGTAATTTCTATGGGAAAGAAGTAACGGTTGATTTGCAATTGGAAAAAGCGATTGCAAGTCCAGAGGTCTTGTTGTCTAATTACGATGATTCTCCTAAAAACTTGGAGCAATTAAACTTAAGACCGTATGAGTCCATTGTCTATTATATAAAATGATGAGGGAATAAGATGCAAAAAAAATATTTAACCATCTATGAAGATTTAGTGAAAAAAATACAGGCAAATGTTTGGCCAGTTTCAACCATGCTTCCTTCTGAGAATGAATTAACGGATCATTATCGTACGTCACGGGAAACGATAAGAAAAGCGCTCAACCTGTTGTCGCAGAATGGGTATATTCAAAAAATTCGTGGCAAAGGTTCGGTAGTTATTGATTTTAATAAGTTCTCGTTTCCGGTCTCCGGTATTGAGAGCTATACAGAACTGACAGAGAAATTACAATTTAACAGCAGAACTACGGTAGAAAAGCTCGGTTATTTAGATTCGGAAAATGAATTAACAGAAATACTGAATTCCAATTCTAATGCGATATGGAATGTTGTACGAGTCCGGGAAATTTCCGGTGAGAAGATTATATTGGATAAAGATTACTTCAACGAAAAATACGTACCCTTACTATCGAAGGAAATCTGTGAGCGTTCGATTTATGACTATATCGAGAATGAATTAGGACTTGTGATTGGTTTTGCACAGAAAGAAATTGTAGTGGAGGAACCAACAGAAGAAGACCGTAAATTATTAGACCTTGAAGGGTTTTCGAATGTAGTAGTTATTCGAAGCCACGTTTATTTAGATGATGCCAATTTATTCCAATTCACAGAGTCGAGGCATAGACCGGATAAATTCAAGTTTGTGGACTTTGCCAGAAGAGTTAAAAACTAAGACACCGCCTCTTTAGTGAGCGGTGTCCTTATCATTGGAGGAAATTTTTATGGAGAAGAACTGGTGGAAGGAAAGTGTCGTCTACCAAATTTACCCAAGGAGTTTTCATGATAGCAATGGAGATGGTATTGGTGATATCAAAGGAATTACAGAAAAACTTGATTACTTAAAAGATTTAGGTGTAGATGTCATCTGGCTATCGCCGGTATATGAATCCCCAAATGATGATAATGGCTACGATATATCCGACTATTATGGCATTATGGATGAATTTGGGACAATAGAAGATTGGGAAGAGTTGCTGGACGAAATACATCATCGAGGGATGAAACTCATTATGGATCTTGTTGTAAACCATTCTTCCGATGAACATATGTGGTTTCAGGAAGCAAAGAAGTCAAAAGATAATACCTATCGCGATTATTATATTTGGCGTGAAGGAAAAAATGGAAAAGAGCCAAATAATTGGAAGTCATCCTTTAGCGGATCTGCCTGGGAGTATGATGAGAATACGAAGGAATATTATTTGCATTTATTCAGTAAAAAGCAACCCGATTTGAATTGGGAGAATCCGAAGCTACGGGAAGAAATATACAACATGATGAAATGGTGGTTGGATAAAGGGATTGATGGTTTCCGCATGGATGTTATTAATTTTATCTCTAAGGTACCGGGATTACCCGATGGTGCCGAAAAACCAGGAGAAAAGTATGTATCTGGTGGTAAGTTATTCAGAAATGGCCCCCGTATTCATGAATTTCTGCAGGAAATGAATAAGGAAGTATTATCAAACTATGATGTGATGACTGTTGGTGAAATGCCAGGTGTCGATGTGGAAGAAGCAAAAAAATATACAGATCATCAACGGAAAGAGTTACAGATGGTCTTTACGTTTGAGCATATGAATTTAGATTCGGGCACGGGTGGCAAATGGGATTTGAAACCATTGCAATTAACCGATTTAAAGGAAAATATTTCTAAATGGCAAACGGGTTTACATGGTACTGGCTGGAATAGTCTATATTGGAATAACCATGACCAACCACGAATCGTTTCCAGGTTTGGAAATGACAAGGAATTCCGGGCAGCGTCAGCGAAAATGCTTGGAACATTCCTCCATATGCTTCAAGGAACACCTTATATTTACCAAGGGGAAGAGATAGGAATGACAAATGTCCGATTTGATTCCATCGATGACTATGAAGACATCGAAATCCGTAATATGTATCATGAAAAAGTGATAGAAGGTAATGAGGATCATGATAAAGTAATGGAATCCATAAATGTAAAGGGACGGGATAATGCAAGGACTCCATTTCAATGGAATAGTCAACCTGCTGGTGGCTTCACAACGGGAAAACCGTGGATAAGAGTAAATCCCAACTATAAAGAGATCAATGCTGAAAAAGCAATTGAAGATGAATTTTCAATTTATCACTATTACCGTAAATTAATAAAACTGAGGAAAAAGCATCCAATTATTGTATATGGTGATTACCACTTAATTTTACCGGATCATGACAAAATTTATGCATACATGCGTACATTAGAAAATGAAAAATTACTAGTAATCACAAACTTCAGTGAAGAAGAGGTTCTATTTAATTTACCGGATAATGTTAATTTTGAACCAAAGGAACGGATCATAGGCAACTATAATATGGAAGAGGCGAGTGATCCAACAAGCTTCACCCTAAAACCGTATGAAGCAAGAGTATACAAGGGGATTTAATCTAAAGTTACGTCGTATTTTATATCTGTAAAAGCAACAAATTTCCCTAAAAGAAAAAGCATTAACCGATAACTTACCGGCTAATGCTTTTTCTGCTACTTCCTGAGTAATGGTAAGGTGCAGCAACGGTATGACCCACCAGACTTTATAATTTCTGAAAAAGGTACCTCAATTACATCAAAACCCGCTCGTGTTAATTCTTGATTTAACCGTTTGTTTTCAGGTAAACTGATTAGTTTCTTATTACCAATCGAAAGTACATTAGGACCCATGTTGAATTGCTCTTCTTCTGTCACTTCGATCAAATTGTACGAAGATTTTAAGATGTTATAAGAACCCTCATCCATTGCAGGGGAGTAAATTAAAGCAGTATCTTCACTTATAACATTAAAAATACAATCGAGATGAAGAATATCTTTTCTCATTAGAATGGGAGTAACCGTATGATTAGGAAGTTGCTCATCCAGAAGTTCGATGGTTGTTGGTGAAGTTCGATCGCTTTGGCCAACCCAAATTTTTGTGTTATCCACGATTACGTCGCCACCTTCAATCGAAGGCGTAGCAAATCGATAATAGGAGATTTGCTCAAGTGTTAACCATTCGATTAATACACGTTCTTCTTGTCTGCGTATATCCTTCTTCATGGATGAGACAAAGAATCGATCTCCTATTGTAAATCCGATATCCCGTGTGAAAACCTGTTCATTTAATTGTTTCTTTGCTTCTAAAATTACTACATTGGCACCTTCTGATTCAAGGGTATGTATAAAGTGTGCATGCTGCCGAACGGCTTTATCTATGTTAATATTTTCATTTAAGTAATGCCTTTGTGTTTTATTAATTACTTCTTTGATTTCCATATAACGTGGGGAAGCTACGATGACTTGTTTCAGTGGATCATATTCATTCCGGCAATTAACTTCAAGCGTATTTTCCATTGCTGTTTCATTCTTCATTTACTTATCCTCCAATACATAATCTAACTGAGTTTTCCCTGATATTATGTGTTATAAACATTATTACGTAATAGTTTGAAAAAATCCAGTGAGGGTATTTTTTAGTATCAGATATATATTAAAGTTACATAGGAGGAAGCGTCATGGACAAAACAGCTACTTATTTACTTACAAAAGATGATATGGAATCCAACACAGATAATTTACCAGATTGGTTGAAAGAAGAATATAAAACCTTTGAGAGCATTGTAACAGATAAGACCTTTCCGTGTTATTTTGGAATGTCGGGGCAGAAAAGGGGAGAATTAAGATATGGCTATATATCGCATAATGACTGGAGCCAATTACCAATGATGCTCGAAGAATTTAATCGTCTGTTCGATAATCAGAAAAAGATGATACGACACGGATTCTTTTTGTTCGTTGAACCGGAGAAGGAAGAAAAGCCTCTGGAATATTACCGGGAATACTTCTGGAACGTTCTTCAATACCTTCATGACTTTGACCAACACGAGTGGCCGTCCGATTATCCGAAAGATCCCGATCATTATTTATGGAATTTTTGTTTTGCCAAGGAACCCTATTTTGCATTTGGAAACGCACCAGCCTATAAGCAGAGAAAAACAAGGGACTTGGGAAACAGTCTGATCATTGGTTTTCAACCACGTAAAATATTTGAAGGGTTGAAAGGAACGGAGCAAAGCGGAGTAATGTCTCGTGAAAGGGTAAGGGAAAGAGTTGAAAAATGGGATGGTCTCCCGAAACACCCGAATATTAGCCATTACGGGGATAAAAAACATAGAGAATGGAAGCAATTCTTTATCGGAGATGATATCAAACCAATAGAGGGGAAATGTCCCTTTCATGCTAAATAAAACGAGAGAGACTGTTTGATGCAGTTTCTCTCGTTTATTCTTTGCTCTGCTTATCATTTGGGATGTATTTGGAATAATAGGCTGCAAATAACAATAATATAATTGCCAACCCCCATGACACGATACCACTCCAATAAAGATCCAAACCGATGCCGATTACGATAATAATTCCGCTTAATCCCATTAGAATAGCTGTTAAATAGCGTTTCAAACATAGCACCCCCATTACTATAGGTAAAAGATATTTTAATTAAAATATGCGAATTTATATGAAATATTATGTGAATTTATGCTAGTTCATTATATCAAACTCTTTATTGAATGACATTTATATTGAATCGTTTTAACTAAGCTAAAAGGAGTATGTCGAATGAAGTATAGGAAGCTGTAAAATTGAACGAATTTTGAATAAATCTGTAAGTACCTGTAATAAAGTGATATGATGTAAGAAAAATAGTAAGGAGAACTACCTATGAATTATATAAGCGAACATACTAGCCATTACCAATCCCTGTGTAAGTGCTATCCCCATAAAAGAGGAAGAATCGGTGTATTCCTTATAATTATTGTCGCTATGGTTTTGGGAGCTTGTGGAGAGGAAACGAAAGCTGCATTAAACAGCAGTGAAGAAAATGTTCCATCCAAACAAACGAGTCTTCAAATGAAAGAACATAAAATAGAAGCGCATGAAATAACGTTGTCTGCTATTGGCGATATGTTAATACATAGTCCTGTTTATAAAGATGCAAAGGTGGAAAATGGCTATAATTTTTTACCTATGCTCGAAGAAGTTAGGCCATATCTGAACAATGCTACGATTACAGTTGCAAACCAGGAAACAATGATTGGTGGAGAAGAATTAGGCTTATCAACCTATCCTTCTTTTAATAGTCCCTATGAAGTTGGTGATGCTTTAAAAGATGTTGGCGTTGATGTGGTAACACTTGCTAATAACCATACGTTAGATCGTGGAGAAGCGGCAATACAAAATGCTATCGATCACTGGGAAACAATCGATATGATGTATGCAGGAGCATATAAAAATGAGCAGGATAAGGATAGGCTGCGAGTTTACGAAACAGAAGAAGGGATCTCTATTGCTTTCTTATCTTATACGTATGGAACAAACGGTATCCCGGTACCTGAAGGAAAGGGTTATTTAGTAAATTTAATAGATCAAAAAAGTATCGAGAGTGAAATTGAACAGGTAAAGGAGCAGGCAGATGTTATCGTCTTAAGTCTTCATTTCGGGAATGAAAATGAACGATTTCCTAATGATACACAAAAAGATCTTGTTCAATTTGCTGCAGATCAGGGTGTGGATGTGGTCATCGGACATCATCCCCATGTATTGCAACCAATGGAATGGGTTACGGGTGAGGATGGTAATCAAACCTTTGTTGCTTATTCATTAGGGAATTTCCTATCGAACCAGCAAGATCTATATCAGCGGATAGGTGGAGTTCTTACATTCTCCATCACGAAAACGGTGTTCGGAGATGAGCAGGATATAGAGATACATTCACCGAAGTTTATGCCTACTTTCGTAAATTTTCGATCCGACTGGATTGATTATGAAGTTATACCAATGTATAAGTTAACGGACAAAGACCTTGCAGGCGCTGAAGAACAATATATAGAAATTAAAAACCATATGTCGCAATGGATGCCAGATTT
The DNA here is from genome assembly GCF_051262635.1 of Oceanobacillus sp. CF4.6. Classification (NCBI taxonomy): domain Bacteria; kingdom Bacillati; phylum Bacillota; class Bacilli; order Caryophanales; family Bacillaceae; genus Oceanobacillus; species Oceanobacillus sp. CF4.6. The sequence goes on along the minus strand of NZ_JBIMEX010000009.1, from coordinate 35,049 downwards.
GGAGTTTGTGGAAAAATAACGAATATAGATGAAATGAAACCATCTAAATTTCAAAAAGGTTATTTAGATGGTTTTTTATTGAAACAAAAGTACCTTGGTAGGTAGCTTATTCTATAAAAAAAGGACTATTTTTGATATTATTGTTATTATCGTAATTAATTTAAGAAGTTACATAGAGGAGAATATTAGAAATGGAATGGAAAAATTTCTACCGTGGTTTAATGATGGGAGCCAGTGATGTTATTCCTGGTGTCAGTGGTGGTACAATCGCAGTTTTACTTGGTATATACGATAGGCTGATTACTTCGATCAATGGTTTATTCAGTAAGGATTGGAAGAAACATTTGGGTTTTCTGATTCCCTTGGGTCTTGGTATATTAACAGCTATCTTTTTATTGGCCAATGTCATCGAATGGTTATTTGAACATTATCCGGGCCCAACCCAGTTTTTCTTTCTTGGATTAATATTGGGCGTTTTACCGTATTTGTTTCATAAAGCGGAGGCAAAGCATAATTTTAAACCGAAGCATTACTTTTTGCTTCTAATCGGTGTGGTAGTCGTCGCATCTATGGCTTTCTTTAATCCGATTGAGGGGGAAGTTATTGAGAATGTTACTGCACCTACCTATGTACTTCTTTTCTTCTCTGGGTTTATAGGCAGCAGTGCAATGATTATCCCTGGGATTAGTGGGTCCTTTATGTTACTGCTGATAGGTGTTTATGCAACCATTATTTCTGCAATCAGTAATCTTCAACTTGATATTATTGCAGTAACTGGTCTCGGAATTGCGATAGGTTTTATTGTAATGAGTAAAGTGATCGCCTACTTTTTAAAGAATTTTTACAGTGGAACGTTTGCTGTAATTATTGGACTGGTAATCGGATCCATCTTCGTGGTGTATCCTGGATGGCCAACAAGTACTTCCTTCGTATTGCTCAGTGTAGGTACCTTTGCAGCTGGTTTGTTCGTCGCATACATTCTCGGTAGAGTCGAATATAAGGAGACATAAGCAAACCATAAGACATTATGAGGTGTAATCGATACAATGGATATAAAGGAGTGATTATCATGGAAGCAATTCAAACTGTAGAGGAATTTAATAAAATTATTGAGAGTGAAGAGCCTGTCATCGTTAAATTCTTTGCGGACTGGTGCCCGGACTGCAAACGAATGGATATGTTTATCGGAGAAGTTCAGGAAGAATTTAAGAACTATCAATGGTATGAAGTCAACAGTGATGAAGTCACAGGTTTGGCTGAACAATATGAAGTAATGGGTATTCCGAGCGTACTTATCTTCCAAAGTGGAGAAAAGCTTGCACATCAGCATAGCGCCTATACCAAATCACCTGAGTCTGTAACAGAATTCCTACATCAGCAGCTGGGTTAAATAAAAACACGATCATTCATTAACCGGATGATCGTGTTTTTATTTTGTATTTTTCTACCATGATATCGTGTTATTATCTGTTTATTAGTATAATAAATATAAAATAGTTTACAAATACCATTTTAGATGGAGATAGATAGAAAGCTGGTGTGAAAATGAGCGAGACAAAAATATTGATTGTGGAAGATGAACCGAAAATAAGCCGTGTCCTACAATTGGAATTAGAATATGAAAATTATGAAACCGAAATAGCAGCTAATGGAAAAGAAGCTATTCGATTAATTGAGGAAAAAGTATGGGATTTAGTTTTATTGGATATTATGATTCCTGAATTGAGCGGATTGGAGGTTCTTCGAAGAATTAGGAAGACAGACGATCGTACGCCAATAATTTTACTGACTGCAAGGGATGAGGTCCATGATAAGGTAAGTGGCCTGGATCTTGGTGCAAATGACTATATAACGAAACCATTTCAAATTGAGGAACTACTCGCGCGCATTCGTGTACACTTAAGAAAACCAGTAACGAAGCAGGTCAATGAAGATGTATTGGCTGTAGGAGATCTGTCAGTGAATCTGAACGGCCATGAAGTGAAGCGAAATGGAAGTACGATTGAATTGACACCACGTGAATTTGATCTGCTTGTATGCCTATTAAAGAATAAGAATATTGTACTGAGCAGGGACAAGTTGATTGAGCAAGTATGGGGATTTGATTATTTTGGCGATACCAATGTAGTCGATGTTTATATACGCTATTTACGAAAAAAAGTGGATAAAGATTATGATAAAGCATATATCCAGACCGTAAGAGGTGTCGGATATACAATAAAGGATAATGGATAATGAAATTAAGAACAAAAATTCAAACTTTTTCCAGTTTGTTTATGCTTGTACTCATTTTACTTGTGAATACATCCATCTACTTTCTTTTTCAAAAAACAGCAGCAGACAGTGAACTTGAACAATTAGCTGTTCATGCAGAGACGCTTACAGTAACCTTCGCCGAAAACCCTGAAATAACTAATGAAGAAGCGGGTAACTTAATTAATGCATATCTGCCAACAAATGGAACGATTCGGATTATTGATGAAGATGGCGGCTATAAAGTTCCCATAACAACAAAAGTTGAAGATTACGAAAAATTACCGTTGGAATACACGACAGCTGAATCTCAAGCAATTGTTTCTAGTCAAAATAGCCCGGATATTGCGGTGATAACCAAACCAATCATTTGGGGTTCAGGTGAAGTTGTAACATTACAGATGTCTAATCAACTCGTTCATCTGGAAGAGACCATGACGACTTTGTTCTATGTATTGGTTTTAGCAGGAGCAATGATGTTAGTGCCATCTGTAATTGCGGGGTCATTGCTTAGTCGCTTTTTATTAAATCCAATCCAGAAGTTAAAACAAGCAATGAAAGATAATACAAAGCATGACATTTGGCAAAAACTCGATTTGGATAACCGGTCACGGGATGAGCTCTATGAAATGGAAATGACATTCAACGAAATGATTGATTATTTACGTGATAACTTTGAAAAACAGGAGATTTTTGTTTCCAACGCCTCCCATGAGTTGAAGACTCCCATTCAGATTGTGAAAAGTTATGCACAGCTTCTGGCAAGACGGGGAAGTGACAATCCGGAACTTTTTAAAGAATCCATTGAAGCAATTGACTCCGAAGCAGATCGTATGAACAAACTGGTGGAACAAATGCTTTCACTTGCAAAGAATAAACAATCATCGAACATGGAAAGGGTTGATTTAGGTTTACTTTCAGAAGAAACGATAGCTAAATTTCAACGGGCCTATTCACGCGAATTCTTTTTCCAAAAAAATGCTGAGGATTTATTTGTGAAGGGAAACAGAGGTCAATTGGAACAGGTTATCTATATACTCATTGAGAATGCGATAAAATATAGTAGTGATCAAATCAATATAAGTATTTCAAAAATCAATCATGATGTCTATTTTCAAGTAAGAGATCATGGAGACGGTATTCCTGAAGAAGAGCATGTTCGGATATTTGATCGTTTCTATCGTGTGGATAAGGCTAGAAGCAGAGAGACAGGTGGAAGTGGCCTTGGTTTGGCAATTTCGAAAATAATTACGGAAGAACATTCCGGTGAGCTTACCGTATCAAGTAAATTAGGAGAAGGCTCAACATTTTCACTTCGTCTACCGATTGATAGCTAGAAGCCCCTTACTCATCAAATTATAATCTAATTCACAGGTCAAATTCATGATCTTGTGATAGGGTGATGGTGTTAAGGAAGGAGAAAAAACGGTGAAGAAAAAATTAATAATTACTTTATCTATAGTAGCTGCAGTTGCAGTATTAGGATTCGGTTTATATCAATCTGGTGCTACGTCTGCAGAACCGACATTATCATCAGATGAAATTAGCGGTCTGGTTCTGGAACAGTACCCAGGTTCAATTCTAGGATTAGAATATGAAGAAGACGCTAAGGATGCTTTTTATAAAGTCGAACTAGAAAATAATGGGAATCTATATACGATTAAACTCAATGGAAACTCGGGAGAAGTTATTGATTTAAAAGTAGATGAATTAGTAACTCCAAATAATAACGCTCAAAATAACAATAGTGATAAAGAGAAAGAACAGGATCAATCAGAGACAAATGAAAGTCCATCGAAAGAACAAAAGCAAGAAGATAGTGCCAATGAAAAGCAAGAGCCTAGTCAAAAGGAAGATACTAATACGGAGGAAGATTCCAGTAATGCAATGATCAGTGAAGCAATGGCAAGGGAAATAGCACTTGCTGAATGGTCAGGGACCGTAACTGAAATTGAGTTGGATGAAGACGAAGGGCGTTATGCTTACGAAGTGGAAATTGAAAATGGAGAAGACGAAGCAACAGTAGAAATTGATGCCTACACTGGAAACGTTCTAGTGTTGGAAATTGATAAAGAAGAAGACAATGACTAACATGTTAAAGCTGCCAGCATAAAATTCCGGCAGTTTTTTTATTGGAATTTTTGTATTGCTTGCTGCTTTATAAACTTCGCAGTTGAGATGAAATGCGAAGTAACTACTAGCTGATATCCAAAATCGTGTGCTTCTATCGCCGTCCGGGATCGCTCTGGGCGGATGCGCATCCTTAGGGCACGGCCTTAGCCCCGATGAGAAAACCACTCTTCTGGTCTTCGGACACGTGCTGGGACTGCGATTACTCGCCCCACCGAAAACCTTTGTTCCCGCAGGAGTCACCGCCCGCCGCTCACCCGGACTGGTGAAGCTGTTTTATGAGATTTTTATAGCAATCACTAATGCAGTTAATAGTTTGTAAACATCTAATCAGCTCTGGGAAATACACGGAGACTTCTGCGGGAGGAAAGGCTCACCAGCCGCCCGCGAAAAGCGCAGTGTATTTCCCAGAGCGATCGCCGAAGTTTCTGCATACCGATAGAAACCAACCAGCAGTTACTTCGGAGTTTATAGATTTTGTGACTAAAAAATAATTTTCTAGAAACCATACTTTCTTATTTTGAAATAAAAAGCACTGCTCCTAAATGATAGTAACTTCATGTATTTCTCATCAATTTCTAATCTTATTCACATGGGACTTTCAGGTGAGATGGATAGTATAAAGGTAACAAGAAAACAAGGAGGAAAGTATCATGAATAAAAAATTAGTTCTTACATTAGGTACATTAACAGTTGCTGGTGTATTTGGATTTGGTATATATCAATCAGAGGCTGCGCCAGTAGATCCTACTTTATCGACAGAAGAAGTAAGCCAATTAATTCAAAATCAATACCCTGGAACGATAACAGAAATGGAAAGAGATAACGAATTTAACAAAGTAATTTATGAAGTAGAAGTACAGGGTGATGGAGTTGAATACGAATTAGAGTTAGACGGTGATACTGGTGAAGTATTAAAAGAAAAACAAAGCGAAAATGTTGATAGAGATGACGATAACCATTTAGAGGAACCAACTAATGGAGCCAATGTTAATTCAGAGGTTATTGGTGATGAAAAAGCAAGAAAGATTGCATTAGAAAATTTTGATGGAACAGTTACTGACCTCGAACTGGATATAGACGATAATCAGTTGATATATGAAATTGATGTTAAAAATAGCAATAAAGAAGCAGAATTTGAAATTGACGCGATTACAGGTGAAATCATGGAGATGGAAATAGATAAAGATTGAGTTATTAAAAGGTTATCCTTTCCATTTTAACGAAAATAATAATTCGGAGGGAAAAAATGAATAATAAATTCGGTATCATAATTGGTACTATGGCTGCAGCGGCTATCTTAGGACTTGGATTTTCTCAATCAGGCACTGTCCAGGCTGACCCAAATCTATCACTAAAAGATGTAAGATCTCAGTTACAGAATCAGTATCCGGGAGAAATAACGGAACTGGAACTGGATAAGGAAGCCAAGAGTCCAATCTATGAAGTCGAAATTGGTATTGAAGGTAAAGAATATGAATTATCTGTTGACGGAAATACGGGAGAAGTATTAAATCTAACTGAAAAAGCCTTGCAAAAGAAGGTAGCGTCGGATGAAAAAACAGTAACAAATAAAGAAAGTACGAATCAAGATGCTACTGAGTTGAAATTCACAGAAAAGCCAAACGAAGAGCATCCAATGGAAGAAAAAGAAAACAATCATGATGGTAACAAAGATGATAGCGCTAAAGAAGTAAATACAGCCGAAAAAAGTCCAAAAATAACCGAAGAAAAGGCAGTGAAAGATGACGATAATTCGGATGATCAGGATAGTACCAAGGTAACGCAGAATGTAAAATCCAATACCGAAACAGCCAAAGTTGATTCTGCAACTAAAACTGCACCTGCTCCAAAAACTCCAAAGAAAGCGGAGAGCAATAACAAAGCTGTAGAAAAGCCAGAGAAGCCGGCCAAAAATGCTGTTATTGGAGAAAGTAAGGCAAAAAGTATTGCGCTTGACCAGTTTTCTGGAAATGTAGAAGAAATTGAGCTTGATAACGATGATGGTCGTTCAATTTATGAAGTTGAAATAAAAAATGGGAATAAGGAAGCAGAGGTTGAAATTGATGCTTATACTGGGGCGGTTTTGGTAATCGAAATTGATACAGATGACGACGATGATGACGATTGATATAAATAAAGAAACCAAGCTGAAATGAGATCACAGCTTGGTTTCTTTATTTATAAAATAATACCGTTTTATTTTTAAACGATTACTGAGAAGTTATTTTTTACGAGTAGATCTACAACCTGTTTCTTTTCAAAATATGCCCTGATTAGCTCAACTGCATCTTGTTGAATCTTTTTCACAACAGGTTTATTTTTAAACATGTGGTAATTTCCACCACCAGATGCACGGTAATTATTTAGAACGACATGATAGTTTTGCTTTAAGTCAAGAGGCTCCCCATGATAACTCAGATTTAAAATTCTTGATCCTACAGGCTTGGATACGTGAATCGTATACTCAATTCCTTCCCACATATCATAATTGTAATGCTGTGGTTTTGGATGGATGTACGCTGGATTCACAGCTACCTTATCATTCATGGCTATGAAATACTCCGCACTTTTTTCCAGCGCATCTTTAATATCCTTTCCAGTCAGTTCAAGAACAACCAGTGTATTTGGATACATATAATTAGAAACAATATCTCTCATTGTAACGACAGATCCAAAGCCAGTTGACGTGTTATTTAAAAGCGAAGTAACAGAAATATCGCAACCACTTGCATCCATCTGAACCTCCTGTATGAACTGGATAAAAGCGTGTTTGTTAATTCTCGCCAGGAAAGGATCATCGATGAGCATATCACTTTTAATCTGACCGATCGGCTCATCCAGCCATTGTTGTGTCGATTCTTCCAAGCCCTTCATATAGTCTACTATTTCTTGATTCGTGTCTGCATGTTTTAATTCATGAAGGCTTCCGGTTTTATCTGTTATCTTCCATGTATCGTTATTGCATTCCAACTGCAATTCGACTTTTCCATAACCCTGTCCATTATTCCCAGGTTGCATGATCAGTACATCATTTATTGATCCAGTTAATCTGCGATGTTGATGCCCTGTGAGCAATATATCAATTCCTTCAATCTGCTGGCACATTTGATAGCCTTGGTTTTCTCCGGTCTGTTTTTCTGTGGGTTCTCCTGATTCAATATCACGTTCAAAGCCTCCATGATACGAAGCAATCAAAATATCTGGTTTTTCAACTTCTCGAATATGTTGAACCCATTTATTTAGTATGGAAAACGCATCGGCAAAAGCAATCCCCTTAATATGACTAGGAGACTCCCAGTTAGGAATATAATGCGTTGTAACACCAACGATGGCTGCCTTGATACCATTTTGTAGCCTTTTAATGATATATGGAGGGCCAAACTTCGGTTTATTTGTAGTTTTATCCAGTATATTTGCTGAAATCCATGGAAAGTCAGATTGATTAATTGCATCCGCTAGAATCTTATCTCCAAAATTAAACTCGTGATTTCCGATAACTCCGGCATCAATTTCGATTCGGTTCATAATTCCTATCATGGGATTTTCTTTATCACGATGTTCTTTTACATAATGAGTCATTAACGGTGTTCCTTGAATGAGATCACCATTATCGATGACAATAAGATTTTCGGTATTCTGTCTTTCTTCCTTCACAATAGATGCATATTTGACTAATCCGATATCTGCCTTTTCATTTGTTGCATATAAAATAGGCATTGCATTCCCGTGAATATCACTTGTATAAAGTAGGGTGATTTTAGCTGTTTGCAATACGTTGCATCCTTTCTATAAAAGCAAAGTGTCCCAAAGAAGGGTAAAAAACTTCCTCTGGGACATCGTACTCGTAAAAATATAATTTCTCAACCCTTAAAACATTCACGATTAGATGATTTTTCTTCTGATTCTTGCGGAAGCAAAGTCAATTACTGTTACGACAATAATAATGGCCAATAGGATGGTTCCCATTTCATTCCAGTTCCGGTTATTAGAGGCAAAGATGATCATTGTCCCGATTCCACCTGCACCTACAATACCAAGAATGGAGGAGGCACGTATATCCACTTCAAAACGGTAGATGGCATAAGAAAGGAATTCAGGCGTAATCTGTGGCATAACACCATAGAATAAGATCTGTAATTTGTTGGCTCCGCTTGCTTCCATTGCTTCAACTACATCCATATCAATTGACTCAATAATTTCTGCGAACATTTTTCCAAGCATTCCTGTTGAACCAATAGCAATCGCCAGTACCCCTGCAAATGCATTCGGTCCAACAGCAACTACAAATAATATTGCTAAAATGATATCCGGGAAGGCACGTACAGCGGATAGAATCCACTTACCAATTGTTGAAAAAATAATGCCACCCATCATATTCCGAGCTGCAAGAAATGCTAAAGGAACCGCCAAAACTGCTGCCATTAAGGAGCCAGCAAACGCAATAAATACGGTTTCAAGCATACTCATTGCAACGTCACCTGTTGCAGACCAGTCTGGGCTGAACAGCCTTGGTATCACACGACTGAAGTTGTTGGCTGCACGTTCGATTGCGCGTCCCCAATCAATGTCTATACTGACGAAGGTCCAGATATACATAGCTAGAATAAAAAGCGCGATTATTATGTTTTTAATATTTTTATATATGGTGTTCTTTGGTTTTGGAGGTAAGTAATAATTCTTCATTATAACAATGCCTCCCTTATTTTCGTACTAATGTATTCAATAACAATAACTACTACAAAGATAAGAATTATAATCATCATCGCATTCGGATAATTATAAAATCCTAATTGCTGATTCAAAATCAACCCAATCCCACCTGCACCAACTAATCCCAATACAACAGATGCACGAATATTAATTTCAAACACATAGAGTACAAGTGAAGTAAACTGGGGTAACACTTGTGGTATTAATGCATACCAAATTACTTGAAAAACGTTACCACCCGATGCACGCATTGCTTCCATCGGATTCATGTCGACAGACTCAATCGTCTCACTGATGAGTTTTGCCAGGATACCCAAGGAAAAAATAATGAGTGCAAGAATTCCAGGAAAGAGTCCAATCCCAAATAACCCAACAAAGATAACTGCCAATACTAAATCTGGAATGGTACGCAAAATATTCAGGAATGTTCGCGTTATAACGTATAATGGCTTAAACGTCGTTACATTTTCTGCTGCTAAAAGAGCCAAAGGAACGGTTAAGATTGCAGCAACCGTGGTTGCAATAATTGCCATTTGAATCGTTTCTACCATAGGTCCCCAAATAGCTGATATTACTGCTGTGTTGGGCGGGAAGAACTTTTCGGCGACCGTAAACATATTGCCGATTGCTCCACCGAATCCACCAGCCATTTGTCGTTGTGTCCAAAACATACTAAATAGATAGATTCCTAGTACAACGAAAAATATAAGTGTGACCTGCATTTTTATTTTTGCAGGATATATAGGTGGTACAGCCCTCGGAGTAATGGAGTTGTTTTCAGTTGTCACGATTCATCTGCCCCCCCACGTAAGTCATCCTCACGTATTGTACGGCCATAAATTTCTTCAAAAGTATTTTCTGTAACTTCGGATACTGGTCCATCAAAGACAACTTCTCCGGCACGCATACCAATGATACGATCAGCATATTCCATTGCCATATCAATAAAGTGAAGGTTTACGATTGTAGTGATGTTATCTTCTTTGTTAATTTTTTTTAAATAGGTCATTACTTGGTGAGATGTTGGTGGGTCTAGGGATGCAACAGGTTCGTCAGCCAGAATATAGTTAGGTTGCTGCGTTAACACACGAGCAATACTAACACGTTGCTGTTGTCCACCACTCAGCTCGTCAGCACGACTATAAATTTTTTCAGCAATATTTACACGTTGCAGGCTCTCGTAGGCAAGACCAACATCTTCTTTTTTGTAGGCATTAAAAATGGAACGTAATGTACCAGTATGACCAAGACGACCTGCCAATACGTTTTTTAAAACGTTGGAACGTTTTACTAGATTATAGCTTTGAAATATCATACCTGTTTTTGTGCGGAGTTTTCGCAGATGGGAACTACGATATTTAAGAATGTCTTCATTATCAACAAGAAGAGAACCCGAAGTGGGGGTTACTAAGCGGTTTATACTACGGATAAAAGTGGATTTTCCCGCACCGGATAATCCTACAATGACAACAAACTCTCCATCATTTATGGTTACATTTATATTTTTTAAACCCTCTGTGCCGTTAGGGTATACCAGTCCAACGTTTTTAAATTCAATCATTGTATGTATTTCCTCCATTATAGACTAAGTTAGTCTTCTATTCCTGAACAGTAGGAAAAAAGGGGAGTAATTACTCCCCTTTTTTTAATTGTTTACAACCTATTCGAAGTTGGTCAATACGATTTTAATCAATATTATAATTATAGTTCAATATTGTCTTTAAATTTAGCATACGTATCTTTTACAACTTGGTATTCTTCATCAGAAGCTTCATCGATTTCATCCCAGTTGTATACTTCGTTCATAATTTGGATCATTTCTTCATCTTCATTGAAGGATAAGAAAGTATCTTTGATTTGTTGAACGAATTCATCGTCAAGTTCTTTCGTGACAGAAATCGTATCATTCGGAATTTCTTGTGTATAACCAAGAACTTTAAGATCATCCATCACTGTTGGATATTCTTCTTCAAGTTCAGTACGGACATCGTCAAAAGTAGTCGCTACATCTGCGTCTCCTTCAAACACGGCAATTGCTGAATTATCATGACCACCGGTTTGAACTGTACCACCAAAGAAATCACTCTCTAACTCTGCAGCTGTTTCATAACCGAATTCTTCCATTAATTCATTTGCGGGAAACAGATAACCGGATGTAGATCCTTGGTCACCATATGCCCAGGTCTTACCCTCTAAGTCTGCTAAACTCTCAATTTCGGAATCAGTACGTACTAAATATTGTGCTTTATAAGTACCTGAACCGTATCGAATGGACTTCAAAATTACTTCAACATCATACTGCTCATTAGCTAATACATAACCAAATGCTGGAATGAAACCAACATGTACTTGATTAGCTCCCATTGCTTCTACTAGTGCATTGTAGTTTGTCATAACTTGTCCTTGAACTTCAATATCAAGTTCCTCACCCAAACGCTCTGCTAATGGCTCAATTGTATCTGCAATTGTATCAGAGTCCTGTGATGGTACAAACCCGATTACTAAAGTCTCAGGTATCGTACCTTCAGTTGCTTCTACAGATTCCTCTTCAGTTGTCTCTTCAGTTTCCTCTTCGGTTGCTTCTTCAGTTGTCTCTTCTGAAGAAGTTTCGTCAGCTTCTTCGTTTTCATTACTGGCATCTGTATCATCTGATCCTCCACACGCCGCTAATACAAGTGCTAATGCTAATACAAGTAATAGACTATAAAGTTTTTTCATTTTGACCCTCCTGTTTTTTATGTATAAATAAGCTTACTGTTCTATTAAATATTATTCATCCAAAAAAAGATAGTCGTTTTTAGTAAATTTACAGTTATTTTACAATATTTTTACAATTAAATGTCAATAAAATGGTGTACTTGCTTAAATGGCATTTTTGGGTTTGATATTTTTAGAATAGGTTATATCTAGTTATATAAGTAGGAGGAAAATATGCCTAAATATAAAAGAGCATTATTTTTATATCACATTCATGCCGGGAAAAATAATATCGAACAAAAACTTTCACAGACGTTACCGATATTGAGTAAAAATATAAAGGAACTTATTGTTTTACAGACGAAAACAGTAGAAGAAACTGAAAATGCATGTAAGTTGTATGGAGAAGATATTGACCTCCTTATCATTTTAGGAGGAGATGGAACGCTGCATACATGTTTAAACAGTATTGCTCCTTTAGCGAAGAGGCCAGTTATGGCTATTTTGCCGGGAGGTACTTCCAACGACTTTAGTCGAATGTTACAAATCCCACAGAATTTGCAAGCTGCAGCTGAAATGATTATTCAGGGTGAACCTACATATATTGATGTAGGAAAATCAAATCAGCGATACTTTCTTAACTTTTGGGGAATTGGTTTAGTAACAGATACCTCGCAAAATATGAATGAAAATGAAAAGAAAAGCTTGGGAGCACTCAGTTATTTAATGAGTGCAATTCGAACCGTCAATAATGCTGAATCTTTCACTTATAAATTATGGAGTGATGAGGATAAATATGAAGGCGAGGCAGTTTTAATTGCTATTCTCAACGGGAAGTATATTGGTACGAGAGAAATACCTATTTCAACAATCAGCCCAACGGATGGATTGCTGGATGTATTGATCGTAAAAAGTTCTAATTTATCTTCATTTCGGGAATTACTCCGTATGGATAGGGAAAATACAAATAAAGAAGAGATGGAACAGTTGACACATTTTCAGACGGACCAACTATCTATTTCGACAATGGAAACGAAAGATATTGATATGGATGGAGAAATTCTATCGTCTACACCTGCTGAAATTACGGTATTACAAAACCATATTAAAATGATTCAGGCACCTAGTGTTGGTTAAAAAAATAAAGAGTAAGCAGAAGGAGTAGACAAGCTGTGGTGGATACAATTATTGACTTTATAAGTGGTCTGGGGATGTGGGGATTGTTCGCTTCTGTAGCAATTGAAGCTTCATCCGTTCCCTTCCCAGGTGGATTTATTACATTATTTTTTGGGTATTTATTGAATTTATCTTTTTTAAAATTAGTATTGATTGGCCTAATAGCAAGTCTTGTCTATACGATATTCAGTCTTATTCCATTCACAATTGGTTATAAGATGGAAGAAAAACTAAAAGAAAAGACAAACAGGAAAAACATCGAAAAAGCCCAGAAAGCATTTAAGCGATTTGGTAAATGGAGTGTAGCAATCTCCAGGCCACTTGGCATTGGTAACTATATATCCTATGTTGCTGGGATAAGTAAGATGAACATTTGGAATTTCATTATTTTGACGATTATTGGCATTGCCCCATGGATGGTAGGTATGCTATGGTTGGGAAGTGTAGGGAATATTGAATATGTTAAGAATTTAATAGGAGAAATCCAACTCTATGGTGTTCTAATCATCGCGTTAGCAATCATTGGCTTTGTAATTTATCGAAAGAAAATAAGAACTCAGAATTAATATTTTTTTATAGTGAACATAGCTGAATGGCTATGTTTTTTGTAATAATAATGTAATATTTCTTGCTTATTTCGGTTTAGATATATTTTAGAACGGGTACCAGAAAAGTATACAACCCTTATGATAAGGTAATGGTATCGGAGGAATAAGAATGAGTAACAATCAAGTTATAGTTTATATAAGTAATGACAGTGTTCATTCCAATAAAGTCATTAAATTGATGAACGAACACAATATCCCTTATATTACGAAAAATGTATCAGATAACACGAAATATATGAAAGAGCTTCAAGCAAAAGAAATTTACGGGACCCCTGCAACTTATATTGATGATCAGAAAGTTATACTGGGATACCAAAAAAACAAAATTAAGTATGCATTAGGGCTGGATGACAAGGCATCACATTACAGTTCCCTTTTTGAGGGGTTCGATAAATAGGATCAATGTTGAATGTACACACTTTGTATTAAATACGCATACTCTATTATAAACAGGAAATCGATAAAAGAGGTGTGTAGAAATGCAATATCTAGCCTTTAATCAACGTAATGAATTTCCACCAGTTAATTATTCTAACAATCCCAGCTCATATCTCACATCATATCATCACAACCAAAACTGGTATGTACCGGAATTTCACCAAACACCATATGAATTATTTGCAAAACCTGAATTGCCTGTTCAATGGCCTATTGAATCGCAGATGAATGCTGAGTTGTTGACAGAGAACAATGGCAATGTAGGAGGCCCAACAGTAGGATCTGCTGGAGGCCCAACAGGAGGGAATGTTGGTGGACCAATAGGAAGTCCGACAGATGGCCCAACATCCTATTTCTATAATGGAAATGGACAGATTGATTTTGATAAAGTTTTATCTACCGTTGGACAGTTAGCAAATACCTATCACCAAGTGTCCCCCATTGTAAAACAATTTAGTACACTTGTTAAGACCTTTAGATAATATTCCAGATTGCTTCATGCGGTTACTAGTTAATTTTGTAAGAACAGGAAATTAAAAATAAGGCGATTGATAATAGGATGAAGGATTATGGAAGAAGATATAGATGGGGAAGGAAGCGGGAAAAGAGGAGAATATTTTATGATTGCATGCTTAGTAATACACGGATACACAGGCGGACCTTATGAAGTGGAGCCTCTGGCTGAATATTTGAGAGAAAACACGAATTGGTATATCGAAGTTCCTACCTTACCAGGGCACGGCAAAGAACTTCATTTGAAAAATGTATCTTATAAAAAATGGATAAATGCAGCTGAAAATGAGTTGAAAAAACTTCAAAACCAATATGAAAAGGTCTATGTCATCGGATTTTCCATGGGTGGAATGATCGCGGCCTATCTCGCGGCTAAGTATAAAATCGATAAGCTTGTCTTGTTGGCAACTTCAGGAAGATATTTAAGCTTTAAACAAATCGGTTTGGATTTCGCTGATGTGATCGGTGACGGAATCCGGGGAGGACTCAAGGATAATAAAATGTTTAACCATTACAAAAAGAAGCTTGGTGCAGTTCCAATGAAAGCTAATTTTGAATTTATGAAATTAGTAAGGTTTACGCGACGCTATTTGGATAAAGTGGAATCCCCTGTATTAATAGCACAAGGTCATTTGGATGGTATGGTACCATATAAAACGGCTTATTATTTGGATAAGGAAATTCATTCCGATCAAAAAGAGATTGTGTTTTTTGACCGATCCAGACATCTCATTTGCCTGGGAGATGATAAGGACACATTAAACGGAATGGTTTATGATTTTCTTGTTGAAGAGAGAGAAAAAACCCCTGCTCTTGTATAAAAGGGAGCAGGGTTTTTCATTTAGCGCTGTTATTTAATATTGTCTTTAAAAAAAGCGATTACTAATGCACCTTCACCACCATATGTTGAAATTAATGGTCCTGTATCTGTAAGGTAGGAGTCTTTGAATGAATATTTGCTTCGAATGTCGGATAGAACTTGTTTTGCACGTTCTGCGTCATTGCAATGTGTCATGGAGATGATTTTTTCTTCTGCATTCTTGGTATATTCACCAATCTGATCCACAAATCGTCTGATGGATTTTTTATCCCCACGTACTTTTTCTGCTAATTCAATCGCACCCTCGTCACTTGCACGCATTAATATTTTGATGTTCAATGTCTTTGCAATTTTCCCTTTCACCTTATCAAGTCTTCCACCAAGAACAAGATTTTCAAGCGTCTTTAATACGAATAGTGTGGTAGTCTGTTCTACACGCTCGCGCATATGTTTAACAAGTTCTTCAAAGGGATAGTCTTCATTAAGTTTGACGCTTGCCTCATGCAATAAAAGTGATATTCCGCACGATGCTGTTTTTGTATTAATTATTTCAATCTTGCGTTCTGGTTCCTCCTCAAGAAGCATGGTTTTACCAATTATAGCATTGTCATACGTACTGCTTAGTTCCTTTGATAAACTTAGCATTATAATAGGTATACTTGGATCTACTTCTTTATATGCGTCATAGAAGTCGTTCGGGCTTGGTGCTGCAGAACGTGGTAATTCCTTAAGTTCCTTTACTTTTTGATGATAACCTGCTAAATCTAATGTAACATCACTTTTATATTCCCCATCACTGAAATGTAAATAAAGTGGGACCACTTTTATATCGAGATTTCCATATAAGCGTTCAGGAATATCTGCTCCACCGTCTGTCATAAGTTGAATTCTCATGCCTTCACCTGCTTACGATTAATTTACTATATATTATATCAGCATTTTTACATTCTTAATATGAATATGAAGCTATTTTAGGTTTTTTCTGGAAATGGTAACCTTGGTCTTCCTCGATGTGCTCATAATAAATAGAAAGAGACCGAATATAACAATTGTACCACCCAATAATTGAGACCATGTCAGTGACTCACCTAGTATAAAATAAGCAAGTATACTAGCTCCAATCGGTTCGAAAACAATTCCCATGGAGATGGTGGATGCACTTAGCCATTTTAGTGACCAATTAAATAAGGTATGTCCCAAAAAGGTCGGTACAATAGCTAAAGCTAGGAAGATCCACCAATGATCTGTAGGATAGCCAAAGAATGGATTTTGCAGTACCAAATTATAGATAATTAATGTGATGGAACTGACACCGTAGACGACAAAGGTATATGTCATTAATGATAAATGCTTTCGTACACTTTGTCCGGATAAAAAATAGAATGTAACTGCAATCGCTCCGAGCAATGCCAAAATGTCGCCGAATAGTGCCATTCCACCCAGTTGAAAATCACCTACTCCAATGATCAAACTTCCGAATAACGCAATAAGCATACTAATAATAGTACCGTACGAAAACTTTTCCTGGAAAAATAAATAGGCACCAATGAAGGCGAAAATAGGCTGCATCGTTACTAGAACGACCGAGCTTGCTACAGATGTGTAATTTAAAGATTCAAACCATAAAATAAAATGCAATGCCAAGAATACGCCAGCAAGGATGGAAAGTATCCAATTCTTTCTCGATATGAAGCGGAATTCATGTCTATATTTTAATAAAACGATGGGTAACATAATCAGAACTGCAAATAATAACCTATAATTAGCAATGATGGCAGCGGGGGCCCCTGGTGCTAGCTTTACTAAGATAGCCGAAGTCGATACAGCAATTACACCAATAATAACAGCGGAATATGGATTAAATGGAGGGAGGCGCATGAAAAACATCCTTTGCAATTTGATGGTTAATCAATCTCTATGTAGTTATCCTGTCGAAATGTAATATAACTCATATATATGATAAATATTAATTTAATTTGAGGCTGAAATCTGATGGTATCATTAATTCTACCATGGTAAAAGAAAAATCATCAAGCCGCATAGTAGATTTAAATACAATATATGTGGTATGATAATGGAAGCATTAGTATTGAGGCCTCTTACCACGTATAGGTGAAGCCTTTTTTGTACTTTAATATGAATAAAATATAATGATACGAGATCGGTCATATATTCCCTTTTAAATAGCTGGTATAAACAAAAATAAAATAAGATTTCAGCATATCAGCGCAATTTTCAGTTCCACATCGAAGAGCATCCATGCTGTGAAAAATGGCGGAAATTGTAAATTCAGAAGGTTTTATCTGCATGTTCAGGCGGGAAATTATTTAAAGAATAAAGTATAAGAAAAACTCAAGGGCCTCTTTTGCGAATAAATTTTCACAAAAAAAAGGAGTCGACTATTAATTGACTAAATTTAACGAACTGGGTGTTTCAGCCCCAATTATGAAAGCTTTAGAAAAAATGGGATTTGAGGAAGCAACACCAATCCAGGCAGAGACAATTCCAATGGCAATGGAAGGTAACGATGTTATTGGACAAGCACAAACAGGAACAGGTAAAACAGCAGCATTCGGAATTCCGATGATTAACAAAATAGATTCGAAATTAAAGAAAATTCAAGGCTTGGTTGTAGCCCCTACAAGAGAGCTAGCAATTCAGGTTGCTGAAGAAATAAATCGATTAGCGAAATTTACAGGTGTTCGTGCATTGTCTATTTATGGTGGATCACCAATGGATCGTCAAATTCGCGCATTGAAGGATGGCCCACATATTGTGGTTGCTACTCCGGGAAGATTATTGGACCATATGCGTAGAAAAACAATCCGAATCGATGCTGTTCAAACAGCTGTATTGGATGAAGCGGATGAAATGTTAAACATGGGATTCATTGATGATATCCGCGATATTCTTAAGGGTATACCATCCGAACGTCAAACATTGCTTTTTTCGGCAACAATGCCGAAAGAAATCCGTAATATCGCTACTACATTGATGAAAACACCGAAAGAAGTCAAAGTAAAAGCGAAAGCAATGACGGTAGAAAATATTGATCAATATTTTGTTGAAATTCCTGAAAAGTACAAGTTCGATACGCTAAATAATCATATGGATATCAATTCACCTGATTTGGCAATCGTATTTAGCAGAACGAAAAAACGTGTTGATGAAATAACGGAAGGATTACAAGCAAGAGGATATCGCGCAGAAGGAATTCATGGAGATCTGACACAGGGTAAACGTATGTCTGTTCTGAATAAATTCAAAAGCGGTCGTGTAGATGTACTTGTAGCAACAGATGTTGCAGCACGTGGTCTTGATATTACTGGTGTTACACATGTGTATAATTTCGATATTCCACAGGATCCTGAAAGTTATGTTCACCGTATTGGACGTACAGGAAGAGCGGGACGTACCGGGGAAGCAATTTCCTTTATAACACCTCGTGAAATTGCTCATCTGCATTTAATTGAAAAAACGACCAACAGTAAAATGAAGCGATTAGTTCCACCAAGCAATCAAGATGCCCAAAGAGGTCAACAACAAGTAACAATTGATAAGATTGTTAAAACGATTAGTGATAAAGATCTGCAGCCTTTTCAGGAAGCAGCTAAAGAATTATTGGAAGACAATGATTCCATTACAGTTATTGCGGCAGCTTTGAGTATGCTGACAAAAGAACGTAGAGACACACCTGTCAGAATATCTTCTGTTGCACCAATTAGTATGAAGAAAGCACAAGGTTCTGGTTCTAAAGATAATAATCGTCGTTCGAACAACAAACGCGTTTATGGCCAGCGTAGTGGTGGTCAAGGTGGACGTAATCAAGGCGGAAGAAACCGTAAAGGGAACTTCCAACGCAGAAATCGCGATGAATAAAGAACAAATTTATATATAGAAAAGGCTCCTGATTTTTTTCAGGAGCCTTTTTTGTATGGTTTTAGTAGCTTCCGCTTTTGATTCGGCTAGCTACAGCGACCAGGGGCTATTGGACTTCCTTCACCTCTGTGCGCTTTTGATTCTTATAATCTGCTTAGTAACCCGAAGATAACTAATACGCCTAAAATAATCCAGAATATGTTTTTCCTTAGAGCTGTTGGGATACGCCTTTTATTGTTCCATCGGTTTGGGTTAAATTGAATGGAGTCATCTTCCTGGTATCGGCTTTTTCTTATGTTTCTCCATGGGGAGTATGGCTCTACTTTAGATAGAATTAATGGTGCTATCGCCAGCCCGCCAATTAAACCGAATAAATGAGCATAAACATTAATATTACTTCTCAAAAATGTCATTAATAAGGAAATACCTAGGATGGTTAGTACTATTTGTGAACTGCCATGGTCAATTAAATTTTTACGGAAGAAAGCCATAAAGGCATAAATTCCAAACAGACCGAATACTGCTCCTGAAGCTCCGAGATGAACATAGGATAATGGTTCAAGGAAGTAGGTTGCTATGTTTGCGATAATCCCAGTCCCCAAATATGCCAATAAAAATTTGTATTTGCCAAGCATTTGTTCAAGAGCGGGTCCGAACAATACGAGTGAAAAGGAATTAAATAAGACATGCATCAAATCTGCATGAAGGAAAATAGGTGTTACCAGCCTCCAATATTCACCCATTTCAATTAGGAAATTACTACCAATTCCCCATTGGTAAATGTCCCATCCGATTTGCAGTCCAAGTAAATTTCTAATTAGCCAAAGAAATAAGTTGATAACAACTATGGTAGATACGATGGGATAGTATTGCATAAATTCTTTTATACTTCTCTCATTTCGAATAAACAATTAAGGGGACCCCCTATACAAGAATGTTTGTTTTACCTTTATATATGACACTTTGAACATCTGATGAAAGTAAGTTACTATTAATATAATACGTAATATTCACCAATATGACCAATGTAAGATACTTGGCAGCTTCATAAATTTAGAAGAATGAAGGTAAAAAACAAATGATAAAAGGAATTGGCATGGACTTAATCGAACTGAATAGAATACAGGACAGTGTAGATAGAAACCAAAGATTTGCAGATCGTATTTTGACTAGAAATGAAAAGAAAGCATGTGACGGGCTTCCGACTTATAACCGTAGAATTGAATATATTGCCGGGAGATTTGCTGCAAAAGAAGCATTTGCTAAAGCGGCTGGTACGGGGATCGGGCGGCTTCGTTTTCAGGATATTGAAGTGCTGAATAATCCAAACGGTGCGCCTTTCTTAGTAGCAAAAGGTTATGAGGAATTGAAGATATTTGTTTCTATCACTCATAGCAAGGAGTATGCTGCGGCTCAAGTAGTTTTGGAAACTTAGTAAACTTTTGATTATTGCATAATTGACAAGGTTGTCTCATATATTTTAGTGCGGGTAGGAGGGAACGAAATGTATATTGTCACCGCAAAAGAAATGTACGATATCGATTATTACACAATGCATGAATTTGGATTCGATGGCAGGTTGCTGATGGGAAATGCTGGCAGGGCGGTTAGTGTTAAGTGGTGCAGACAGTTAGTGAAGATGGATTTGTTATAGCAAGGTCATTACTTGATAAAGGGCATTTAGTCCGGGTTATACAAATTGTTCTGGATGAAAAAAAAGGTACGCTCTATCATAAAAATTAATTATTAATTGGAATGGCAATATGTAAACTTTGTTGGAGAATTTTCTGCTATAAGAGAAATTGCGGGCCAATCAGATATAGTTATTGATGTCATACTCGGGTATTCGTGTAAAAGGCGATTTAAAGAAACTACTGTCTGAGTTTGTTGCAGGAATCAACGAATCTGATAGCAGTATTATTTCAGTAGATATACCACCCGGATTTTGTTTGCAGTTGAACGAGGATCTGGTCTCACCTTTTTGGTCGCAGATTTTACCTATGCATTTGCATTTGGTGCGCCGAAAAGGCAGCGTACATTTTGGGGAAGCGTAGTATTTTACTATGGAAATAGGAGAACATGTCTGTGGGATTCTTAAAATAGGCGCTTCGGAAATTATGGAACGAAGCGGAATTTCGATAGACAGTCCCTTCCTGTAGTATAAATGCTCGTAAAGACAGTCGCGGAAGCGGGTTGATTATTAGAAGAAATACAGAAATGCCAGGTACCCGGTTGGTATGAATGCGGATGGTGTTATATCACATGAAACTAATTATTGGTATCCAATAAAAATAACTTTATATCCAGGATAACTAACCATGCCTATCCAAAATTTATATTTCTTAGCTCTTGTCAGCACCGTTCCTTATTACGCTTGCATTGATTATTCAGAACCAAAGTAGTTTTGATGCTATTTGCAATGCCTGTTTTATTCATGGGAAATCAATGGATATACAGGTTAGCAAAAAGCACTTATATTATGAATAATGCCAACAGATGTAAATGATGGTATATCAAAAGTGTATCGTACAGGTTCTTGAAAATTGCGTGTGATGATGTTCCCTTTGTTAATCGAGACAAGGGAGATATGTCGATGAAAAAGATCTATGTTTATCGCGGGGCTTTTATTTTAGCCTTATTGATATTGTTGCTGGCAGCTTGTGGTGAAAAGTCACAGGAAGATGTTCTTGCTAAATTGGAAAAAAACATGGAAGAGATGACAGGGTATAAGGCCAAAGCCGAAATGGCAATGAATACGGGACAGGAAGAACAAAAATTCATTATTGAAATATGGTATCAACAGGAAGATTTTTACCGGGTAGCATTGGAGAACAGTCTTGATCAAAAGGAAAGCCAAATTATTCTTAAGAATGAAGATGGCGTTTTTGTATTAACTCCTGCACTTGATAAAAGCTTTAAGTTTCAAACGGAATGGCCGGAAAATAGCAGCCAACCATATTTGTATCAATCTCTTGTAAACGATGTATTAAAAGATACAGAAGCTACATTTGAGACGACTGAAGACCATTATATATTTAAAACAAAAACAAATTATCAAAGTAACAATAATCTGCCTTCTCAGGAGGTATACTTTGATAAAGACACGTACACCCCTGCGATGGTAAAAGTATTGGACAAGGACCAAAATGCATTAGTGGAAGTAAATTTCTCCAATTTTGAATTGGATCCGGCTTTCAATGAAGATGATTTTACGATGGAAAAAAATATGACAAGTAGTGATTCTGCTGACGAAGAAACATCTGGTCAGGTTCAAGAAACTGCTAGTGAAGATCTAACAGTGCTGTATCCTTTATTTACAGCTGGATCAGAGAATATGGAAAAGAAAGAAGTAGAACTGGAAAACGGAAGCCGGGTTATTCTGACGTTTGAAGGGGACAAGAATTTCACTTTAATTGAAGAAATTAATCATACGGCACCGGTTTTATCATCTCCACAAGAAGTGAATGGTGAAATCGTAAATCTGGGTAATACGATTGCAGCGCTTTCTGATAATACACTCGAATGGAGCTACAATGGGACAGATTTTACGTTGGCAAGTGATGAGCTGACAAGGGAAGAGATGATTCAAGTCGCACAATCCGTTCAGGGGCAGGTTGCAAAATAAATCAAAATATCAGGCAGGCTCGCTTTGTAAGTGAGGCCTGTCTTCTCTCGTTTCTTTAATTACTATGCATGATATAGATGGAATTGCATATATTTTACAGGAGTGTTTAAAGTTGATTATAGATCCATAAACCTTCTTCAGGTTCTAAGTTATCCATAAATAGTAACGTTTACCATGAGTAATAAATAATAAACGACAAAAACATGGTTTTTTATATAAAATCACCAGAACCCCTTTGCAAACAACCCAATTCAATGCTATGATTAAATAGAAATTTATATCGTTCGTTAACAGTTGTCGGAGGTGCATGGTTTTGTCAGAGAGCTTACAAGAAATCTTGGTTAAGTTACCAAAAAACCTACTGAATGAGGTGGATGGGTTAATGAAATATGAAAATAGCGATTTAAGCGATTTTATATGTAAAGCAACAGAAAGCTACCTAAACCATAAGAAAGAGGAGCATATCCAAAGATTTCAAGAAACGATGCAACGCGGGTATGAAGAAATGGGCCGTATTAATTTAACGATTGCTTCAGAAGCCTTTCAAGCTGAAGAGGAGGCTGAAAACACCCTAGAGCGCTCTGTGATCGGGGTGTAATAATTTGATCGTTCAAAGAGGCGAGGTCTATTTCGCTGACTTATCCCCTGTAGTTGGATCAGAGCAGGGAGGCGTACGCCCGGTACTGATCCTTCAAAATGATATTGGTAACCGCTTCAGCCCGACGGTTATCGTTGCAGCAATTACTGCGCAGATCCAGAAGGCTAAATTGCCAACCCATGTAGAAATCAATGCCAAGCGTTATGGATTTGACAGGAATTCTGTAATTCTGCTCGAGCAGATTAGAACATTGGATAAGCAACGCTTAACTGATAAAATAACAAAATTAGATAAAGAAATGATGGATAAAATTAACCAAGCTGTGGAAATCAGTCTTGGACTCAAAGATGTATACAGTGGCAATTAACTACTACCCTTCTCCTATGAGAATGGGTTTTTTTATGATTTTTAATAAAAGAAGGTTTAGAAGGATAAATCATAGGGTAAATATAAATGGTTATTTGATTTTATCAACTACATATCATTCTTACTTAAACGTCCGATTCAAGGTAAATGCTCATCAATACAGGTGATTGTAAAACTTTTTGGTAGATTATTTGTATGGTACAATATCTAAAAGGCTTTTTATAAAAATAATTATAAAAACACCATTGGGGGTAAAGAGATGGATGCTAGATTCAAACAGCTAGTCATTGATAATAGTGATTCAATTGTACAAAAATGGATGGATGAAATTGATTCGTTGAAATCGGGAAATTATACGGCGACAATTTCTGATGAATTATATGAAAGCACAAACCGTGAATTTGTTAATGTAATATTTACAAGCATACGTAATCAAGGGTCTACGAAGGCTGTTGAAGATTTCTCTGAAAAAATAATCAATCTA
Source organism: Oceanobacillus sp. CF4.6 (assembly GCF_051262635.1). Lineage (NCBI taxonomy): Bacteria > Bacillati > Bacillota > Bacilli > Caryophanales > Bacillaceae > Oceanobacillus > Oceanobacillus sp. CF4.6. The sequence continues at coordinate 10,749 of NZ_JBIMEX010000009.1, read as the reverse complement.
GGTTGGCCGTTAAGTTATATTACAGATGGGTTACAGGTTTTCAGAAGAGTATCAACAGACTATTTGCTTACACAATCCGATCAAGTGGATTCCGACTATTTCTCCAATGTATTAACAAGTGTGGATAATTGGGTAGAGCCGATTATTCGTGAACTAGTTAATGAATATTCCGGGAGCTGGGAGCATATTTTATCCCTTCAACGATTAGCATTACAGGAACTATCCGCACCGCTGATCCCAGTTATGGAAGGTATAACGATTATGCCGCTTATTGGTACGATTGATACAGAACGAGCAAAATTAATCATGGAAAACTTACTAGAGGGAGCAATTAAACATAATTCGGAGGTTGTATTAATTGATATTACCGGAGTACCGGTGGTCGATACAATGGTTGCCCATCATATTATTCAAGCTGCAGAAGCGGTAAGGTTAATAGGTTCGACGTGCATTTTAGTCGGGATACGTCCGGAAATTGCACAAACCATCGTTAATCTAGGAATAGATTTGAGTAACTTCCCTACTAAAAGTTCCTTGAAAAAAGGATTCACAAAGGCTCTGGAAATTACCGGACGTCAAGTTGTAGACATAGACGTGAAACAGAATAATATTGAACAAATTATGGATTCTATAAGAGGAGAGTGAAACTGATGCGAATTCCAATACTCAAGTTGCACAATTATCTGCTTATCTCTATTCAGACGGAAATTGATGATCAAACCGCTATTCAGTTTCAGGAAGATCTACTGGATAAGATTCATAAAAGTGGAGCGTCAGGAGTAGTCATAGATTTAACATCTGTCGATATCATAGATTCGTTTATTGCAAAGGTTTTAGGTGACGTAGTTTCAATGTCAGATTTAATGGGGGCAAAAGTAGTTTTAACTGGTATTCAACCTGCTGTCGCAATGACTTTAATCGACTTAGGTATACATTTGCAAAATGTACCCACAGCTTTAGACCTTGAACAAGGGCTAGTAAAGCTGCACCAGGAATTGGGGGTATAAGCATGGAGCCACAATCCTGTGTAAACATTAATAAAGAGTGGGATATAGTAGGAGCAAGACAGCTTGGGCGAGAGATGGCCAAGAAGCTAGGATTTGGCACGGTCGATCAGGCTAGGATTGCTACCGCGGTATCCGAATTAGCTCGTAATATATACTTATATGCTGAACAAGGTCAAATTTGCTTTGAGGTTATAGACAACATAGAACATCGAGGTTTATGTATGACGGCGGTAGATTCAGGACCTGGAATTTCTGATATCAGTCAAGTTATGGAAGATGGATATACTACTTCAGGTGGGCTAGGCGCAGGACTCCCGGGTGTCAGACGTTTAATGGATGAATTTGATATTGAATCAGAAATCGGAAATGGAACTCGAATAAAGACGATAAAATGGGTTCGCTAAATACAGGAAGTGATCAGGTGTTTGTTTTTATTGTGCAAACACCTTTTCTGTAGAGTTTTATCCTGTTATTTAATTTTTTAGGGGGATATGAATGGAAGAAGTTATAAGCAAAAATGCGAAGAATTACAAAGAGTTATTGAAATACTATTTAACATCACAGGATGAACAGTCACTCTATGGTGTAGAGAAGGTTAGTAAAGAATTTATAAAAAACCAAATTTTGCCAGAGGAGATAGTGAACCTTCATATTCAGGCGATGGCGGAAATAAACCCTGACCTTAGTGAACAATATAAACATTCCATGAATTTCCTACTAGAAGCCATGATTTTTTATGGACTAGCAATGCAAGAAATTCCATTGTTAAGAGAAGAAAGGCATTTACTCAAATCAGAAATATCGGTAGCTGCAAATATGCAAAAAACCCTATTAGGAACAAAGAAGCCCACCATTGAAGGTTTGGATATTGGCATTATTAGTGTCCCGGCTAATCAGATGAACGGTGACTATCATCATTTTGTGAAAGGGAAAAACGGTTCCTTAGGTATTGCTATAGCAGATGTGATTGGTAAGGGAATCCCTGCTGCATTATGTATGTCGATGATTAAATATTCCATGGATAGTTATCCGGAAGAATCAATGAGTCCTAAATCAATTTTGAAAAATCTGAATAGGGTTGTGGAACGGAACGTGGATCCAAGCATGTTTATCACAATGTGTTATGCGCATTATATGCCTTCAGAAAGTAAACTTCGCCTTTCTTCAGCTGGTCATGAGCCTGGATTTTATTATAATTCGCAAACGGATACCTTTCAGCAAATTGAAACCAAAGGGCTAGTGTTGGGTGTGTCACCGGATACGGAATATAATGAATATGAGATAGACATTAATAAAAATGATATGGTCATTTTACTTACTGATGGTGTAACGGAGTGCAGAGATAGCGACAGATTTATTGAAATTCAGGAAGTACTCGATATTATAAAGAAATATGCCGATTTACCTGCACAACAAATGGTGGAAAGTGTTTATAAACATTTTGAAAGATTGCAGGATTTTCAGTTGAGAGATGATTTTACTTTATTGGTTTTAAGAAAAGATGTTTAAGGGTTCGTTTTAACGGGAAACTACTCTTCATGAGGAATGTTAGGATAAATACAAATATGAATATCGTATCTACTGTTTGATGTAGGGAACTCTACATAATTACTATTGTATGAGGAGGTATAAAATGAATTTAACAGTAAAAGTTGTGGAAGGAATTGAAAAGTCGATACTAAATGTAGCAGGTGAAATAGATGCATATACTGCCCCAAAGCTGAAAGAAGCTTTACTTCCGTTGACTAAGGTGGATGGAAGAATTGTAGAAGTAGATATGGAGAATGTTAATTATATGGATAGTACTGGATTGGGAGTTTTCATAAGTGCCCTAAAATCCACGAAGGAAAGCAATTCCACATTAACATTGATCAATTTACAAGATAGAGTACATCGTATTTTTGAAATTACAGGTTTGGACGAGATTATGGATATAAAAGCAACGATTCGAGGTGGAAATGAGTAATGGAAAGATTTGATTTTATCGAAATTAAAGTCCCTGCTAAAGCTGAATATGTGGGTGTTGTGCGTTTAACGATGTCTGGCATTGCAAATAGAATGGGTTTTCCCTATGAAGATATTGAAGATTTGAAAGTCGCAGTATCTGAGGCCATAACAAATGCAGTTAACCATGCCTATAACGAAGAGGATCAAGGTGAAATAACCATTGGGTTCGGTGTATACGAAGATCGTATTGAAATTATGATTGCTGATCATGGCGGTAGTTTTAATTTAACAGAGATAAAAAATGGCACAGGTCCATATAAAAATAGTGAACCGGTTGAAACTCTTAGAGAAGGTGGTTTTGGATTATTCCTAATTGAGGCTTTAATGGATGAAGTCAAAATCAATAATAGCTATGGTGTTATCGTTTTGATGACAAAATATGTTAGCGAAAAAGAGGTGGACATCGATGGCGACCAAGTCTCAACCACATAATAGAGGTGGAGATGAGGTTTACCAATGGATTGAATATCTCCAAAAAGAGCCTAAAGATGAGGAAATCCAAGAAAAGATTGTACTTACCTATAAAGACTTGGTTGGATCACTAGCTCGAAAGTATTCTAAAAACAGTGCGATTCATGAAGATCTAGTACAAGTAGGAATGATCGGTTTATTGGCTGCAGTCAGAAGATATGATCCAACATTTGGTAAATCATTTGAATCCTTTGCAATCCCAACCATTATAGGCGAAATAAAACGATTTATTCGTGATAAGACATGGAGTGTACATGTGCCTCGTCGTATAAAAGAATTGGGCCCAAAAATAAAAAAAGCAGTTGATGAGTTAACGACGATGAATCAGGAATCTCCAACAGTTAGTGAGATTGCTGATTATTTGGAAGCGTCAGAAGAAGAAATACTGGAAACAATGGAAATGAGCAAAAGCTATAAAGCTCTATCCGTAGACCGAAAAATTGAAGCTGATTCAGACGGTAGTACGGTAGCAATTCTTGATTTAGTAGGAAATAATGAGAATGGTTATGAGAATACCGAACAAAGAATGATGCTTGAGAAGATTCTCCCCATTCTATCTGAACGTGAACAAGAGATATTAGAGTGCACGTATTTTAAAAATATGAGTCAAAAAGAAACAGGCGAGTTGCTAGGTATTTCCCAAATGCATGTATCGAGATTACAAAGACGCTCACTCAGAAAACTTCGCGAAGCAATTCAGTCTGAAAGCTCGGAGGTTTTCGATTGAATTCCCAAAATAGAGTAGAGGTTTCTGTCTTTCAAAAACCGAAAAAAGGGAACTATCAATGCGGAGATAGCTATTTTTATACAGAAACTGAAAATGAATTTGTATGCGTAATCGCAGATGGACTGGGTAGCGGAGAGTTCGCAAAGGAATCTTCCCAAATCGTTATCGATATTATTAAAAGTAATATTCATGCTACTGTCGAACAGTTGGTGAAAGTATGTAATTCGCAACTAATCGGAAAACGCGGGGTAGTTGTGGGGATCTTAAAATTGGATTTCAAAAATCATATTTCTTCCTTTTCTTCCATTGGTAATATCGGACTAATGTCTATAACAGATGAGAAGTTGAAAAAACGTAATATTCCCATCGGTGGATATTTAGCTGGATATCATCGGTCGTTTAAGGTAATGAAACAGAAACTGGAATCAAATATGAATTTTATTATGTTCTCTGATGGTGTGCAGGATAAAGAATTATCGCAATGCTTCTTTACCAACAAGAGCGTGGAGAGTATTACAAAAACATATGAGCAGTTGAGTGATAAAATCAGAATGGATGATACCACATTAATTGCTATGAGATATGTAGCCGAATCACCTAAATGACTGACAAGATGTCGGTCTTTTTTTGTTTTGGTTTTCGATTATATAGCTGATTGGGAAAACATAATTATTTTTGGTAAACTAGATTGGTACATGAAGGAGGAACAACCGTGGAAGAACAGTTAGATCAAAATCTTATTAAATGGGTTTCCAAAGAAACAGAAGTTAATACAAATACAGTTAAAAAAGTGATTGCATTATTGGACGAGGGTAATACGGTCCCTTTCATTGCAAGATATCGTAAAGAATTTACTGGCGGTCTTGATGAAGTGCAAATTAAATCTGTACAGGACAAATGGCATTATGCGGTTAATCTTTCTGATAGGAAGCAAGAAGTGCTCCGAATCATTGAAGAACAGGGGAAATTAACTGAAGATCTCGAAAGGGAAATAAATCAGGCAACACAGCTTCAACGTGTGGAAGATTTGTACCGTCCTTATAAACAGAAGCGGAGAACCAAGGCAACCATTGCGAAGGAAAAGGGGCTGGAGCCACTTGCAGAACTGATTTGGAAGCAATCTTCACCATTTGAATTGGAAAAGGAAACGGAAAAGTACTTTTCCGAAGAGCATGAATTACATACAGTTGAAGAAGTTCTTTCGGGTGTAAATGACATTATTGCAGAATGGATTTCTGATGACGCTGAATATCGCGATTATATTCGTGAAGAAACCTTTAAACGGGGAACAATCCAGTCAGAAGTAAAAGATAAAGAAAAAGACGAAAAAAGTATTTTTGAAATGTACTATGATTACAGTGAGTCTGTCCGTTCCCTTGTGTCCCATCGTATTTTAGCATTAAATCGTGGAGAAAAGGAAGATATTCTTAAAGTGGTAATTGAACCACCCACAGAACGTGTAACCCAATTTCTTAAGAAGAAAGTGATAAAAAGAACGACCGACGAAAAGTTGGCCGAGATTTTAACGAATGCATTAGAAGATAGTTATAAGCGGCTGATTCAGCCATCGATTGAGCGCGAAATTCGTAATAACCTAACAGAAAAGGCTGGAGAACAGGCGATAGAAGTATTCTCCATTAATCTTAAAAATTTATTGTTGCAGCCACCATTAAAAGGGAAAACAATCCTTGGAGTTGATCCAGCTTTTCGGACAGGATGTAAACTGGCTGTCATCGATGAAACAGGAAAAGTCCATGAAGTTGATGTCATGTATCCAACCGCACCAAAAAATGACACTGTTGGATCTGAAAAAATGGTCATGAAATTAATAGAGAAGTATCAGATCGAATTGATAGCAATCGGAAACGGGACAGCATCACGTGAAACCGAACACTTCATTTCCGAAGTCATTACAAATAATAAGCTAACGATTCCTTACATTATTGTGAATGAAGCAGGAGCAAGTGTTTACTCGGCTTCAGCTTTGGCTCGTGAAGAGTTTCCTGATTTGCAAGTAGAGGAAAGAAGTGCCGCATCTATTGCGCGTAGGGTTCAGGACCCATTAGCGGAGCTAGTGAAAATTGATCCAAAATCGATTGGGGTTGGTCAATATCAGCACGATGTAGCTCAAAAAGCGTTAAATGAATCGTTAACATTTGTAGTAGAAACAGCTGTTAACCAGGTTGGAGTGAATGTTAATACTGCTTCATCTTCCTTGTTGCAATATGTAGCAGGTCTAAGTAAAACAGTCGCTAACAACATTGTGAATAAGAGAAATGAAGAAGGAAAATTCACAGACCGAAAACAATTAAAGAAAATACCAAGACTTGGTGCGAAAACATATGAACAGGGAATTGGTTTCTTACGGATCATTGATGGAGATAATCCACTGGATCGAACACCTATTCATCCGGAGAGCTATATCAATGCGAAGAAGTTGTTGAAAATGCTCGATTGTGGGTTATCTGACATTGGTTCAGAAAAATTGCGAGATAAGATGAATAGTCTGGATAAAAGTGAAGTCGCAGCAAACTTGGAAATCGGTGAACCGACTTTAAAGGATATCATGGATGCACTGAGTAGACCGGAGCGAGATCCTCGTGATGATTTTCCACAACCACTGTTGAAGCAAAACGTAATGACGCTGGAAGATTTGAAACCGGGTATGGAGATGCAAGGAACCGTTCGTAATGTCGTTGATTTTGGAGTGTTCGTTGATATTGGTGTGAAGCAAGATGGACTTGTGCACATTTCCAAAATGGCAAATAAATTTGTGAAGCATCCGATGGATATTGCTTCAGTTGGAGATGTTGTTACCGTCTGGGTAGAACAAATTGATGCGAATAAAGGGAGAATTGCTCTTTCGATGGTTAAAAGTGATAACTAAATAGAAAAAGGCTGATTACTACGCAGTAACCAGCCTTCTTTAAAAACAATAAAAATAAGCAGTCCAAGGATTTCCCAGGACTGCTTATTTTTTAGCATTAAACTAACTCTTCGTTAGCAGCTTCCACTTCACTCATCGGAATACTTAATGCATCCGCTACGCCTTTACCATAAGCTGGGTCGGCTTTATAGCAGTTATTAATATGACGAAGTTGAGTTTGTTTGGTAGTACCTTCCATAGCACGTGCAGTGTTTTCAAATAATCTTTGTTGTGCTTCATGACTTTGTAATCTAAATAACTTACCTGGTTGTTCAAAATAAAGATCATCATCTTTATCGAAGTCATAGTAATCTACATCCGCACTAAGTTTTAATGCAGGTTCTTGATGTTCCTTACTATCTTGCCATTCCCCATAGCTGTTCGGGCTGTATGAAACCTGTCCTCCGCCATATGGTTGAACTCTCATGGCACCATCGCGATGGTATGGATGGAAGTTTTCCACATTTTTTGGATAGTTAACAGGAATTTGCCAGTGGTTAACACCTAGGCGATAACGTTGTGCATCCCCATAGGAGAATAGTCTAGCTTGTAACATTTTATCTGGTGAGAAACCAATACCAGGAACAATGTTTGTCGGAGCAAAAGCAGCTTGCTCTACTTCTTCAAAATAGTTCTCTGGATTGCGATTTAATTCCAATTCGCCTACTTCGATAAGTGGGAAATCGCCCTTGTACCAAACTTTAGTTAAATCAAATGGGTTATAAGGCATATTTCGTGCTTCTTCTTCCGTCATTACTTGAATGTACATTTTCCATTTCGGGAAGTTACTTTTTTCGATATTTTCATATAAATCTTTTTGATTACTTTCACGGTCTTTACCAACGACTGCTTCCGCTTCCTGGTCAGTTAAGTTTTCAATGCCTTGTTCTGTGTAGAAGTGGAATTTAACCCATGTACGCTCATTGTCTGCGTTAAACATGCTGTATGCATGGCTACCGAAAAGGTTCATATTTCTAAACGTTTTTGGAATTCCACGGTCACTCATGACAATACTAACTTGGTGAAGAGCTTCCGGGAGGTTTGTCCAGAAATCCCAGTTAGCTTCCGGGTTATGCATATTTGTTTTTGGATCACGTTTTACAACATGGTTAAGATCAGGGAAACGTTTAGGTTCACGGAAGAAAAATACTGGTGTATTATTCCCAACTAAATCCCAGTTACCTTCTTCTGTGTAGAATTTCAATGCTGTTCCGCGAATATCACGTTCGTCATCTGCTGCCCCACGTTCACCGGCAACAGTTGAAAAACGAGCAAACATGTCAGTTTTCTTACCGACTTCAGAGAAGATACTAGCTTTTGTATATTTAGTAATGTCATTCGTTATTGTTAAGGTACCATAAGCACCAGATCCTTTTGCGTGCATCCGACGCTCTGGAATTACTTCTCTATCGAAATGCGCCATTTTTTCTAGGAACCAATAATCTTCCATTACTAATGGACCTCTAGGGCCAGCAGTTTTTGAATCATCATCATTCGGTACTGGAGCACCGAATGCAGTGGTCATTTTCTTTTTATTTAGGTTTTTTTCACTCATAATTAGTATCCCTCCTATTTATTAAATACAATAATTATAATAACACAATAATTACCAGATTACTATAAATGTAGTTAGTTAATGTCGGTAAATTTTCAACTATAAAATCAAAAAATGCTTTGACAGCACAACCTCATAAAATAATTAACCTAACCATTACGTTCATCTTAGCAACCAAATAGAATAAGAAGTTACATTTTATAAATAAAGATATTATCAATTGAGATAATTAATTGAGAAAAAGATAGAAGAGAAGATTTATAGTGAAGTGAGCATGAGTGGGAAAGAACAGTACAAAAGCTTAAAAGTCCTTATAATAAATACATATTATGTAGGAGCGTAAGATACCATTATAGATATTGTATGGTAAAATAGATGCAAATTAAGATATAAGGAAGTAATTTTAAAATGGCATTACTAGAAGAGAAGGCTTTATTTGAACTGGTAAATAAACTATCGGAAACATATTTTCATAAACCGTACCGGCATGATGTACGCTTCAATCATCGTTTAAGAACAACTGGAGGCAGGTATATTCCTGCTAAAAAGTTAATTGAATTGAATCCAAAGTATGCAACGGACATGGATGAACATGAGTTTATGGGCATTATTAAACATGAATTATGTCATTATCACCTTCATATAGAAGGAAAAGGATATAAGCATCGTGATAAAGACTTCCGAAACCTTTTAAAAGAGACCGGGTCACCGAGGCATTGCAACCCACTACCAACTGAAAAGATAGAGTATAGATATAAGTATCAATGTAATAAGTGCCATCATGTTTATAATAGAAGGCGGCGAGTTAATGTAGGAAAGTACAGGTGTGGAAATTGCCATGGGGAATTAATCTACCAGAAGTAATAATGGTAAACGTAGTTATTGTAAAAAAAATGTAATAATCCATTGACGAAAAATGTCATCCATGTTAAATTAAATAAGCTAACAAATTAACTCTGTTATGAGTTAGCATGCACGGAAGTAAGAGTTGACAATCAAATGAATTTATTGTATTCTATTTCTCGTTGCCATAATTATTCTTTGATAAATGATTTCAGGCAAAATGATTATTATTATTCCACAGTAGCTCAGTGGTAGAGCAATCGGCTGTTAACCGATCGGTCGTAGGTTCGAATCCTACCTGTGGAGCCATATGGAGAAGTACTCAAGTGGCTGAAGAGGCGCCCCTGCTAAGGGTGTAGGTCGTGTAAGCGGCGCGAGGGTTCAAATCCCTCCTTCTCCGCCATTTTATTTTTGGCCCGTTGGTCAAGCGGTTAAGACACCGCCCTTTCACGGCGGTATCACGGGTTCGATTCCCGTACGGGTCATCTTTCTTTTAAATAAAAAATAGTTAGGTCCGGTAGTTCAGTTGGTTAGAATGCCTGCCTGTCACGCAGGAGGTCGCGGGTTCGAGTCCCGTCCGGACCGCCATTAGTTGGGCCATAGCCAAGCGGTAAGGCATCGGGTTTTGATCCCGTGTACCCCAGGTTCGAATCCTGGTGGCCCAGCCATTTTATTTATAAAAGAAGTAAATACTATTTAAAGAATAGTATTTTTTTATTCCTGAATTCCATAACTCATTTTACATGAGCCATTAACTGGCCGTTTGCATCAGCGAAATAACGACTATGTGCAGGGCTACGAGGAGTGCAACATCACCGAACATTCTTGCAACACGATGAGCACAATAATGTGCGCTCTCGTTAATTTAAAGGAAACTCATTTTACATGAGCCATTAGCTCAGTCGGTAGAGCATTTGACTTTTAATCAAAGGGTCGAAGGTTCGAATCCTTCATGGCTCATCATTTACTTGAATCAGGCTCTAGTGTCCATTGCGGACGTGGGAGTTCAACTCCCTTCATTAATGTATCATTTTAGAGCTTTGGTTAAATAGTATTGATCATACGCGGTCGTGGCGGAATGGCAGACGCGCTAGGTTGAGGGCCTAGTGGGTGAATAACCCGTGGAGGTTCAAATCCTCTCGACCGCACTTTCTTCAAAAAAACGTTTGCTATCTTCATTAGAAAATGTTACATTTAAGAGGTTCGCTTTTAA
>NZ_JBIMEX010000008.1:0-189087 GCF_051262635.1 Oceanobacillus sp. CF4.6 | reverse complement strand
CTCTCTTCCCGTTGGAGTCTCCGTGTATTTCCCAGAGCTGGCTAGAAGGTTGCTGACAATTATTAAATTTTAATAGTAAAAATAGCATCATATAGCTTCACCAGTCCGGGTGAGCGGCGGGCGGTGACTCCTGCGGGAACAGCACGTGTCCGAAGACCCGAAGAGTGGTTTTCTCTTCGGGGCTGAGGCCGTGCCCGCGGAAAGCATCCGCCCAGAGCGGTCCCGGACGGTGGGAAAAGCAGATACTTAAAGAAACCAAACAACTAGCAGTTAACTTCGTAGTTTATACAAAATGCGATAATAAAGAGCAACAAAATTAACGAAAAGAGCCTTGGGATCTCGATGTATCCAGATTGCTCAGCGCAAACAGTTAATCCAAAGTCAACTGGAGCAGTGTATTTCCAGACTTCCTAATTCTATCAAGACTTATTTGTTCACTTTACTCTGCGAAAGTTGTGTTACAGATAAAAAATTCCTGCCAGCATCATCCGGCAGGAGTTTTTTTATGATTTTTCCGGCTTTGATTTTTTTAAGCCTTGAAGGATATCTTTTGAATTACGGTTTTCATCATAGCTTAATACTTCCTCAGCTAATTGATAGGACTTTCCATATATTTCTTCATCTCTGTATGTATGAATATCCACATACATTTGTTTCATTTGATCAAATATTACCTCTTCTGAATCATCATTTGGCGACCAATATAAAATTTCCATAGGAGTCTCTTGGTTTGTTGCCAAAGAGCGACGATTATATCCAATGGATTGTGCGTGCGTAAATCCTTCCCGATGATAAAAATGAAGTCTTTTTTCAGTATCTGTATCGTCATAATCGACAGGTTCTACTTCCAAAATAATTGGTTTCTTCCTTGCCTTCAATTTTTCAATTAACTTATGCCCGATTCCCTGCCCTCTTGTTTTTGATGAAACCCAAAGATAATCTATAAAAATAAACGTTTCAAACTCAGCGTACATTAAAACATGCGTGGAGCTCTCATCTTTAAAATAGACGTCCCCTTTTTCCTCCAATAGCATTTCCATATGCTTTTTAGATTTCATTTCTTCAACTGGGAAATACTTATTCAATTTTCCATACCAATTCATGGACCTACTCCTTTTACACATATTTTTATTAATTATAACGAATAAACGGTCATTTGTTAAATCGAGGAATGTCAGAATTCAAAAAACAGACCTGATAACCCAGGCCTGTCTTCTTACTTTCCAATCATATAATCTACATCTTCTGTATAAGTATTACCCGCATTCCAAAGTAAAAATTCATCAATCCCATTTTCATGCAAAGCTTTTATTTGTGCTTCCACTTCTGCTTTTCCATATTGCTTCGTTGGTCCACTGTACAGCCATGGCGCTTCGAAATCCTGTATCCAAGGTCGGGATACTGGTGGGTTTTCGAGTGCCCCCAAAACTTCATTTTCAACTTTGGCATATTCAGTAACCAATTCATATGGTTGTTCATCAGGCTTTTCAATGCCAAAATACGATGTCCAATGACTCGGATAAATCATGGATGATATAACGTCAACATTGTTAGATATTCTGGAAAAGTTTTGGCCAATTCCAGGTGTCTCCTCAATTGTTGCCGCGTAGCCAAAGATATCTACCGAAACATCGACATCATAAGACGACATTTCCTCTCTAGCATACGCAACAAAGTCTGTGACAGCTTCAACACGTTTTTTAATATTATTTAAATCCATATCAGCATAGTCACCTTGGGAGTATTCAAGTTGTTCATCTTTTGTTTCAAATCCTTCAGGAAAACGAACATAATCGAATTGAACTTCCTGGAAACCCATATCAGCTGCCATCTTAGCTATTTCCACGTTGTACTCCCAAACTTCCTTTTTAAAAGGATTCACAAAAGCCTCGCCTTTATTGTTCACCCATACTTCACCATTTTGAGTGAAAGATAAATCGGGACGTTCCTGAGCGAGTACCGAATCCTTAAACACTACTATTCTAGCAATTGGATAAATTTGCTTTTCCTCAAGCGTTTCCATCATCCCTTTTGGATCAGCAATAAAATTAGTAGCGATTTCTTCATAAGGTGACCCTTCTTCTGGCTTAAATGTTAAATTACCATTGTCTTCTTTAACATCAATAACCATTGCATTTAAATCGGTTGTCTCCACAAGATCAAGAAGCGTTTCAAAACGACTTGTCCCAGCTGAATTTCCAGTAACATAAATTCCTCTCACCGCATCCGGGTATTCGAAGTTGTAACCTGAATCATATGTAAAACGTTTCATGTTTTTTGATGTATCAATCATTTCGATATTCGTTTGCCTCTCTTTATGTAAGCTCACTTCTTTCGTTTCTTCCCCGCTTGCGTATACAGGATTAGCTGTATGGAGTAGGAGAATTCCTATGAGTACGATCACTGTTTGTTGCCAATTCTGCATATAATCAATCTCCTGTACGTTTTATATTATTAGTATATAGGAAAAGCATCCTTATTTAAATGGTAAAAAGTAACCAGAGTAAAATAAATTTCAAATAGTATTCCAAATCAATATTCTTCATCAGAGAAAGGAAGGCATATTACCTTTATTTATCTACCCTCATTCACCAAAAATGAAACACTTGAGTAACTTAATGAGAATTAAAAAATACCCTTCTTCTATGTGAGAAGGGTATTTTTTCAGAAATTATAGAATTGCAGTTTCCTTGATTGCATCTTCCAAGGCAACATAATTGTATCCTAGATCATCTGCGACAGCTTCATACGTCACTTTTCCATTGATGACATTTACTCCGCTAAGAATTGCCGGGTTTTCCATTACTGCTTTTGTAATTCCTTTTGAACCGATTTGTGCAGCATATGGAACCGTTACATTCGTTAACCCAACAGTCGCTGTACGCGGTACCGCACCCGGAATGTTTGCAACCGCATAATGAAGTACATCATGTTTTACATAGATTGGGTCATCATGTGTTGTTGGATGGTCAACAGTTTCAAAGTTGCCGCCTTGGTCAATTGCAACGTCTACAATAACAGATCCTGGTTGCATGGATTGAACCATTTCTTCCGTTACAAGTTTTGGCGCTTTTCTGCCTGGGATCAATACAGAACCGATAACTAGATCAGAATCCTTTACTGCATCAGCGATATTGTAAGAATTGGACATTAATGTTTGGATACTTGAGCCAAAGATATCATCCAATTCACGTAAACGCGCTGGGTTTAAATCGATAATGGTTACTTCAGCCCCAAGACCCAATGCAATTCGTGCAGCGTTCGTCCCTACTACTCCACCACCAATGATTGTTACTTTTCCTCGTTTGACCCCTGGAATACCACTAAGAACAATTCCTTTGCCACCTTGTGATTTTTCGAGATACTGTGCACCAAGTTGTGTTGCCATACGACCTGCTACTTCACTCATTGGAGTAAGCAATGGCAATGTACGATTTACAGTAATTGTTTCATAAGCGATTGCCGTTACTTTATTATCTACTAATTCTTTTGCCAATTCAGGCTCTGCAGCCAAGTGAAGATACGTAAATAAGATTAATCCCTCACGGAAGTATTTATATTCGGATGCAAGTGGCTCTTTCACCTTCATAATCATCTCCGCTTTTGACCATATGTCTGAAGCGCTCTCAAAAATCTCAGCACCAGCTTCTTTATATTCTTCATTTGTAAAGTTGCTTCCTAGCCCTGCATCTTTTTCAATAATGACCGTTTGTCCTGCATTTATTAAATTAACAACCCCAGCAGGTGTCATCGCAACACGATTTTCATTATTTTTAACTTCTTTAGGTACCCCAATAATCATGTTTACTCTCTCCTTTTTATACAATTCGTTGTATTGGCAATTGTAACCCCTTACAAAAGGGATTACCTTATTAAAAAAAATGAAAATAAGAAAGGTGGTTTGTGTTTTTACACAAATCACCTTTCTTGCATGTTTTGAATCATAAAATCCAGGTAAATGTTTATTTTTTGATTCGGATCTTTTAAATCAAGGTCAGAAACTTCTCTAATTCGTTTCAGGCGATAATTCATTGTATTAGGATGAATTATTATCTCTTTTGCTGCTTGATAAACATTACAATCACATTGTAAATACATGTTTAGTGTATGTACAAGGGATGTCTGATTTTTCTTGTCATAAGCCCTTAATTTTTCTACATACTTATTCTGATAATGATTCAATTTCCGAATCTCAAACAATTCCTCAATAAACTGATAAACTCCTAGATCTTCATATAGGAAAGTTTCTTCTAGCTCTTTTGAAAATTTCCCCTTTAAATCCAAAACCTGTAAAGCCTGTTTATAGCTATCTTTAATATTACGCGTTGATTCATAGATCGATCCAGCTGAACCATTAACATTTTGAAGCTTTAGTTGTTTACTGATTCTAAGAATAAATTGATTGATAAAATCAACTAACATATATGAGGGGTCATCTTCTTTAACATGACGCACAAGCATAATAAATTCCTTGTCATCAAATATACGAGAAACGACTTGAACTTGCATTTGGGTTTCCGCTAAATAGTAAGCATGCTTTTCCAGTTGTTCTGTTACCTCATCGGCAAATCTTATTACAACAACAGCAAGTTTTCCCTCCAGTCGAATATTTAATTGTTTGGACTGACGATTGATTTCGTTCGTATCATGTATGTCTCCAGTTAATAATTTCCAGAAAAAATCGTTATAATGCTCCTTTGATTTTCTATTGCGATTATGATGCTTCAAGAAAAGTTTCTTAACCTGTTTAGCTACTTCCTTAAGAAATTGCAGTTCCTCGTCACTTAATGTTTTATCACCAGTATGAGCCCATATAAACCCATATATTTCATTTTTTTCCCTAATCGATACGGCCACACGATTCCCAAGCCCAATTTCCGCAATTTGCGGGATAATGACAGGTTCATCACTATCAATTAGTTTCGGCATGACGCCTTTTTTCCAAAGACCGTTTATAACTTTATCGGGAACTTTCCGATTCATAATGGTTGCTATTCTGGCTTCATCAATATTTTCTTTATGCTTGCTGTATGATACGATATGATGATTGGAATCTTCTATTGTAATTGGACATTCGAAAATTTCACCAATTCGATCTGCTAATTTATCTGTAGATTTAAATACTTCATTTAGATGTTTTAATAATTCTGGATCGTTTGGTTCATTATTCATGTAAGCTCTTCCTCCCATTTTGCAATGTTTCTATATTAGATGTTTCATACAAATTTCTCCAAAAAACGGGAACATTTGAGTAAATAAACAAATATTCTACTTTGTATTTTATTATATACACAAATAAATTTCACGTGTAACCTGTTAAACTTAAAAAACATAAAAACCTAGGGGGAAGTATGATGAGAAAAGTAATAAGAATTGGAAGCGCTTTTACAGGGGTGATTGTAGGTGCAGGATTTGCTTCCGGACAGGAAGTGCTACAATATTTTACAAGTTTCGGCCTAATGGGTACGATAGGTGCTATTCTTGCAACCGCTTTATTTGCATATATAGGAATGATACTGGTATGGCTAGGAAGCCGTACACAAACGACATCCCATAAAGATGTTATTTACGATATAAGTGGGCCTTTTCTTGGAAAAATTATTGATTATATTCTTATCTTTACCTTGTTTGGAGTTGGGGTTGTAATGATTGCCGGGGCAGGTTCAAACCTCAACCAACAATTTGGTATACCATACATTGTTGGGTCAAGTATGATGACGATTTTGGTTCTTATGATTGGTATGTTAAATGTGAATCGCGTCGTTTCGATTATTGGAAGCATTACACCTTTTCTTATAATATTTGTAATTATTCTTTCTGTCTATAGTTTTCTGACCGTTGATGGATCCATCACAGCTTTAGATAGCTTAGCAAAAGAGCAGCCAACTACTTTACCGAATTGGTTTATTTCAAGTATTAACTATGTTTCCTTTAATACAGCAGTTGGGGCATCAATGGCACTTGTTATGGGTGGTGCCGAAACCAATAGGAAAACAGCTGCATTAGGAGGATTGGTTGGGGGCCTATGTATTGGTATTCTTATTTTAGTCAGTCACCTTGCAATTTTTTCTAAGATCGATGCAATTGAGGGTATGGACATGCCGATGCTGGCTATCGTTAATAATATCTCCCCTATATTGGGTATACTTATGTCAATTGTTCTTTTCGGCATGATTTTCAATACAGCAATAAGCATGTTTTTCTCATTTGCAGCACGTTTTACAGTTGTAGATACACCGAAATTTAAAATATTTTTCTCTATTACAATGATTGTGGGATTTGCAGCAAGTTTTGCTGGATTCACGGATCTTGTCAGCTATTTTTATCCACTTATCGGTTATCTTGGTCTTGTTCTAATTGGCGTATTAATTATTGCACCATTTAGAATGAAGAAGATAGAAAAAACGAGGGCAGATCATCAATCACAAGAAAGGCTATAGTTTCCGTTAAATTATAAAAAGTCAATATTATTAGCAATGAAATAGGTCTAGTACAATTACCCTCTGATTTTAGATAGCTGATGGTTGGTGGAAACTAGTATCAAGGTAAATTGGAACTGGGCCTCCTGAGCTAATATCACTACCACCATCTTATTGTGAAAAAGTATTAGACAAACTCCTTATTACCAACAATGTTACTTCCTTTTTTTAATAAACTTCTAAATAAGTAAAAGAAATAAACCTCTCTCCATTCACCAATAGAAAGATTATACCGAGCAGTTTGGAAACGGAACCCGCATTATTTGTATAAACGACCGTATAGAATTACAATAAAGTGAGTTATTATCGAAAGGGTACATTCTAAAAACCACTTTTCAAACCAAGATACATTGTAATTTGATTAACAATCAGCATACTTTAGATCGTGTTTAAAATAGAAAAAGGACCTTTTTGAATGTAAACCAATAAAATAAAAAAAGGATGAAGCGTGTTGATATGGGATGTACTTAACTTTATCGGTACCATTGCATTTGCGATGAGTGGTGCTATTATTGCGATGGAGGAGGATTATGACATATTAGGTTTTTACGTATTGGGGTTTACTACGGCATTTGGTGGCGGCGCGTTTCGTAATTTATTTATTGGCATTCCAATAGAAAATATTTGGACCCAAAATTATTTATTCGTTGTTGCCTTTTTAACAATTACTCTAATCTTTTTAATACCAGGTCGCTTGTTAAGTTATTGGAATAAATGGGGAATCTTTTTTGATGCGGTTGGCTTAGCTGCCTTTGCCATTCAAGGGGCTTTATATGCTGTTCAAGCCGGTGTGCCATTAAGTGGGGTAATTGCCGCAGCTACTCTAACTGGTTCAGGTGGAGGCATCTTACGGGATGTTTTTGCGGGGAGAAAGCCAATGATTTTCCGGGCGGAGATTTATGCGCTATGGGCCGCAATGGGTGGATTAACGATTGGTCTTGGTTTAATCAACGGAGCATGGGAGATCGGTGTTCTTTTTATTTCAATTGTTACATTAAGGATGTTATCGGTACGTTATAAATGGAGATTGCCTCGACATTCAACAACGACATAATTTGCAGCTCGCCTTTAACTTATATGTGTATTTTCTAAGGATTATGAGTAGCACCGCGGAGCATGTGTCATAAAGCTACAAAACATTTCAGTTAAAAAAGAGAATCATTATTATAGAATATACAAAAAAAGCGGTGATAGTTAACCGCTTTTTTTGATAACAACTATTGATATCACCTGAAATTCTAAAAGAGCCTTCCTTCTTATCAAGTTATTTATCCATAGCTAAATAACTACTAACAACATGACCCACTGATTTAGCCGCAACAAGAATCGCATCCTCATCAATATCAAATTTAGGGTGATGATTGAAATAAGGTTCTTCTACTCCCTTTGGTGTACAACCAATATAAAAATAAGAACCAGGAACTTTCTCCAGGAAGTAGGCAAAATCATCAGATGGTGCCATTTTAGGGAATTCTTTTACTTCTTTAATATCTTTATCCTCAATTTTTTCCAAGGTATCTGCAACAAATGCAGTTAATTCTGGATCATTATACAATGGTGGATAGTCAGGTTCATACGTAAGTTCACAAGTTACACCGAATAATTCTTCGGTCCCCTTAACAATCCGATGAATTTCTTTGTTAATAACATCCTTTGTTTCCTCATTTGAAAAGCGTATATCCCCTTCGAGCTCAATACTGTCTTTAATAACATTAAAAGTTCCTTTACCATCAAATGAACCAATAGTCACTACACCGGCATTAAACGGATCCACTCTGCGACTAACAATAGTCTGTACATTTGTTACAAAATAGGCTCCTGCAACAATCGCATCGTTGGCCTTGTGCGGAGAGGAACCATGTCCTCCACTTGCTTGTAACCGAAGTTTAAAATAGGCACGACCATTAAAGGAATATCCACTATGATAACCAACGGTACCAGCAGGAGCCAATGGTAACACATGAATACCAAAGATAGCATTTACATCATCCAGAAATCCTGCTTCTACAATGCTCTTCGCTCCACCAGGTGGTACTTCTTCTGCATGTTGGTGAATAATTTTAACCGAACCATGAATGTTATCTTTTAAAGAAATCAGACAATCAGCTAAAACTAGAAGGTAAGCTGTATGAGCATCATGACCACAAGCATGCATCACACCCTCATTTTTTGACTTAAATTTCACATCAGCTTCCTCCTTAATAGGAAGCGCATCAAAGTCAGCCCGAAGAGCAACCGTTTTACCTGGATTCCCCCCTTTTATAGTGACGACAATGCCGTATCCATTTCCTACATTCGTTACGATTTCGACATCCTTATCTTTATAGAAATCAGCGATATAGTTTGCCGTTTTCTCCTCTTTAAAAGAAAGTTCAGGATTCTCATGTAAATAACGGCGTATTTCAATCATTTCATTTTCTCGTTCTTCAAGCATATTCATTAATTTATCTATCATCAAAAAAGTCTCCTTTCAAAACTGAGTAGGCACGATACCCGGGTAAACCTGCCTGCTTAATCACTTATTATTTTTTATCTACCGTATTTGGAACAAGTATAAGAATAGAAATTAGGGAAAGAGCAGCAAATATTACATTCGTAATAATTCCAACTGTCGCAGAAATATGAACAGAACTTATTGTTGTGACTGTACTATACACGGATACTGAAATGGCAATACCAAATGCATTTCCTAAAGAACTCGCCATTTTATAAATCCCTGAAGCTTCCCCGATTTTATCATCAGGAGCTGCAGAGACAGCTGTATCGGTCGATGGCGTAGCATACGTTCCAAGACCTAAACCAAATAAGATAAATCCAACAAATACAATAATCGTGTAAATAAGATCAGGTAAAAAAGTCAACGCCATCATGGCAACCCCGATTAAAGTTATCAATGATCCCCAGACCATCGGTTTTTTTGCACCGGTTCGTTGCATGAGCTTTTCACCAACACGAATCATAGAAAGAACAGCTGCTAAATAACCAAGTGAGAGTAAACCGGATTGAAACGGACTAAAACCCCGACCTACTTGTACATACGTATTAGCAACAATTAGCGTACCTGCGACAGCATTCAATAAGAAATTGGATACCGTTGCACCTGTATAAGCCTTATTTTTAAATAACTTGAAATCGATGAGCGCATTCCTTTTTCTACCCTCATAGTAAATAAATACAATGACACCAACGATAGAAACAACAGCTAAAATAATCGTTGGTAAACTCGTCCATCCCAGTTCTGAACCTTGGGTAACAAAAATATTAATTGCAAGCATCGTAACGATAAAGATGCCCAATCCACCATAATCAAATCGGAATTTCCCAGTTGCTTTGGCTTTACTTTCAGGGACATCCCTGATGAGCCACATGGCAAGCAAAGCGAAAATAATGGAGAAAATAAATATCCATCTCCATCCCATATACGTAGCTATAGTACCACCAGCAAACGAAGTAATCCCAGAACCACCCCATGAACCGATGGACCAATAACTAATTGCCCGCTGTCTTTCTGGGCCTTCAAAATAAGCTTTCATTAACGCAATCGTAGCGGGCATAATACATGCAGCAGATAAACCCTGCAATACCCGTCCAATTATTAATAATACAGATCCTTGTGCCAGCACAAGTAACAAGGAGCCAATCACACTCAACACTAAACCAACATAGGTGATTTTCTTCCTTCCTAACCTGTCTGCCATACCACCTGCAACCACAATAAACATACCCGAAAACAGGGAAGTTAAGCTAATCGCTATATTTAATGTTCCTAATTCGACACCCAAATCCGCTTGAACTGCTGGAACAATGTTTACCATTGCTTGAGCAAATAGCCAAAACGTTATAACACCAAATACAATACCGATAATCATCTTATTATTACCTTTATAGTTTGCTGCTTCCATACGATAATCCTCCTAAATCCCAAAAAGTTTAAGTACACATTACTAAAATGCACTTGTTTTAAAAAATTATTAAAAATCCCTATACTAAATTTAATTTTTAAGTCCGTTTTCTGTAATTGGAAAATTTATTTCGCATTTAAAATTGGGTGAACTTTAATAAAAAAGTGTTAAGGAGGGAAAATAAGAAGGTTGAGCAGTCGGATTTTTAATCCGTCTCATTTGCTGTTTTGTTGTTGATACGCCTAACGAGGTAAAAATTGCACTTAGGTAGAAAAATTTTAATTTGCAAAAAGGTATACGGAACTTGCAATAACGATTATAATTTTAAAGTTGTGATTTTTATATAGGAGCGAATAAATAGATGTTTAAAGCTTATATTTGGTTAACTTTTTGTGTAATCGTATGGGGTAGTAATTTCGTATTTGGAAAGATGTTAGTTCAAGATTTCTCCCCAAGTCTCTTAACATCACTGAGGCTTTTCTTTATTGTGTTATTTCTAATTGGATTATCAACTTATAAAAATCATTTTAAACGGTTAAATAAAACCGATTTTTTTGCTATTTCCATTCTGGGGGTTATTGGTGTATTTATAAATCAAGTCTCTTTTTTTGTAGGACTGCAAACAGCAGATCCAACAACATCTGCATTAATTCTAGCAACCACTCCTATTTTAACCGGCTTCTTAGCGGCTATTTTTTTAAAAGAAAGATTAACGATTCGCATGTTGCTGGGTTCTTTTATAGCGATACTAGGTATTTATTTTGTAGTAGCTAAAGGGAGTTTATCCTCTTTAACTATTGATAAAGGTCTTATGTGGATTGTTTTAACGATGATAACATTCGCTATCATGATTATTATGACAAAAGCGCTCTCCCAAAGAGTTGATCCACTCACAATTACCTTATATTCAAATATTGTAGGGTTTATTGTTTCAGTCCCCTTTGTTTTTATATTAGATAATCCTTTACGGGTAAGTGTGGATGTTCCTGATTGGGCTTTTCTAATTGGAACGGCGATTGTTGTACACGGTATAGCTACACTTATTTGGAATAGTAATATTCGGTATGTCAACGCTTCGAATGCATCTATATTATCTAATTTAGAACCTTTCGTAGCAATGATTATGGGATTGATTTTATTGTACAAGCCGATTACAGGTGTAGAGATAGTCGGATCCTTATTTATTGTGGGAGGCGTAATACTTTCTACATATCAACGGAAGGTCAAAAGCAGCAAGTAAAAAATATTTATGATGATAAGACGTTCGGGGCATTTACATAGAAAACTCGGCAAATGCTTTAGTTACATTTATAAAAGTAAGAAAGTTTATACTTTCTGGTCAAAAAAGAAAAGACACTCATTAGTTTGAGTGGCTTTTACTTATTATTCGTTTAAATGTTGTCTCATTTTTTCTTGCACTTTCTTTTCTACTTTTTTAACCTGAGCATCCTTCAACTTGCGTCTTGGTTTTGGATGGAACCATTCTAAATTACCATTACGGACCATTCCTTTATATTCATCCCCGTCAATCGTTAATTTGAACTGATGGACATCATGGGAATAATTCTCCAGTATGGGTTTGACTTCAATACCATCTACATCTTCTATGATATCATGTTCATTTAATAACCGGTGAACTTCCGATTCAATCCATTCCAATTGCTTACTGTCAAGGTCCTGCTTCGGATGGGGATTAAGCCATTGAATTTCGTCTTTATGATAATTACCTTTGAATTCCTTTCCATTTATAGAAAAACTGAACCGATGGCGCTCATACGTCCGATCTTGATAAACTGTTTTCACTTCAAAATCATCGACCAATTTATACACCTCACAGATATAGGTTTTAAACGCATCACTTGATTGGGCATTCATGCTTTTCTAAACGAATGCAAGTTATCTATAGCGTAAGTATTCCCTATACCGATGTCAAATAAAAGCGTAATTTTTGGTTCTAAATTTTTTCAATACATATTTCATTAGGATCTGTCACGGGCTATCCTATCAATACCAACAATATCAATATGTATGTTGCCCGACAATCCAATTGGTTTGCCGGGCTCTAAAGTTTAATATTTCCTTAGAAAACTCGGTTTAACGTCAAACCATTCCTGACTTATTATATGATGACATGCAGTAAAAATTCGTTCAATAACCTGTGTTGCGTTAGCCATCACCCTGATTGAAAGCCCTGGAACTACAAGTTTGGACAGCCCCGCCTTAAAATCACCTGTTTCACGATTAATTGTTTCATATAATTGATCAAGAAGTTTCGTATTCGTTTGATGACCTACTACAATAAACGATCCCAAATGGGAATACCCCTCCATGAAGCCTAGTCCATTCATATATTTTTCTTTAGGGTCTAGTTTAATATGGTCATAAGCAACTAATTCATCATCCAGATAGATTTCATTTATTAATCGAAGCGAATCATAGCTGAAATGTTTTCCCTCCGGTGACCAGCCCGGTGTTAAAATATCCGAATAAAGAAATGTCGCCCCTTTTTCCATTCGTACTACATTTTTTTGAAAATAACGAGCATCCTTATAAGCTATTAACGGATCAGGCAAATATTCTAGGTAGCTGCCTTGTTTAAGAAATATCTCGGTTTCCTGGTAGGCATGCTTTGTCGGTGTTTTATATACTTTTGTCGCCGACTGGGTTGTGAGTGTTATTTTTGCTTGTTCCCCAAGTGAAACACTCATGCGATAGGTATCCCCATCCAAATACCCTCCACCAGGATTAAGAATATAGTAACATGGGATAGCTGATTTATGATGATATACGGGGCGCATGATTTTTAACGCCCCTTGAAAGTATAGATTCTTCGTAACTGTCCTCCCTTGACGTGCTTCCACATCAAGTTCAAGAATACCCGTCCAATTAGGCATCTTGCGCTAATCCTTTTAGTAAAACGTGATGCTTAATCCAATCAACCACTTCGTCAAGACCAGTATTATCTTTTAAATTTGTGAACATAAATGGTTTATGTCCACGAAATACCTTCGTATCAGCTTCCATAATCTCAAGACGTGCACCTACATATGGAGCAAGATCTATTTTGTTAATGATAAAGAGATCCGATTTGATCATACCCTGGCCACCTTTTCGCGGAATTTTTTCCCCTTGAGCAACATCGATAATATAAATAGAAAAATCCACCAGCTCTGGACTAAATGTGGCTGCTAAATTGTCCCCACCACTTTCGATAAAAATCAGTTCAACATCTGGATGTTTTTCCTGCAACTCTTCAATTGCCGCAAAGTTCATAGAAGCATCTTCACGAATCGCTGTATGTGGACAGCCACCTGTTTCTACCCCGACAATCCGATCCTCTGGCAATACACCCGTATTCACCAAAATTTTAGCATCTTCTTTTGTATAGATATCATTCGTTATGACTGCGATACTTACTTCATCTTTTAATTCCCAAATCAATTTTTCTACTAACGCTGTTTTACCTGCTCCGACAGGTCCACCAACACCAATTTTAATTGTTTCCATTTTCAACACTTCCTTTAATAAAAATCATAATGAATAGTAACTTTATGACATGAAAATTCGAATGTTAACCCGTTCATGATGCATTTGTGATAACTCTAGCCCTGGGGAAACGATCCCAAAGTCATCTTCATTTAGATCCATGATAGATTTGACCGCTTCCGTCAAATGATTCTGAAACGTATAAATTATTTTCTGTCCAGCAGTTTGTCCTAACGGGATTGCTCGTACTGCATTTTGAACAAGGCTAGTGATAGAGGAATATAAGTAATATAAAATGGTTGTTTCCTTTGGTACTTGCAAAAAGTGTCCAGCCATTGTAAATACAACCGCTGGATGCCCATATGATTGTTTTGCCTTAATTCGTTTTCGATACAAGCTCAAAATCGGTGCTTTATATAAGGTTTCTGAAATTATAACCATCCGTTCACCCATCCGCATTGTACCGTCTCTCGTTTCTCTTGCCAGGTTCTGAACCGTAACCATGCGGTCTAACTTCCATATCTTTTCTAAATCATTGTCCACAAGTGCATCATAAACAAGTCTTGCCGCCAAACCATCTGAATAGACAAGCTGTTCATGCAAATAAACCGCTAACCACTTTGAAAATGTTGCGTCATCATAAACTGTTTCATCTTGAATATAACTTTCCAGACCAAATGAGTGGCTAAATCCTCCTGTTGGGAAGTTAGAGTCACATAATTGAAGCAAAGATAATATCTTATCATCCATGGCTATGCCCTATATGGCGAAATGCTTGTTTTACCTTTCGTTCCTCACGTTTATAAGGGATTTCAAGCTCTTGTAATAGATCCTCTACTAAATAATCATATTGGATTAGCATTTCGTCACCCACGAACTGTGCGGGTAAATGCCGGTTCCCTAACTGGTGTGCGATGGTTCCCATTTCATTTATACTTCTCGGGCGAATAATCAATAAATCATCAGATAGCACATCAATTATAATCATGTTTTCATCGTCCATATAAAGAACATCCCCGGCTTCCAGATCACGTGATTCTTTCAATCGGATCCCCAATTCACGTCCATGGTCTGTTTCCACTCGTTGGATACGTTTTACTAAATGTGCACTTTCCAGATATACTTTTTCTTTGTGACGTTTCTTCAATTCATCTGGTTCTAAATCAGATATGTTCGTAATAACTTTTTCGATAATCATTTTCTTCACCTCAAAATAAGAAATAACGTTGTCCTATTGGAACGGTATCAACAGGATCACAGGTTATAACTTCACCATTTATTTTTACTTCATATGTTTGCGGATCCACGTCAATATCAGGTGTTTCGCTATTTAATTTCATATCTTTTTTAGTAAGATTACGAATCCCTCGAACAGGTCGAATCTGCTTCTCAAGACCAAGTTGCTCATGGACTTTATTGTCATATGCAGCTTGAGAGATAAATGTAAACGAGCTTTTGGCTAATGCCTTTCCAACTGAGGCATACATAGGTCTATAAATCATTGGTTGCGGTGTTGGAATTGTAGCGTTCGCATCCCCCATCAGGCTTTGTACTACTAGACCATTCTTCAGTATCATTTCCGGTTTTGCCGCAAAAAACTTTGGATCCCATAATACAAGATCAGCAATCTTGCCAACCTCAATTGAGCCTACATATTCTGAAATACCATGTGTAATAGCTGGATTGATCGTGTATTTGGCTATATATCGCTTCACACGATTATTGTCTGCATAATCGAAGTCACCTTTCATAATGCCTAGCTGCTTTTTCATTTTATCAGCTGTCTGCCACGTTCTTAGGACAACTTCACCGATTCGCCCCATTGCCTGCGCATCAGAGCTTACCATACTGAAAACACCCATATCCTGTAGAACATCTTCCGCGGCTATCGTCTCACTGCGAATCCGCGAATCAGCAAAAGCAATATCCTCTGGAACAGAAGGGTTTAGGTGATGGCAAACCATCAGCATATCCAAATGTTCATCAATCGTATTTACTGTATATGGCAATGTTGGATTCGTTGATGACGGCAGTATATTCATCATGCCAGCTGATTTAATTAGATCCGGGGAATGTCCTCCCCCTGCACCCTCCGTATGATACATGTGAATAACACGCTCATTGATGGCGCGCATCGTATCTTCCATAAATCCGCCCTCATTCAATGTATCTGCATGAAGTGCGACTTGAATGTCATATTTATCTGCAACCCTTAGTGAAAAGTCCAACGAAGAAGAAGTTGCTCCCCAGTCTTCATGAACCTTTAATCCGATTGCCCCCGCATGAATCTGCTCAACTAACGGCTCAACACTTGCGGCATGACCTTTTCCCGTTAAGCCTACATTGATTGGTAATCCCTCGACAGCCTGTAGCATGCGATGGATATTCCATTCACCTGGAGTGACGGTAGTCGCACGAGATCCAGCGGCTGGACCAGTTCCACCGCCAATTAATGTAGTTAACCCAGCAGTGAGTGCTACATCTACTTGGGCTGGATTGATAAAGTGAACATGCGTGTCAATCCCACCTGTAGTTAGAATTTTACCTTCACCAGCAATGATTTCTGTGGAAGTCCCGATAACAATGTCGACATTGTCCATGATAAGTGGGTTGCCACTTTTTCCTATTTTGTAAATAAGCCCATCTCTTAGTGCAACATCCGCCTTATAAATTCCCGTGTAATCTAGAACTACAACGTTGGTAATGACAGTATCGGGGACACCATCCTTACGCGTTGCTAATGGATGCTGTCCCATCCCATCGCGAATTACCTTTCCACCACCAAAAACAACTTCCTCACCATACACGGTATAATCTTTTTCAATTTGAATAAACAAATTCGTATCTGCTAAGCGGATCGAATCACCAGTAGTCGGTCCGTACATTTGTGAATATTGCTCCCTGGACATTTTAAAACTCATTGACATCCCCGCTTTCTAATGGCCCATCTACTTTATTATTAAATCCATACACCTTGCGTTCACCAGCATAATCAATCAATTCCACTTCTTTTTCATCACCTGGTTCAAAACGGACTGCAGCCCCTGCAGGAACATTTAACCGCTTCCCATATGCCTCTTTTCGACTAAATTTTAGTGCCGTCGTATTCACTTCATAAAAATGAAAGTGTGAACCAACTTGTACTGGTCGGTCACCCGTATTGATAACCGTAATTTTTGAACTTGGTCTATCCGCATTGCAAGTAATCTCTTCATCTTTCAGGATAAATTCACCTGGTATCATTACTATCTCAGCCCTTTCATAGCTTATCGGAAATTATGAAGAATTTTTATTATAGGTTACGGGAACAACTAGCGCCCAGCGTCTATGAGACTTCCTTAACCTAATCCAATTTGTCAACACTTAATCTGTCTTTTAAGGGAGGCCGACTAAAGATGGACTATGAGCTCAGAAGTCGGCATAACCCAATAAAACCAGGTCGCTAAACGGACGCTTGTACTTTTATTCACAGTTAGAAAAGTATAAAGCTTCCCCCTTGTATAAGGGTCACCGAAATGACTTGGCTAAGCCTTCGTTTTCTAATTTTAGCGAATTGGATTATGCACTGTAACAAGTTTTGTACCATCTTGGAAGGTAACTTCTACCTGGATATCGTCAATCATTTCAGGAATACCATCCATCACATCATTCCGTGATAAAATTGTTCCCCCATACTCCATTAATTCAGCAACTGATTTACCATCCCTTGCACCTTCCATTACTTCATAGGTTATAAGCGCCATTGCTTCAGGGTGATTCAATTTTAGACCTCGTTGTTTTCTGCGTTTAGCAACATCTGCTGCAACGACAATTAATAGCTTATCAATTTCGCGTGGTAATAATTTCATCTTATAACCTCCCTAGACGGTAATTAAATATACTAAAAAGCATCTCCATTTTTTGAGCTTTGGAAACGTTTTTAACACAATAACTTCAATCATCCAGGATTTCTGAACGATATCAGAAAAACAAAATATAAATTTTGCGTTATTTAGGACAAATCTTACATTCCATTCTGAAATATAGTTTTTTTTAAATAAAAGTAATTCAAGTGTGTCATTCATTCTCAGGTAAATGTTGAAAGAGACGGTGGTTCTCCTGAACGACTAGTGTATAAGGAAGTTCACTTTTACATCTGGTAGATTAACCGATGCGAAAAGTGGTTGAGATAATTATCGCTTCAGCCTGCTGCATATAATCAATAAGAATGGATCTTAATCAAGAGCTCAGAAACTACTATCTCTATAGATTTCTTATCCATTCGGTTAGCTAATTATGTTTGAAGACAACCATTAGTTCACATATGAAAGGAGGTTAATTATGATGGATAAAAGAGGAAATATTTGCGATGACAAAGGTGGAGTACAATTCTCCCTCTAGATTGAAGATAGCTTGTGGATGGTGAAAACAAGCACTATGGTGAATTGGAATTGGGCTTTGGAGCTTTACATAATGAAAGAGTGATCTTACTTAAGTAAGATCACTCGGGTGGCGCCGCGGAGCCATGTGTCACGAAACCACAAAACATTTCAATTAGGATAATCTACTCTACACATAATTCAAATAATTTTATAGATAGAGTTTTCTTCTTGCTTTTCGACAAAAGGATTTATATAATAGTAAAAAACTCAATATCATTAGCAATGAAATAAACGTAGTACAATTACCCGCTGATTTTCAGAGAGCTTGTGGTTGGTGAAAACAAGCATCAAGGTGAATTGGAATTGGACTTTCGAGCTTATTAATAAAGTGATCTTACATTTTTATGTAAGGTAATTAGGGTGGCACCGCGGTTCATTCGTCCCTTGTGATGGGAAGAGTGGGCTTTTTTTTAATGTAGACATAAAAATGGAGTGATAAAAAATGGAAACAATTTTCTCAGGAATTCAGCCGAGCGGAACTTTAACACTTGGTAATTACCTTGGAGCAATCCAACAGTTTGTGGAATTACAAAACGATAATGACTGTTATTTCTGTATTGTGGATGAACATGCCATTACCGTACCACAGGAACGATTGAATTTGAGAAAGAATATTCGTTCCCTTGCAGCATTATATCTTGCTTCAGGAATCGACCCTGAAACCTCAACACTTTTTGTACAATCTGAAGTACCTGCACATACGCAACTGGGATGGATGTTGCAATCAATCAGCTATATCGGTGAATTGGAACGTATGACACAGTACAAGGATAAGTCTGCAGGGAAAGAGGCTATTTCCTCTGCATTATTAACCTATCCGTCTCTTATGGCTGCAGATATCCTACTTTATAATACAAATGTTGTCCCGGTTGGTGATGATCAAAAACAACATCTTGAGCTGACAAGAGATTTGGCCGGGCGCTTTAATAACCGTTTTAATGATATTTTCACCATTCCCGATATTCGTATTCCAAAAGTTGGAGCGCGTATCATGTCTTTACAGGAACCCTTGAAGAAGATGAGTAAATCCGATGAAAATGAAAAAGGCTTTATTTCCATGCTTGACGAACCAAAGAAAATTGAGAAAAAAATCAAAAGCGCAGTTACTGATTCAGAAGGTATTGTTAAATATGATAAAGAAAATAAGCCCGGTGTTTCCAACCTGCTTACCATTTATTCCAGCTGCACTGGGGAGTCGATAAAATCCTTGGAAGCTAAATACGAAGGAAAAGGTTACGGCGAGTTTAAACAAGGCGTAGCAAATGCTGTAATTGATACGTTGAAACCAATTCAAGACAGATACGCTGAATTGATTAACTCCGTAAAATTGGATGATATTTTAGATCAAGGTGCAGAAAAAGCATCCTTTACAGCGAATAAGACTGTTGCGAAGGCAAAAAAAGCAATGGGGCTTGGAAGGGTAAAAAAATAATTGTAAAAAAAGTTGCCCGGGCATAGAACGAACCCGGGCAACTTTCTTGTTGTGGAATTTGCTTGAAAATGTGAGCTTCAGCATTTTGTTTGTGAACTTCAGCTTTTTTAGTGTGAACTTCGGCACTTTTTTTGTGAATTTCAGCATCTTTCCTGTGAACTTCAGCATTCTCCATCAAACCACAGTATCTCAAGCTCAATTATTGAAATAAAGTGTTGTCTGACTATTTCTGATTCGAAGTATTGTGTTGAGGTCCTAATTCCGCTTCCCACATTTTTTCCAGGAACTGCTGGCCACGTATGAGCTTTGCACATAGCTCCTCATGCGACGGGCTCCAGCCTTCTTTCACGCCATTATACAGTGTTTCCCATACTCGATCTTCATCCATATAACGGATTGCTGGATACTGCTTCGGGTCCCATTCTGTTAGCCAGTAACGCAATTCTTCTCTGTTATTCGTAGTCTTCAGTTGATCCAACCCAATCATGAGCAATTGTTTTAACTGTCTTTCCTTTCTTGTAAGTCCAAAAACAAATTCAGGAGGCATCGAAAGCATATGGTATTCCTTTTCATAGTTACTGTCATCAAATTTAAAAGATTGCGGTTTCGTGTTATCAATCATGTCGAAAACAAGCTGTTCTTGGCGTGGGATTAATCTGCTTTTGCGAATTGGGATGGAATATCCAATTGTGTCAACCGCCAGAATATCATTACCATCTGTAACAATACATGCATATTCTACAACAGACCTTTTCTGTCCCTTACGTGTGTAGGCCCGTTTATAGATCGAATCAAGTAAAGCTTTCGGTAGATCATGCATATCGTTCTCAATGTAGTTGTACAGTGTCTCTGTTATGTATAGTAAAGGTACTTGATCCATTAGCTCAATGCTGTCCTCTTTCCTCCACTCATGAAAATGACATACACTGTAGCCATTCTCCTCCCCTTCAAACCAGTTCACCCAAACATCGTGCAAATATAACATAAACAACCCTCACTTTTCATTTTCCGATTTAGAATACATTATAGCCATCACGGAGAAAAATATTCGAGAAGTTGCATTAAAATTAATTCGGATAACGATACAATATAACACCCATGATCAAAACCCCTAGAGGAAGAAAATAGCATTCTACTCTTCCACTTATAAAAAGAAAATAATCCGCCCACGATAAGCCAGCAGGCAGGAAATTCATATATGCAATAATTGTTACTCCACCTGTAACAGCTAGTCCAAATCCTATTAAAAAGAAAAATACATATCCCATTAGAATCCCCTCACCGCTTGTCCATTTTATTTATATTATGCTGCGTTTTAAGAAAGAAGACCTGCTTTTGGGTGCATGCACATGGTTAATATTTTGACAGCAACATAAAAAAAGCTGTCCAGCATGATGCTGAACAGCTTCTTCTATTATTTGTATTTTTTAAACACAAGTGCGACATTATGACCACCAAAGCCGAGTGAGTTACTTACGACAACGTTCACTTCTTGTTGTCTTGCTTCATTTGGTACATAATCCAAGTCACAATCCGGATCAGGAGTTTCATAGTTCGTTGTTGCTGGAATGATCCCATCTTGAATCGATTTAATTGAGATAACAGCTTCGATACCACCCGCAGCACCAAGTAAATGTCCCGTCATTGATTTTGTAGAAGATACGGCAAGCTTTTTGGCGTGATCCCCAAAAACGGTTTTAATTGCTGCTGTTTCATACTTATCATTCAATGCTGTACTTGTCCCGTGAGCATTGATATAATCGACTTCTGCAGGTGTTATTCCTGCATCTTTAAGGGCATGCTGCATCGCGCGCGCCGCTCCTTCTCCGTTTTCAGCTGGGGCAGTGATATGATAGGCATCACCAGTTGCTCCGTAACCAGCTATTTCACCATAAATATGTGCACCACGCTCTAGTGCAGAATCTAATGATTCTAGAATTAGAATTCCGGCACCTTCACCCATGACAAACCCGTCCCGATTGCTATCAAATGGGCGACTAGCTTTACTTGGATCCTCGTTCGTTGATAATGCTTTTGCCGAGGAGAATCCAGCGAAAGCCATATCGGAAATCGGTGCTTCGGTTCCTCCAGCAATTATATAATCAACATCACCGCGCTCGACTGCTTTATATGCATCTCCAATTGAATTAGCACCAGACGCGCAGGCTGTGACGGAACATGAATTAATCCCTTTTGCACCTGTTTGAATGGATACTTGTCCAGCTGCCATATCCGGTATCATCATTGGTACAAAAAACGGGCTAACTCTCTTAGGGCCTTTTTCTAGCAATTTCGTATGCTGTTCTTCCCATGTCTTCATTCCACCTATTCCTGAGCCAATCCAAACACCTACTCGATGTGCATTGCTGTCATCAATCGTAAGCTTTGCATCTTCTACAGCCATTTTGGATGCTGCTACCGCATATTGGGTAAAGGGATCCATTTTGCGTGCATCTTTTTTATCCATAAAGGTTGTAGGGTCAAAGTCTTTCACCTCAGCAGCTACCTTCGCAGGATAATTATCTTTATTAACTTTCGTTACAAAATCAATGCCCGATTTTCCAGCCAGAAGATTTTCCCACAAGGTATTTACATCGTTACCTAATGGTGTTATTGCACCTAGCCCTGTAATTACTACCCTTCTTTGTTCCATTTGATCTTCCTCCTTCCGTGGTTGTTTTATCTTCCCCATCTTATTGCAACTGCGCCCCATGTTAAGCCGCCGCCAAACCCTACCAATACGATTAGATCATTATCTTTTATTTTACCTTCTTTTACCGACTCTGACAAAGCCATTGGAATGGATGCCGAAGAATTGTTACCATACTTTTTGATCGTAGTGGCCATTTTATCTTCTGAGATTCCCAGACGCTGACGTGCTGCATCCATAATTCTTATATTCGCCTGATGTGGAACAAGGTAGTCTACATCTTCTTTACTTAATCCCAATTCCTCCACAACATTCACCGTGGACTCAGGCATTTGTCTAACCGCAAATTTATACACTTCGCGACCATTCATAACAAGCTTATTATCTTTATTCTGGTATAACTCCTTGCCTCCAGCACCGTTTGCACCAAGTTCAAAGGATAGGATACCTTTACCTTCTGATACTTCACCAACAACAGCAGCACCTGCACCATCACCAAGGAGTACACAAGTACTTCTATCTTCCCAGTTTGTTATTTTGGAAAGCTTTTCTGTACCGACTACAAGAATATTTTTATATGCTTTCGTTTCGATGAACTGTTTGGCAGTAATCAATCCATACATAAAACCTGAACATGCTGCACTTATATCCATTGCAGCAGCTTTTGTTGCACCAAGGCGATCCTGTATCATACACGCTACGGATGGAAATGGCGTATCCGGTGTTACGGTTGCAACTAATATTAAATCGATATCGGCAGCATCCACATCGGCTTCTTCAAGCGCACCGAGAGCTGCATGATATGCCATATCTGATGTATCAATATCATCCGAAGCTAATCTTCTTTCCTCAATACCTGTTCTTGTTCTGATCCATTCATCATTCGTATCTACTATTTTTTCCATGTCTTTATTTGTAACTACGTTCGTCGGAAGGTAATGACCTGTACCTAATATCCCAACATTCATATTGACAGCTCCCTTATATACAAATAATTAATATCAATTATTATGACTTGGTACTAATTTTAATGTAAATAATCTCATTAAGCAAGAAAAATAGGATATTTTCATTCCTTTTTTCACTCTTCATTGGGCAACAACCCTGTTTCCGTATAATCTTCAACATGTTCCGCCATCTCTTCCTGAAAGGCCTCAGGAACACGATCATTAAATTCACCAAGTGAAATAACGTCATCCTGAAAATCAAATGACAAAACGGTACTATTTAAATGAAAATTATCAAATTCAGTAGCTGTATATTCGTACAGCTTGTCCACATGTTGTATCGTACTAGTTAAAACAGTATCAGGTGCTAGTTCTAACTGGTCAGCCACAAAACCGATGGCATACAGACCATCTCCTTCTGCCATCTTAATAATATCTTCACTGAAGGAATCACCGATAGGATAGAATACATCCACCCCCTCCTTTTTCATGTTTTCATACATCGTTAATGCTGTTTCCGTATCGTTCCAGGCACTAAGAAAATTCATCTCAATCTGAGCAGTTGGATTTTGATACTTAACCCCTTCATAAAATCCTTCAATCTCTGGTTGCCAGGAATATGCGCCAATAATGCCAACTTGATTCGATTCCGTCATTTTACCCGCAACCATCCCACCGAAAAATCCCATTGCATGTGAATTAAAGTTTAAACTCGTTACATTATCTGCTGCATTTCCACCATTAAAATAAACAAATTGAACGTCAGGATATGATTCAGCTATATCCATAAAATAACTCCCATACATATTGCTGTGACCAAAGATAAGATTAACGCCATCCTGAACAAATTCAGCAACCGCATTGTTTATCTCTTCTTCCGTATCGATATCTTCTTCATAGTAAACTTGTACATCAAACTCTTTTTCTATTTCAAGCAAGCCATCGTATCCTTTTTTATTCCATACATTGTCATCAATGGAAGTGTCAACCAACAAGCCAACATTTTGAATTTGACCCGTTTCAAAATAAGAGCAACCAGAAAGAATAGTTATTAATGCTACAGATATTAAAACGATCGTTATCTTTTTCAAGGTAAACACTCCATTTCGCATGAACGAATAGTCTATATCTATTGTACCTGTACATGATTTATTGGTAAACGATTTTCATCCTAAATAGTTATGTCTTTTCTAACGTTTTTTAAATAGAACGTAATGCTCAATTACAGTCTTCACGTGATCTCTATTAGATATATTGTCACGGAGATAAATATTTTTATCAAGTTTCGTGTTTACTTCCTTCTTATGATTGCTAGAGTAAATATGCAATTCTGATGGTAGATTGGGTACCTTCATCCATTGCAGTAGTCCTTTTGTAAAGTCTTGCACATATAAGGAACTTTCTTTAAATTTCCCAGAAGTAAAAGGAATGAACTCATTCTTATGAAAGACCCCCTTTTCATTCATCGGCATCCATTCCCCAAAAAGCAATGGCGCCTTTATCATTGTACAACTCGTCGTGTAATTCACCATTGATCTCTGTTCCTTTTTATCTGGGTTGATAACAATTAGTTTCTCTATCTTCTGATTAATTTTTCCATCGTAATCTCCTGCAATAATTCCTATATTATATTTCTTTTCCTTGTCTGCTGGAATCATTGAAAAGGAGCTGTTTCTCCCAAAAAACATCGTCAGGTCTTCATCTGGCTCATCATTTCTATCAGCATGCACGATTCCATCTACTTTATAACCCTGTTCAAGTAGCTTGTTTACAATATGGTAACCAAGCCAATCATCACAGTTCACAACCAATACAGGCATTACCTGTTCCTCCTTTAAAACAATCCTTTTATTTTTAATTAAAATTTGATAAAATATATGAGATATGAAGATGAATTACATTCTAACTAAAAAATCATGTTATAATTATATTCAAATGTACATGTTCCATTTTTTTACGATATGGACAACCTACAACAGAATCAAAAGGTGAGGTGTTTGGTATGCATTACATAATGACAATTGTATGGGCAGTATTTATATCCTTAGCAATAAGCTTTGTTTTAACAAGTATGGCCGGTGAGCCTTTCGTATTGTTTGAAGCATTAATACTTGCTGCTATTTTATCAGTAGCTGCATTTATTATAGGCGATGTTATATTGAAAGTGGAAAAGGAATAATCGTAGTAAAACCCTTGCCTTTAAGCAAAGATGGCAAGGGTTTTCTATTTTTAATACCAGGGTAATATACTTAATGCTGTTAATGCCGCCAATGGGAGAATAAATCTCCGGAACCTTCTTCGTGGACGACCGTAACCGGGATAACCGTATCCGGGGTACCCATAACCTGGATATCCATAACCAAATAATCTGCTATCATCCTGATGGTGAGATTGTTGAGCATCTTCTATTGGCACAGCAAAATAAACGTATTCATCATCCAACCCTGTTATAATTCCATCAAATTGCGTTCCGTCTGTCGTTTGTGCAAGAACATAGGAATGCATATGATTTTTGCAAAGGTCATACATATGTTTAGTATCATTATTCATTTCATCATCCTCCTCACCTTCAGCCTATTCAGTAGCCTATGGAGTGGTGACTTGGATTTAATGAAAAGCATAATTTCAATGAGAGAATTCCATCCCAACGTTAAGATGGGATCGGAGAAGAAATAAGGAGAGAGTGCAATGGATTTTATAACAAATATTTGGACAATCATTCAATACTTTATATTAGGATTAGTTCAGGGCGTAACGGAACCTATACCCATTTCTTCCAGCGGTCATATTATGATTTTCAGAGAGCTTTTCGGGATTGAGACACCAGGTTTATCTTTTGAAATCTTTGTCAATTTTGCTTCCTTATTGGCAATACTAGTTGTTTTTAGAGAAGACATTATCCGATTGATAAAAAACGGATGGCTCTACATCACCAAAAAAGATGAAGCTGCAAAGAGTGATTTTCGCTTTATCATTTACTTGGTTGTTGCAACCATTCCCGTCGGCGTTATAGGAGTACTGTTCGGAGATGCAATTGGCGAATTAATCAACGCAAATGCAATGAATGTCGTTGGTGTTACATTACTAATAACAGCAGCTGCTGTATGGATGATTCGTAATCTTCGTGGAAAGAAAAATGACGGCGATCTAACAATGAAAGACGCAATAATTGTTGGATTTGCACAGGCCATTGCTGTTACTCCAGGTATTAGTCGTTCCGGTGCCACCATTGTTGCATCTATGCTCGTTGGAATGAGACAAGAAACAGCATTACGCTTCTCTTTCCTGCTTTATATTCCAGTTAGCCTTGGTACGTCCATTCTTGAAATACCGAATATCATTCAAGACCCAACATTCAGTACGTTATGGATTCCTTACGTAGTTGCGTTTATCACAGCATTTATCGCAACATACTTTGCCCTAAAATGGTTCATGAACGTTATGGCAAAAGGTAATCTAAGATACTTCTCTTACTATTGTATTGTTGTTGGCTTATTAGTAATTTTCTTCTTGTAAAATAGATAGAGGCTGCTTTTTAGGAATATTTTCCTTGAAGGTAGCCTCTTTATATCGTTAGCGTGCGGGAGCTGAATTGTAAAAACTTCAGCTCCCTGCTTGACACACGGTAAAAAAAGAATTTCCTTGGAGGATTATAACCTTCCAAGGAAATTCTTCGTTTCATTCATCAATCCGGGATTCCTAATGCGATTTTCGCGTAGCGAGACATCATTTCTTTGCCCCATGGTGGACTCCAGACGATAATTACGTTTGTTTCTTTAACTTCTGGAATATCAGCAAGTGCGTGTTTGATATCCGCTTCAATGTGAGCAGATAATGGGCATCCCATTGCTGTGAGAGTCATTGTAACATCACAGACACCATCATCATTTAGTTCTACGTCATAAATTAAACCTAGATTAACAATATCAATTCCTAATTCAGGGTCAATAACATTTTCAATGGCACCCATTAAATTTTCTTTTAATGCTTCATCCATATAATTTACCTCCTATACATTTTCCTACTTCTATTTAAACATAAATTTAACGATTATTAAATAATTTAAATCCATTTTACATATCTTATATAGGAAGAATTCACAACTCTGTCCTTTATAAATGCTTTTCAAACCATTTTACTGTTTCGAGTATAGCATAACGACTCACTTTATGGTCTGTATTTGCTTCTTTTATAAAATCTATATTTGCTTTATTTGTATAATGTTTGACTGCTTCATCGTAAAATGTATAGGAATGATCAAATGGAACAACTGAATCGCTTTCTCCGTGCCAGAATAATAAAGGACGATCATTCAGCTTTTCTGGTTGCTTGGACAAATCCATCTTTTCCAGTCGCTCGTACATGCTTTCAATCATTTCATCTGTAACTGGTAGATTACCGACTTTTTTGAAGCTTTCAACAAGTGTTTTGGCAAATGTTGTGATTTTTGGAGAGCCCATCAGGATTGCTGCTGTTTTGATCCATGAATACTGTGTTAAGGCTGCAGAGGTTGTAATACCACCCATACTTGTACCTGCTATTCCAAACCGTCCATCCTGGAGTAAATTACGTTCATCGAGATATGTTTTTATTACTTGGAGCTCTTCCACATTTAGCATGACAATTTCCCAAAAGGAGATTTGTTTTTTTAGTGCTGAAACTTCTGGCTCTCTTTCTCCATGGTACCTACTGTCCGGTAAAATAACTCGATAACCTTTTTCAGCAAGTAAGTATGCCAGTGGGAGATTATGTTCTTTAGCACTTGTAAAGCCGTGGAAATATGTAACAACTGGTAATGCTTCATTTTCTTTTTGTGCGTCGACTATAATTAAACTCGGAATTGATTTTATTGTTTCTTTATATACGCCAATCATTCAGGTTTCCCTCTCCTTATCTAGACATGTTACTTCTATTTTAAATGTATTCCGACATCCCTGCAAACATTGTAAATTATAAATTACTTTACATATACTGTAATAATTAATAAACTATTCACATATGGGGTGAATTTATGAATAATAAAAAACATTTAATTGCATTAGATCTTGATGGCACGCTTTTAACAGATAAGAAAGAAATCAGTATACGTACAAAACAAACGATCCGTACAGCGATGGCTGAAGGACATGTTGTAGTCATCGCAACAGGAAGACCGCATCGAGCAAGTATCAATTACTATAACGAGCTTGGAATGACTACCCCAATGGTCAATTTCAATGGCGCATTAATTCACCATCCAAAAGACAGAACGTGGGATTTTGCGATGCACAATCCAATGCCTATTAAGACAGCCTATACCATTATTGATGCCTGTTATGAGCTGGATGTCAAAAATATATTGGCTGAAGTTATGGATGACGTTTATCTCGATAACTTTAATCAAGAAATTATCGATATATTTCAGGAAACGCAAAAAGACTCGCCATACATTATTGGAAACCTGAAAGATAAATTAAACGAGGACCCAACATCTGTGCTCATTCATCCAAAGGAGGAGCATATTCAGCAATTGAGAAGCCATTTAAATGATTATCATGCTGAAATTATTGAACATCGTAAATGGGGCGCACCGTGGAATATCATAGAAATTATAAAAAAGGGTATGAACAAAGCGGTAGGCCTTCAAAAAATTGCCGA
Source organism: Oceanobacillus sp. CF4.6 (assembly GCF_051262635.1). Lineage (NCBI taxonomy): Bacteria > Bacillati > Bacillota > Bacilli > Caryophanales > Bacillaceae > Oceanobacillus > Oceanobacillus sp. CF4.6. Next base: position 160,133 of record NZ_JBIMEX010000008.1, on the reverse strand, counting down.
TTATTATAATATTCCCAAGGAGAGAGTAATCGCTTTTGGAGATGAAGATAATGATTTGGAAATGATTGATTATGCTGGTGTTGGTGTAGCGATGGGAAATGCAATCAGTGAATTAAAGTCCATTTCAAAGCACCAAACCCTTACAAATCAAGAAGACGGAATCAGTATTTTCTTAGAGAATTATTTGAAGATCAAGACAAAAACGGTATAATCACCAGTTGTTACCTGTTTTATAAAATTCAATATGGACCATACTATCAGTGAGCGTATAACATACGTTCACTTTTATGTTTTACTTCAGCACCTGTTTAAGTATGTAAGACTTATTCTCCAGGGAGGTTTTCGTCTTGGGCAAGCGAAGTAAATCGAAACGTTTTAGTCATCAAGGAGCAGCAGCTGTTAAAAAACACGCAGAAATATTCACCTACCGCTCCACTTTATCCGAAGCAGAACGTAAAAATGAACAAGCAGACCATACTACTGGAGGAGGATTTTAATTGGAAAACAATCTATTTCAACGCGCAAGAAACGCGGTAACGAATATGATGAACACGCAAAACGGTGGCCAAGGGCAAGCACAAGCCAGCCCCCAAGATCAACAGGCAGCACAGAATGCGATTCAGGCTGCTTATCAGGACGCATCACCTGAGGAACGCCAGGAATTACAGCAACTTGAACAGCAGTTGAAACAGCATAATCAATTAAAATAACCTGCTATGCTTTAAACGCGATCGCCAATTCATTTAAATAATGAAAAGGGTTTGCAATAATTCCTCCCCAAATATAGGGGAGGTTCTTTTTTGCTTTTTAAAAATACGCTTTTCTGATACTATTAAGATAAGTATGATTAGGAGGGAAAAGCTATGGGAATTCGCGTGGAAGGTACACCAAACCCGAATGCAATGAAATTTACTACAGATAAATTAATTTTTGAGGGAACGAACAGTGTTTCCGTTATGCCAGGTAATACAAGTGATTATGAAATTTTAAATGATTTAATGAATCTGGAAGAAGTGGATAATGTTTTCGGATATCAAAATTTCATTACGGTAAACAAACAGTTTGACGCTGAATGGGACAATCTTAACCCAAAGGTCTTGGAAGTATTTGAAAAACACAATTATTAAAGCCATTAGGGTTCAAATGGCTTAATGTCCTAAACCTCGTATTATTCTAACTGAAATAAAAAGACGACAGAGTTATCAATCCTTCTGTCGTCTTCTTTGGTTAGTCACCTAGGTCCACCGGAATATAATTCGGGTTTACCATTTCATTATTATTATCTTTGCCATATAACGTTATAATTGGCGGATCTTCACTATCTACCGCAGAATCAGATTCCGGGATTGTCTCATTAATTTCAAATGCACCCCAATCTCCTGATGTTGCATCCAACGGTATGCTTTTTTCATCAAGCAAACGTTCTTCGCCTTGGTCAATAACGTAAAAGAATTCGTTCACCACACCACTTACCTCACCAGTTAAAACAAATTCACGGCTATCTACGTTTACATCAATGTTCTGAAAGCTGACCGAAGCACGGTCCTCTGTCAACACATTGTCTGATTTAGTATCTTCATTTCCACAAGCAACGAGCATGAATACAGCTGCCAAAATTATGAAATATTTCAAATCATTTTCTCTCCTTATCAATCACGTCTAAAGAATCCATATACGCCTGCGGTTTCTACAATATTAGTAAAAGCATTTGGATCTACTTCGGCAATTATTTTTTCGAGATCATACAGTTCATATCGTGTGATTACCAGATACAATAGATTTTTATCTGCTTTTGTGTAAGCTCCCTTTGCCGGAAGAATTGTTATTCCACGAACCAAATTATCATGAATTGCCTTTTGTAACTCATCGGCCTTAAGGGTTACAATCATCGCAGTGACTTTCTCGTGACGAGTATGAAGTGCATCAATCACTCTGGTGGAAACGTATAGCGTTAACATGGTGTATAACGCATTTTCGGGCTCATACAAGAGTCCTGCAAGTACGATAATACCAGCATTCATAATTAAAAAGTAATTTCCTATTGGTTTATCATTAATTCTTGATAAAATCATCGCGACAATGTCCATACCGCCAGTAGATGCCCCATTTTTTAATGTAATTCCAACTGCGACCCCAGCGATGACACCGCCAAATACAGCATTCAGCATAATATCACTCGATAGCTCAATGATAGGTATGAACTGCAGAAATATGGAAGTGGAAAATACGGAAATGATACTATAAATTGTAAAACCCTTCCCTACCTTGTACCAACCTATTAATAAAACTGGAACATTGAGTAGTAAGAGTAAAATTCCTGTACTGACATTAATTCCTATAAAATCATTGAATATACTGGATAAAAGTTGTGCACCTCCAGTAAATCCACTGGCATATACATTCGCCCCAATCAGGAAAAAATTCAAGGAAAGTGCATTTAATAGTGCCCCAAAAATAACTATAATTACCCGTTTCGCTTCCATCATAAACATGGGGATACCTCCTTTTAGATTGCATTTTAATAATTCAAATATTAGTTCTTTGACTAAAATTCTAAATAGCTTTAAACTAGAATAAACGAAAGTAAAACAGAATGTAGGTGGCAAAATGTCGATTAAAATTCTAGCTGATAGTGCAAGTGATTTGTCAAAGAAATATTATAACGAATTTAACATTGAAATGGTACCATTAACTGTTCAATTGGATGATAAAGAATATGAAGATGGCCAAACAATTAATCCAAAAACAGTTTATAACTCCATGAGAGACGGTAAATCACCAAAAACATCTCAAGTCTCAGCGAGCATCTTTAAAGCAGTTTTCACGAAATATGCGAAAGCAAATGAGCCGCTCGTATATATTGCGTTTTCCTCAGAGCTTTCAGGTACCTATCAGACTGCTAAAATGATGGAGTTAGAAGTAAAAGAAGACTATCCTGATGCTCCCATCCATATTATCGATACAAAATGCGCATCAATCGGTTGTGGTTTAGTTGCTATCCATGCAGCAAAACTTGCACAAAGTGGTGCTTCTCTTGATGAAATTATCGATGCTGCTAAATATCAGGCTGAACATATGGAGCATATATTCACAGTTGATGATTTAGAATACTTATACCGCGGTGGTCGTGTTAGTAAAACGGCAGCATTTGTCGGTACTTTACTTAAAATTAAACCGTTACTGCATGTCGAGAATGGAAAACTAATTCCGCTTGAAAAAATTCGTGGCTCGAAAAAAGTTCTTCATCGCATGTTGGAAGTGATGAAAGAACGCGGAACAGATTTTCAAAACCAGACAATTGGCATCAGTCATGGTGACGACTTGGAAAAGGCTGAACTGCTGGCTACCATGATCAGTGAGAAATTTGGTGTTAAAAAAGATAATATCGTCATAGACATGGTTGGTGCTGCAGTAGGTTCTCATGCAGGTCCTGGAACCATTGCATTATTCTTCTCCAATAAACCAGTGAAATAATTATGTTAATCCTGTCCCGTTTTTCATATGGGGCAGGATTCTTTCATAGTTTAACAAACTGTTAAAAGGTTAGCCACTCTTCCCCATCGAAAAATAGCCTTGTTCTCTCAAATGGTAGCAAAGTAATTATTTCAACATTCTAATTTTAATTCAGTTAACTGTTTGAACTTATTTTATTGGTGCGAAAGTGGCGTTATTATAAAAATAATTGCATGAATGATTATCCCACCTCATATAGTTGTATATATATAGCTACGCTAAACTTAAGATGGGGGTTTTCGATGCTTAATCAACTCTTGAATGACTTTGAAATGGAGCACAAATTTGCACCGCACACCATTGACAATTTATTGGATTACTATCAAAAGAAATATATAAACGGAGAAATCGACATTGTAACATATCATGACATATATAGCTGCCTTCATGAGAAAGGCGCCGTTTCAGCGCACGAAATTAAAAGTCCTGAATAAGGGCTTTTTTTTATTTTGAATCTTCTCCATGATTGAATTCCTATATTTCGGGTACATTTTAATTAAACAATTATTCAAGGAGGTCATCTCATGGGAATGGAAAAATCAAATGGTAAAGAAACACCCCCAGCTCAAGTGCAGAACAAACAACCGGGCATTGAAACAAAAATGAATCCTGAACCTAAATATATTCGCAAAAACTATAAAGGCAGTGAAAAGTTAAAAAATAAAGTCGCCATCATCACCGGTGGAGACAGCGGAATTGGAAGATCGGTAAGTATTCACTTTGCCAAAGAAGGTGCAGATATTGCGATAATTTACCTTGATGAACATGAAGATGCACAAGACACGAAAAGAATTGTTGAAAATGAAGGCAGAAAATGTATTTTAATTAATGGGGATATTGGAAATCAATCTTTCTGTGAAGCTGCAGTTACGGAAGTGCTCGATACTTATGGCAAAGTCGATATTCTTGTAAATAATGCTGGCGAGCAGCATCCACAGGACAGCTTCATGGATATTACAAGTGATCAATTGGAAAAAACTTTCCGTACAAATATTTTTAGCATGTTTTATTTAACAAAGGCTGTGTTGCCAAACCTGAAAGATGGAAGCAGCATTATCAATACTTCTTCAATTACTGCTTATAAAGGCAACCCTTCTTTGATTGATTATTCATCAACAAAAGGTGCGATTACTTCCTTTACGAGAGCCCTTTCCGGCGAACTTGTTGAAAAAGGAATCCGGGTAAATGGGGTTGCCCCAGGCCCAATTTGGACCCCATTAATCCCAGCTTCTTTCGATAAGGAAAAAGTCGATCAATTTGGGGGAGATTCTCCAATGAAGCGTCCAGGACAACCACAGGAATTAGGACCGGCATATGTTTATCTTGCCAGTGAGGACTCCAGCTATGTTACTGGTCAAATGATGCATGTTAATGGCGGTACTGTCGTGAATGGCTAAAGATAGGTGAAAATAATGAGGCTCCCCATTTTGTGTTGGAGAGCCTTATTTTTATTTGTCATTGCTTTTTCTCTGTTTTATACTCAGGGCAATGATTCCACCTATAAAAAGGCCAAATACAACTAGAACAAATCCGATAAATATCCAATTCAATCCTTCATCAGGTTGTATGGAGTAAACCTCTGTTGATTCACGTGGCAAACCGATTCGGTAATCACCATTCTCATTTTCCCTTACAAGGTTATCTCCAAGATAGCCATTCAGTTGCATCCCGGATTCAATTTCCGAAACGTCTACATACGCAGATTCACTGCCATTATTAATCGCTATATACATCGACTCATCATCCAATGTTCGTTTAAATACACTCATTGCTCCATCTGAATCGATTATTTCAAAGTCACCGTAATGGAGTACAGGAAATTGCTCTCTTAGTGACGAAATTCGATTATGGAATTCCTTTAATTCCGGTTCACCACTGTTGAATGGCACCAGTCGTTGGGAGTCTTTAGGCGTCGCACCATACATTGGTAATTCCGTCCCTTGTAGAATCGTTGGTGTTCCCGGTGTGGTGTACATATAAGTCAACGCAAGAGTCCATGCTGTTAGTGAGTTTCTATGATTTTCGGAATACGTTTGTGTAAACCGCTCCGTATAAAAATCATCCATATATAATAATCCATCTTGATTTGAAGCAGTTGACCATGTTTCATAAATATCGGAGACAGGATTATCGGGAGCTGCAAAAACCTCTGCCATGGAATCTCTCAACGTCCTATTTTCAAAAGCATCCAATTCTGTTTCAGCTAATAGTTCTTCACTTGCTTCATCGCTAACAAGTATGTCTCCCAGTAAATAAAATTCCGGATTCACACTTTTTAAATGACTTGTAAAATCACCTAAAAATTCAATGGAAGCCTCGTCTACTGCATGAAGCGTATAGCCATCCAGGTCTGTCTCGTTCATCCAGTGTTCAGCGACATCTAATAGATATCCTTCAACTTCAGGATGATCCAAGTTCAACTGCACCGTATTTGCAGTCCATGCTGGCTCCGTTATATCCTGTTCAATAATCCAATCTGCTTTTTCCGGGTCATCAACAATGGGATTAGTATTCGCAACGTAATTGGTTACAAATTCCATTACCACCTTCATATCCCGATCGTGCGCTTCCTGGATCAATGTATTCAAATCCTCCATGGTTCCAAACTGTTCTTCCAGACGATAAAAATCTTCAATCCAATAGCCATGGTAGCCATTGTCAGCATTCGTCATTAAAGGAGATAATGCAATTGTTGTAACACCTATCTCCTGCAATGCATCAAGCTTTAACGTAACACCTTGAAGATCTCCACCGTGATATGCAGCGGGGTCATCTACATTGACATCTACTTGAGCTTCAGTGCTCTGGTCCCCGTTATTGAACCTGTCCACCATGATATGATATATAATTTCTTCTTCCACAGTCCGCTCTCCATCTGCAGAAATGACTGGAATAAATGACGTGGTTGTCATCATACTAACTATTAAAAGCATAAATGCTATCTTTTTCATAAACGATCCTCCACCAAAGATATAGTAACTCTTATTTTATTATTAATCAATTAAGAGAATAGTCAATGACAAACCCGGTATTGTTGAAAAGACTTCACATGTTACTTTGGCGCTAGCGTCTTTTGACCAGATTCTTAACGTTATCAGCGATTTTGTACGGGGTATCGGCGATTTTTTTACTTTATCGGCGAATTGGAGCTATTTATCGGCGGATTTCCCATTTTATCGGCGAATATGTTAGTTTTATCAGCGAATCACTCGTAACCGTGGTAAATCAGCCTCAAAAAAAAGACTGCCCCGTGTAATGGAGGCAATCTATCAAATTCTAATTATAACTGTACACCCATTGGCAAGCGGACAAATCCAAGAACCAATACGATAATCAGCGCAATCCAAAACTGAATCCAGAAACTTTTTGTAGGTTTACCTTTGCTCTTTTTAACCAAAATCATTTCCATCGCAGCGATCATCCAGATTCCGGCAAGACCCTTGGTGATGGCTTCAGCCAGGATTGGCATTCCGCTGTTTGCGATATAATCCCAAACTAGAACTCCACCAGTATAAAGAATAAACAAGTAAACTAGGCGCAAAATCATATGAAGCATTTTTGCAGCTTTTGCATTATCTCGATCCCTCATTGAGATTGCTAAAAAAAACAGTATAATTCCTAGCACCCAAGCCGTTATGTGCATATGTGTCATGTATGTATCCTCCCTTTGTTTCAGTGATTCCATGGTCTCTCTGAAAAAATGTCTATACGTATCATAACATGTACTTCCAAATAATTCATTTTATAGATAACCACGTAAAGAAAAAAATACAAGCTTGGTACAAAACGGTCACATAAATTTTCTAGTAAATCATTCTATATTTAACCAGCTACATATTTAAATTTATTTATTGGTGTGAAAGTTGAGTAATACTATTAATCTTCAACAGTTTCGATATCGATCACTTTTTTCTGACCCCATGGTGCAAACTTAAAAGTGATCACCCATTGGTCCGTATAAAATTAGAATAAAATTGGGATCCTTTTTTGTGTATCGTTGTAAGATTAGATTCATTCGCCTTCTCCCCTTTTTCCGGTGTTTTTGCGGAACGGTTGCAGACTATTATATGTTAAACTCCTCCATATCCATTCCATTGGTCCAAAACGGAATCTCCTAAACCACCATTTGCTGAAAAATACTTGTACTGTAAAGATAATGAGTACAATAGCAATTCCTGCAGCAGGAGTGATTCTTCCGTATAATCCAAAGCCAACTCCATAGAAAAGAATAAAGCTAATCACAGATTGGAGGAGATAATTTGTCAATGCCATTCTTCCAACACTGATGAATGGCTGAACCAATTTTAGCCCAAGCTTACTCCGAGCTAGCAGCGTAATCGAGACAATATAGAAAATTGCAGATGCAGTGCCACCAATATTATCCTGAATGTAAGAAAACCAGATCGGATTTCCAAATAAATAGGGTCCCATTTTTATAGTAACAAAGGCAATGAGTGAAATTAACCATATTCTCTTAAGTGTAACTACATGTTTCTCTCGTTCATGAAGCCAGCGTTTACGGGCAATATACATGCCGAATAAAAATAGAGGAAGCAGTGTTGCTGCCAAGAATAGGAATCCAATTCCTCCATTTGCATAGGTCCAGTCCTCGTAATTTTGTGACCAGATTGTTAATAGACTACTACTCTGATAGTTAGTCAACGCCTGGTTGATAACTGTCTCATTATACCCACCTAAATAATTACGGGCTCCATACATGGCCAGCGATAACATCCCTACACTTCCGACAAGTAGGAATACTCCCCAAGCTATCAGCAAATGATCCCTCACGTTCAGAAAAAGCAACAACAGAAGACCAATAAGACCATAAGATAGTAGAATGTCACCGTGCCAGATGAAAAGTGCATGGATGATTCCAAAGCCAATAAGGATAATCAGCCTTTTGAATAAGAAAGATTGTACGTCCGCATTTCGTGCAACAAGCCTATCTTTTAGCAACTGAATACCAAAACCAAAAAGGATGGAAAATAAGGTATAAAAACTTGCTTGGAAAAATATATCAATAAACCCTTGAGCCATAAGATCCAATGGTGAATTCCATACTTGCTCTGCTCCCCCATGCATGAAATAAGGCGCTGAAAATGCTCCAATATTAACAATGAATATTCCAAAGATCGCAAATCCTCTAGCTGCATCGATCCAGACCAATCGATTATTCTCTTTTGTCGGAGAAAAATTAGTTCCCATTTTAATTTCCTTCCTATAAGGGAGATATCATTTCCCCAATTTTTATTCAAAAGCAAACAGCCCTCTCACGTTTTAAAGAAGGCTGGTTGTCTTTTATTGTAGCTTGGGCACTTCTACCAATAATTGTTTGGAGAAGAAGTACAAGTATGTTTCTTTAACTGGTTGCCTCCAAATTTCTTCAAGGGCGCGCCGGTACAGGGACATCTGTGTTTCGTACCGATTAACCAATTGCTCACTCACAACTTCAGTAACATCTTTTGCAATTGTATCCGTCTTATAGTCGAGGATAATCCAGCCATCATCTTTTGGTATGAGACAGTCAATTACCCCTTGAATCAGGACTTGTTCGTCGGTGTCGCTTTTCCAATTTGCGTATACCGTACTTGCAGGCAATGTCAAATTGAATGGTACTTCACGATAGATTTCAGTACTATTCATAATAACCTGAGCAATGTCGGTTTGGAAAAATTGTTCGATTGGTTCCACGTCCACAATATCCGCTTCCACCCTCGTCAATATTTCTTTTTCTGCGAGAAGCTCCACATATTCTACGATTTGCTTTTTAGTTAAAGGCTTGTTCATTGGCAAGTGCTGCATGACAGTATGCATCGCAGTACCTTTTTCAGCTGGTGTAACTTTATTTTCGGTCTGCATGAATTTCGGACGCTTTATGATGGGTGCTTTAAATGATTGAACGAGTTGGTCATCACTGTACTCATCCTTGATTTCCTGCTGCCGTTTCAGCTCTGTTACCGTCTGCTTCGCCCGTGAACTTGCTGCTTGTTCATATGGATAATGATAGGATAATCGTTCATCTACAAATTCACGTAAATCATGATCTTCCACATCCACCGGTTGCCAATTGATAATTTTTTCTTTCAATGATGCGAAGTCTGTTTCCGGTGTGGTTTCTTCTAGATTGGTTAGATCACTGGCATGGATAATCGATATATCCCATCTCGATGGATCTGCTTGTATTTCATTTAATACCGCATCCCCAATCTCCTCTGTACGAAGCCCTTCTGTTTCTTGATGACGGATAAGTGCTGGACCAACCCAATCCAAATATGTCTTGGACTCCATACGGAAATGCGCTGGTAGAACCCATTCGGAATGATCAATCATTTTCTGCCATTTTTGAAGTTTCTTCTCCATGGAAGCTACTGTTCCGACCATAATGAGTTTTTCTTTTGCCCGGGTTAATGCTACATACAATACGCGCATCTCCTCGGCGAGAAGCTCCCTCAATTTTTCCTGCTGCAGTGCATGGTAAAATAATGTCGGATACGTAATTCGTTTTCTTGGATCAATATATTTACTCGCAAACCCAAGATCTTTATGCAGCAAATATTTTTGCCTTAAATCTTGTTGATTGAATTGCTTGTCCATCGCTCCTACTATTACGACAGGGAATTCGAGTCCTTTACTTTTATGGATTGTCATAATCCGTACAACATCTTCCTGTTCACTGAGTGCTCTAGCAGCACCTAAATCATCTCCACGCTCCTCCATTCTTTCGATAAAGCGAAGGAAACGAAATAGTCCTCGGAAGGATGTCGTCTCATAACCACGTGCACGGTCATATAATGCCCTTAAATTAGCCTGACGCTGACGTCCACCTGGCATGCCGCCGACAAAATCATAGTAGCCTGTTTCTCTGTATATATCCCAGATTAACTCCGATAGTGCTCCTTGCTTGGATGCTAATCGAAATTGATCCAGTTGAATGAGAAACTGTTCCACTTTAGTAGCAGTACGATCTGAATACTGTTTCTTATATGCTACAGTGGCTTCGAAAAATGACCCATACTTATCAGCCAAGCGAATGGAAGCAAGTTCATCCTCATTCAAGCCGACAATCGGTGACTTTAGAACCGATGCCATCGGAATATCCTGTCTTGGATTATCAATCACCTTTAAGAGACTGATCATCACTTTCACTTCAATCGCCTCAAAGTAACCCGTCGAAAGCTCAGCATATACAGGGATACCCTGTTTCTTCAATTCATCGGCAATTGTTGCTGCCCATGTCATGGAACGCATCAGGATAACAATATCTCGATACTGCAAGTCGCGCTGTGTTTGCGTTTCTTTATCCACAACCTTCATTGGAGCATAGCCTTCCTTTAGGCCAATCCATGTTTTTATTTTTTCCGAATATGCTCGTGCTTCAAGCTGTGCCTTTTCTAAGTCCTGAAAGTTCTCTTCCTCACCGGAAACTTCCTCCCTGTCCTCAACTGCTTCACGGTCAATGATGAGCAATTCAGGATGTGGCTTATCGTATGGCATTTCATCATACATTTTATTACCGTAAATCAACTCAGCATCGGAATCATAATTAATTTCCCCGAGCTCTTCATCAAGAATCTGCCGAAAAATATAATTCGCCCCTGTAAGCACTTGCTCACGGCTTCGGAAATTACTTGCCAAATCGATTCGTTTTGCTACTTCATCATCATTTGCAAACCGTTTATATTTGTCGATGAAAAGGCTTGGTTCTGCATGTCGGAAGCGATAAATACTCTGCTTGACATCCCCTACCATGAACATATTCCCTGCACCTGACCGATCACTGATCAATGTGAGAATGGTTTCCTGCACGAGATTTGTATCCTGGTATTCATCGACCAATACTTCACTGAATTGTTTCTGAAACTGCAGTGCTACGGTAGACGGAATAATGTTATCTATTGTAGAAGATTCATCTACAAGTAGCTCCAAGCAATAATGCTCCAAGTCGGAAAAGTCAACGAGTGCTTTTTCCCGTTTATGTTCGGTAAATCTCGATTTGAATTCCTTAACGAGTTCTGTCAATTGTTTTATTACTGGCGCCATCTCTTTCATATCTGCTATATGACTGTCTAAATTCCTGCTGAACCACTTGCTCTTCATTCCATCCCAGCGATTTTTGTAACTTTTCCGGAGCTTCTTCACTTTTTCTTTCTTTAAATCGTTACATTCTGCACGCTTGCCGGAAAGTTTCCCAAAAGCAGTGGAAGTCATATAGGATTGCAGTTCGTCCCATGAGCTCGTGTCATGCAAAACTCCATATAAAAGAGCCATATCTGCATCGATTGTATCCGCATAATGGTATGGACCATCATTTTCCTTCGTAATTGCCAAGGCAAGCTCCATCTCCTGTTTAATCGCATCAAACTGATCTTTTACTTCCCGCTTGATCATCGTTAACCAGGTTAAATCCGCTTCCTGCCAATTATCCGGAATTTGGTATACATCTGCTAGCTTGTCGAGCCACTGATTTGGCCATGGATTCTGTGTTGCAAAGGTATATAAATCAAGAATCAGATTTTCTACTTCGAGGTCACTTCGGTCATTGGAGAAACGATCCACGACCGCAAAAAATTGTTCCTGATTTTCTGTTTCATCGCCATACCATTCTTCAAATAAATCATCGAGGACTTCCTGCTTAATTAAATCGCCTTCCATATTATCGGCAATCCGAAAAGATGGATCAATATCAATCATATAAGCGTACTTTCTTACCGCATCCATGCAGAAAGAGTGTAAGGTAGATATGGACGCTCTTTGCAGCAACGACAATTGTTTTTTCAAATGCATGGAAGTCGGATTTTCAGCTAGCGATTTTTCAAGTGCTATTCCAACACGATTTCGCATTTCCTGTGCCGCAGCATTTGTGAAGGTTACGACGAGCAAGGAGTCGATATCAATCGGTTTATTATTCGATAACAGCTTTTGAATAATTCTTTCGACTAATACAGCTGTTTTACCGGACCCCGCAGCAGCAGCCACGAGAATATCACTGCCCTCCGTATAGATGGCATCTTCCTGCTCTTTTGTCCAATTAACCATCGATATTTTCCTCCTCTCTTAATTTCATTAAAATTTCATCGTCTTTCATATCCGTAAGCTTGCGGTAATTATTCTTCTCCAAGACAGGATCAAATTGGCAGACAGAATGGAACGGGCAGAACGTGCATGCGGTATTTTGTTTATGCTGATATGGGTTTAAATGAACTCCCCCGCTTGTCATATCAATACCAGCATTGGTCATTAGTTGATGAATGTGGTTTTGCAGGTTATGAAATGTTTCATCATCAGCAACTTTTGAATAGCTGTTAAATCCGCCATTTTTCTTAAGACCTGCCGGGACAATTTGACTCGTACCTGTCTCAAGCGTTGTATCCATCATTCTAACAATCTCTTCATCGGAAAGAAGCAGACCTTGCATCTTGTATTTTTTGAAAAGCTCTTCTTCAATCTCATCGTCACTCATTTTGCGTTTTCCTGAGATCATCGGATTGTGAACATGGAAGTACAGCACCCCAGCAGGTGTAGCTTTTGAACCAAGCCACTGCTCGGAGTGCGTTAAGACAACGTCGAGATAGGTCAGCATCTGGAGTGCCAAACCGTAATAAACCTCAATCAAGTTCAGTCCTCTTGCGCTTGATTTGTAATCGATAATTCTTAAGTACAGGGAATCTTCATTTAATGCCTTATCTACACGGTCAATCCTTCCACGTAATAACAGCTCATAGCCATTTGGCAATTCCATCGTTAATGGCGGCAGCTCTTCCCTTTCGCCAAAGCCAAGTTCCAGTCCGACCGGCGAGAAGTTACTCTGCCTTGCCTGTTCACTTAAAATAAATGCGGCTCTTGCAATAATTTCCTGTAACTTCTGTTGAATGTATTTATATCTGTTCGAGCTGCGGAGAATTTGATGCTGTAGCACTGGTGCAAGGCTATGCACTGCTTTTTGGGCATAACTATCCGTATCCTTTTTGGACAGTTGCGCAAAATCTCTTCCTTCCACTTGAATCCACTCGGTAATTGTTTTTAATGCTTCATGGAAAAGCTGGCCAATATCTGGTGCATCTAATTTATAGGTTTTGCGCTCGTCCAATTTTAGGCTGTATTTCGCAAAATGCTGGTAGGAACAATTATAATAGGTTTCCAATCTGCTGACACTTGCCTTCACTTGTTTCGGATACAGCTCTTCCACCGTTTTTGCTTTCAGATTAATAGGTTGGTTTTCATAATATAAACTTTGTAGGATGGTATAAGTAGTGCTGTATTTCGTCTCGTTTTGCACATACCAGTTGAATACTTCCCACCATACAGAGCTTACGGGATAACCTTTACGACTTCTCGCCAATTGTGCCGTCAGTGCAGATCTCGTTTTCACGGGTGTTGTTATAAAACGATCTGCATCTGCCAATTCATCTGGGTCCTGTAGCAGTAGATGATCACAACAGGATGGAAAAAGATTCTCGACACGATTTATAAGTTGCGATGGCATTTTCGCCTTTCCTTCTTCATCACTCAATGGATAGCTGATCATAAGTCTGTCCTTTGCCGCTGTAAAGGCAATATACATATAAAACCAGTCATCGAGCAGTTGACGTTTCCCACTGTCCGCGAGACGGATACCATTTACTGCCAAAATTTCCCGTTCTTCTTCATTAATCATTCCATCTGCTGGTGGTTTCATCGGCCAAATTCCATCATTAACCCCAAGAAGAAATGAACATTTCACCCCACTAATTCTTGATCTATCAATCGTACCAACGATAACATGGTCAATACTCGGTGGTACATGGGAAAACGTAAGGGTTTCAAAGCCTGCATCCAATGTGGAATGGAACGTAGACAAAGTCATTTTTTCCTCCCCTGCCATTTCAACCATTTCATCCAATAATTGAATAACGGCTTCCCACACTTGATCTTGCTCTCTTCCTTTTTCGACTTCTCCATTTTCATCATATAGCTCCCGTGTTTCTTCGAGTTGATGTGGAACATTTAAATTTTCAAGTAGCATATAGGTTGATGTGGACAACTCTTTAATTGTTGATGCCTTTCTAATTTGCTCATCAAAAGGCTTCAGTGCTTTTGTAACTTGCTGACGATATTTGTTGATGCGTATTTGTGTCTCTTTTTCTAAATCGGTCTGTGTTCCATGTTCAAATCCACGGAACCTTTGAAACTTCCATTCCTCTTCCGCAAACCATCGTTCTCGTGAGCGGATTCCGTATTCCAAACAATAGTTTTCCAGTTCATCGATTGCATTGTTTGTTAATGGATATTCCTTATCTGTTGCTCGTATAAATCCGGTTTTCAGCACTCTAAAAACCGCGTCATAACGCCAATTCCCTTCCACAATATCCAATACAGAGCGAACGAACTCAATCAGTGAATGATTAAGCATGGTTCGTTTTTCATCAATAAATACCGGGATATCATGATCATCAAAAATGGTGTGGATCAAATCATGATAGACATCTGTTTGGCGGATGAATACTGCAATATCCTGAAACCGATACTTCTCTTCCCTAACCAATCGGAGAATTTCCTGGGCAGCGCCTTCCACTTCTGCTCGTGGATGTACCGCTTCAGCAATTTTAATCGGAACTTCTCCATGAAATTCAGGAGACGGTCTTACATCAAAATTCTGTTCCAAATGGAAGAAGTGGGGACGATTGCTAAATCTGCCATTCTCCGGATCAAGGAAAATTGGTTCATCTATAAAGATGTGATTTTCATCAGCGATTTGTTTTAAAATATGATAGGTTTCCGTTGTTTGATAAAACAGATCAAGTTCTGAAACTTCCTCGTTTGGATTATCCAGCACTAATGTTACGGTCACCGAATTACACTTTTTCATCAATGCTTCCACAACGATAAGCTCTTTAGGCGTAAAACTATGGAAACCATCAAAGTAAATATCTGCATCTTCTAGTAAGTTGGAATCACTGGTTTTCTCTGCCAGCAGCTGCAATTGATCTTCCCCGTCAATATAGTTTCCCTGCAACGCAGTGATTAGCTTTTCATAAATAAACAATAAGTCATCCAACTTGTTTGTCAATGCTACTTCACCGTGTGTTTTATGGACAAATTGGTTTAAATGTTCCATCTGCATTCGAAGTACATCGGGTGTTACTTGATATCGTTTAAACTCTGTGATCATCGTCTCCAGCTGGTTTAAAAAGCCTTGCTTTTCCATCGCCTTTTGGAAAACCTTCCAATCCCCTTGCTTTTCCTCTATAATCTTCCGAAGCATCATTTGGATTCCTACCGAACTGATAAATTGCTTTGTCCCTCCACCAGTTTCCTGTAATATCCGCCAGGCAAGTCTCGAAAAACTTACAACCTGCGCCCGGATGCTTCCTTTTATATTCTCATCATTAAATAATGCAAATTCCTGTTGAAATGTCATTTGATCTGGCACGATATAGAAAATTGGGGAACCTTGAGGGTTATGAATTAACTTTTCTTTAATCTCATCCAGCGTTCTTCCGCTTTTCCCTGTACCGGCTCTCCCTGTAATAAATCGAAGTCCCATTGTCTAGCCCCCGTAGAATGATTATTTATTTTTAGAAAACTTGGCGTTCGTCAAGCCTTTAGGAGAATACCAAAGCCCGCACTTATGCAAGTAAGAAAGTTTATACTTTTTACTTGTTAAAATAAATAGAGCTTCTATCTATTTTAACAAAGATAGAAGCTCTATAATAGAGAGACCCAATTACCTATTTGCCGAAGCTAAGTTTTGTTTGTGAGAGTGGCCAGTATTTCACGTCGACTTTTCCAACGATCTGATCTGTTGATATGAAACCAAATGATCTGCTATCCAAGCTGTCCTGCCGGTTATCTCCCATAACAAACAGCTTGTTTTCCGGTACTTTTTGAACACCAGTTGTTTCCACTAATGTGAAGTTATTTGTAAACGGTTTGGAATCACTTGCTTGTACATAAGCATTCAGAAATTTCTCTTCCACAAGTTCTCCATTTACAAACAATTGATCATTTTTGTATTCAATTTCATCTTCAGGCAATCCTATAACCCGTTTCACATAATCATCTTCTTCATTTGCATGGAAAACAATTACATCAAATCGATCAATATCTGTTAAATCATATACAATTTTATTTACCATTAGTAAATTACCATCATATAATGTCGGTTCCATAGACTCACCATCAACAACATAGCTTGCAAAGATTGTTGACCGTAAAATTACCGCAAGTACAACTGCAAGAATGACTATAGGTATCAGTCTGCGATAATTATAATTTTTCATAGTTATCTTCCTCCAGGGTTATCATCTACTCTTATCTTACCCATGGAGAAGCTATTTTAATCTTTATTCATCGTTGGATAGTTCTTATTTACTGCTTTTTTTTGCAATCTTTTTTCAAGATATTTGCCTAACATCCAAAATAAGACAATCCCTATTCCTACCATGATTGTTTTCATTGGATTCTGGGCGAATTCCATAATGCTTGAACCGATGTAGGAAATCGAGAAAACCATTACCGCCTTCCCTAATAAAACAGCCAGAATAAACTGTTGCGTACTTACTCTTGAAAGTCCTGCTACCACATTAATAATCGCTGATGGCGAAAACGGAAAGCATAGTAACAAAAATAAAGGTCCAAATCCATGTCGTTCCACCCATACCGTAACACGTGTAACCTGTTTATTCGAACTAATTTTTTTAAGTAATCTCGTATTGCCAAGCTTACGAATCAGTAAAAATACAACGATTGCTCCAACGCTTGCACCGCCCCAGGAAAGAAGAAATCCTTCCAATAATCCATAAGCTGCTGCATTACCCATAACAAATACAATTAACGGAAGAAAAGGAAGAAATGCTTCAATAAACGGAAAAAGTATTCCTGGCAACGGTCCCAAACCTTCATATTGGTTTAATATCTGCTGAATAAATTCTTCCAGTCCCTCCCTTTCAAGGACGGATCTCCAATTGGAAAAATTGATGTTTAATAAATACATTTAGACGGATTCTCCTCATATGTATGAACGGCTTCTTAATCTTAGTTATATTTTAAAGTAAACAAGGTAAAATGCATAGTTTTAACATCTTATTGGGCCACTTTCTTTTTATTATTCAATTTTTTAGATTTAGTCGTGTATTTTTTTAAACTTTATCATATAATAAGATAAAAGGAACAAACGTTCTACATATGAAGGAGTGATTCAATTGCGCTATCTAACAGACAAAGACTTAGAACTTGCTTCCCGTTTTCTTTTCTTGTCCATGGCGATGGTCGTTATCAGACAGGATAGGAATTATGTTCAGAATGGTGCCTTTAAAATTAAAGAACCTTATATAAAACTTTTAGAAAAAATGGAAACCGAAGCATCCATTGAACGGAGAAAACTAAAAATGGTGATGAGGCAGAAGAACATGCAAATTGTAACCCTGAATAAAAATGATTCTTTCTCATCTTTTCTCTTTCTCTGTCAAGGTCGGGAAGAGAAACGCAATTACTTTAATCCCGCCATCCGCAAAAAGGTGGAGGTCATTGTCCAAGAACTGATGTTGAAGGCTCTGCAACCATATCAGCAGATAGATGCTGGTGCAAAAACCTAATTCGATTATCGAGCAAATAACGGAACTGAGCTGTCCGCTGCAACTGATTCAACATAGATCCATATGAAATATCTATGATCACTTTCCTGCCATTTTTAAAAAGCATTTCCGTTTGATGGTTTCCAGACCTGTTGACTTTATCGATGTGTGAATGAGCAATCCAGGAACATTTTGAACTACTGGGTGAGGTAGTAGGAAAGAAATACATCCCACTTGAAGGGTCGATTGAGATAGGCGCTTTATGTGTGATACCACTGATGTCTTTCGTTCCATCTTGCCTTCCTTTGAGACTTGCACCGAAAAATCGACATGCATCATCAATAATTTTAGTAGGGGTACCATCCAACACATATTCTGCATCTTCTTCCAGAACACGAGTTATCTGATCCCCCTTCACATCATGCTCGGCAATTACTGCCATTGTAAACGGAGTAATTTCATGAGAGGTAAAATAATAATTTTTTAACACTTTTATACTTCCTTTCCTAGAAAAATAAAAAGAAAGTGGCTTAAGTACTAATTTATCATATTTATAGGAAAAATGGTGCATATAAACTAAATTTTACGAAAAAATAATATTTTGTCGATTTTCTACAGAAAATCAAAAGCACAGGCGCTTTATACAAACGTTCGCCTGTGCTAATTTACTACTATTTATTATTAATTTACTTAATTATTTCTAAGAATTTCGCCATAAGTGTGTTTTGCAAATATCTCAGCGGGCTTTCCTTGAATCTAATAGAGTAGATTTATGAAGTCTTCTTTAGATATTCTTCCTAAGTAATGCGAAACCTCAAAATCAGCAAGTGTATCTTCAATAGCTTTACGTTCATGTCGAACACCAATTAATTTATTCTCAAGTTCTTCCACGTTACCAATACCGAAAAAGTCACCGAAAATTTTACAGTTTTCAATGATTCCTTTTTTGACGTCGAGACGAACATCTACAAGGCCTGCGTCAAATTTATAAGTTTCCTGCACGTTAAATGCTGGAGATTTCCCATAGTTCCATTCCCATTGCTGATAACGTTTTTTGGAGATTTCATGGATGTTTTCCCAATCTTTATCTGTTAACACGTATTCAGGAACATCCTTTACATCATCTACTGTGAACACATGTTTGAGAATTATTTCTTTGAATTGATTCATCGTAATTTTCTCTTCCAGGAACTCAGAGATATTGGCTACTCGGCTACGGATTGATTTAATCCCTTTTGATTCAATTTTGATTTTTTTAACCTTCAATGCCTTTGTTAACTCTTCTAACTCAGAATCAAACATGAGCGTACCGTGACTGAACATGCGTCCTTTTGTTGAGAACATTGCATTACCGGAAATTTTGCGCCCCTTAACAGCAAGGTCATTACGTCCTTGCATTTCTGCAGGAACACCCAATTTATTCATCGCATCAATCATTGGTTGCGTAAATTTAGCAAAGTTCTGGAAGCTGTCACCATCATCTTTTGTAATAAAACTGAAGTTAAGGTTTTGTTCATCATGGTATACCGCTCCGCCACCAGAGAGACGACGCACTACCTTAATTCCTTTTTCATCGACATAATCTGTATTGATTTCTTCAATTGTATTTTGGTTACGTCCAATAATGATGGACGGTCTATTAATGTAAAATAATAAATATGTATCTTTCTCCCCAAAGTTTTCTAAAATATATTCTTCAATTGCCAGATTGATCATCGGGTCTGTGATCCCTTTGTTGTCAATAAATTTCATTTCGCGCGTTCCTCCCTTTATCTGCTTACTATAGATAAGTTTAATCCAAACTTTCAAAGTTATCAAAAGAAATAGCTTGATGTAGTTGTTCAAAAAGTCCGGTTTCCCCTCCTTCGAACCCATATTTAATATTCTAGCCGTTCCACTCCATTCCTTCTTCGGCTATTTTTACGATTCCATTAAAATGTTGCTGTGCTTCTTGTGCCAGTTGATTAAGGTCTCCGAATTGTGGAAGATGACTGAGCATTAATGTTTTCACACCGGCGGCTACTGCTATTTTTGCCCCTTCTTCACTATTCATATGACCAGCTTTGGAACCATTCTGACCTGCATAATAATTACAATCTGTAATCAGCAAATCTGCATTTTTGGCAAAGCCCTTCCAATCTTCCTTATAACTTGTATCTGCGGTATAAACAATAACACGTTCACCATCTGTAATCCGCATTCCATAACACGGAACAGGATGAACTGTTTCTAGAAACTGAATCGTAAATGGGCCAATCTTAAGTTCTTCTTCTGGCTGATAGGTTATTCCTTTTGTAAATTGATGAGTCAGTGATTCAAATCCTTTATTATCTTTTGCATGACCATAAATCGGTAGTATTTTTTCAGAACCCTTCACATAGAATTCAATTAGTTTTGCATACTGAAGTACGCCAATATCTGCCACATGGTCATGATGGTAATGAGAAAGTACAACAGCATCCAGGTCAGAAATATCTTTATACTTTTGTAATTTGGACAATGATCCACTTCCAACATCAATAAGTAATGAAAAATTATTTTTTTCAATTAAATAGGCAGAAGTAGCACCATCCCTTGCCGGATAACCACCCCAGCATCCAATAATCGTTAATTTCATTCTAATTCACTCCTATTTTCAAAATATGTTGTAACACAGTATTGACAAAATACATACTGTTGTATTACAATAGATTTAACATCAAATACGCCATTTAAAGAGGAGGATACACATGATCAGTGTAATTGAGTTTTTCAGAAATTTGCCTAAAAAGAAATGTTCCCAATGCGGTGAAGACATGGTACATGAGAAAGCTGATTGCTATGGTAATATCTGTGATGAATGTGATCATCCTGCAAGATAAATAGAAACTGTATTTACGTGTAACTACTCCACTACTATAACTGTACTACAACAAAATAAAGTTCTCTAGTTGCAGCTATTCCTATAGCTGCTTTTTTTATTTTGGATATATCAGAAAGTTCTACCATTATGTTAATTTGTATATTATAATTATTTTGAGTTGCGAAATACATTTAGTAAAGGAGCATGTATATGACGATCTCAACTACTCATAGATCGAGTCGTTCTGAAGTACCACAAGAGCAAACGTGGGATTTAACGGAGTTATTTCCAAATCATGCCGCCTGGGAAAAAGAGCTGATTAAGATTCAGGATGTTGTAAGTGAAATTACTGACTATAGAGGAAAGCTTCATGCTGATTCCAACACTTTGCTGCAGGCATTGAAAGCATTGGAAGCATTCCAACAACGCGTCATTCGTGTTGCCGTCTATGCGAACCTTCGATCAAGTGCTGATGGATCAGACCCTGATAATCAAAGAGATACATCCAAAGTATCTTCAGCACTGGCTCGTGTTAATGCAAAACTTTCTTTCTTCCAATCCGAATTATTAACACTTCCCGATGAAACGATTAAACAGTTCCTTCAGGAGCAACCTGAGCTGAAGACTTATCAGAAGATGTTGGAAGATTTGATCGAAGACAAAGCCCATACCCTTTCGCCAGAAATTGAAGAAACACTAGCAGCATTAAGTCAAGTACATAGTGCACCACATATGATATATCAACGCAGTAAAGCTTCTGATATGGAATTCGAGTCCATTAAGGATCAGGACGATGTGGAACTTCCAATGTCTGAAGCATTATATGAAGATCGCTATGAATTCTCACCAAATACAGAGACACGCCGAGCTGCATATGAATCATTTACAAATACATTAAACGACTATAAAAATACGTTTGCAGCAACTTATGCAACCGAAGTAACAAAACAGGTTACCATGTCAAAACTACGCAACTATGATTCTGTTACCGATATGCTTTTGTCATCGCAACAGGTAACAAAGGAAATGTATCATAATCAACTGGATATCATTCAACAGAACCTTGCTCCACATATGCGTCGGTTTGCCAAACTGAAGAAGGAGAAACTCGGACTTGAAGAAATCCGATACTGCGATCTAAAAGCACCACTCGATCCAGAGTTCAACCCTCAAACGACATATGAAGATGCAACTTCAACGATTATTGAAGCATTAAAAGTAATGGGACCGGAATATACGGAAATCATGCGGGAAGGCATTGCCAATCGCTGGATTGATCGTTCTGATAATATTGGTAAAGCAAATGGTGCGTTCTGTTCAAGTCCCTATGGTGTTCATCCATACATTTTGATTACTTGGACGGATACCATGCGTGGGGCTTTTGTACTTGCTCACGAACTAGGACATGCAGCCCATTTCTATCTTGCAGGTAATAACCAATCACTTTTCAATACCCGTCCTTCCACTTACTTTGTCGAAGCACCATCAACATTGAATGAGTTGCTGTTAGCAGAACATCTTATGAATAATACAGATGATGTTCGTATGAAACGCTGGGTAATCACACAGTTACTCGGAACCTATTACCATAACTTTGTTACCCATTTATTGGAAGCTGAATACCAACGCCGTATCTATGATTTGGCAGAGCAAGGTGTTCCACTTACAGCCAATGTGTTATGTAATCAAAAACAGGAAGCACTTGAAAATTTCTGGGGTGATGCAGTCACATTTGATGAAGGAGCAGGTCTAACATGGATGCGTCAACAGCATTACTACATGGGACTGTATCCATATACATACTCAGCAGGCCTAACTGTATCAACGGCAGTGGCACAAAGAATAAAGGAAGAAGGCCAGCCAGCAATTGACAGCTGGCTCGATGTCCTTCGATCAGGTAGCACACAAAAACCACTCGACCTTATCAAACAAGCAGAAGTGGACATGTCCAAACCCGATGCAATTAAAGTTGCAGTAGATTATGTAGGTTCACTTGTGGATGAACTCGTTAAAAGTTACGAATAAATTTTTAGAAGGTGATCACCTTTAGTGATCACCTTTTTTTGTACGGCACTGGGGTGTGGGTTGGTGCGGCGGGACTGTCCTTGAGTCGGGGGTCGACCGGGTACTGCTGAATGTCGTCATTCGAAGAGGAATTTGTGAACTTTCGCATTTATTGTGTGAACTTCCATATTTTCACTGTGAACTTTAGCATTTCTACTGTGAACTTCCGTATTTTCACTGTGAACTTCAGCATTTCTCAGATAAAATGGACATAAAAAACCCTGCGTTTGCAGGGCCTAAGGACTTTTATTCAAATATCTCTTCAACAAGATGGTATTTTCGACCACTGGTATCACCTATCTGGCGATAATTACCTTTCAGTAAATTTCTAGCTGTGTTAGTAGATGGAAGTTGCAAAAATTCCCTCGCATTCTTATTACTTATATATTCACATATCAATAAAGCATAGTCCCTTAAATCTTGTTTATGCGCCGTCTTAGAAATAGTCTTACAGTGAATACAATTCCACTTTCCACTTTTTCGTATCATAGGGACTTCACCACATTCTGGGCAAATCACGCCTGTTATTAACTCCTCTGGAGATACCTTGAATTTTTCCAAAGCATCAATGCTCTCTTCTGTATGTGCTGAAAGTAGTTTATAAGACAGTTCCATTAATTGATCCTCCGTTAGAACAGGTATGGGATGTTTTTGTTTAATCTCCTCAATTTTACTCAGTATTTTATCTTTGCGAATTACTGTATTTGAAATGGCCTTATCGTTGGTAAGATCTTTTAGAATGGTGTGTCGAGAACTGTACACAGCAATTTTCTCTATGGGGATGGTCGGTAGATTGTAATTACGGAGCCAGCGAAGTAATCTTATATGTTGCAAATTAATTTGTTCAATTGGATTTGTGAATGAGTCTTCCTTTCCTTCCTTTCTGCGGATTGACTGCCCAATATCATCAAATGATACTTCACCATCAATATTTTTAACTTCAATAATTAAGAGAAATTCTTTTGACAGCAGGAGTATATCAATTTGGAAAAAACCATGAGCATCTGGTATTCGTAAATGATGAAAAATGAGGAAATCGTCATAAGGGAGAAAGCTAAGCGGAAATTGGAGGGCTGCCTCGCCATTATAGCCTGCCCGGAGAATTCGAGCCTGACTGTTGACGATATCTTTGATTGGGTGGTTCAGAATTAACCTCCTGTTTAAAGCCTCTACCTGCAAAATATATTTGGATATCACAAGTGGTTGTACAATCACTATCATTCAACCTTTCTAATTTATTTGTATATTACAATATTCGATACCAATCGATAAATTCCTGCAGATCAAGTAATTTTTTATAACTTTAACATTTCCTTTTGCTCCACATCATGTACAACCGCTCGGCCGAATTTGTGAACT
Organism: Oceanobacillus sp. CF4.6; assembly: GCF_051262635.1. Taxonomy (NCBI): domain Bacteria; kingdom Bacillati; phylum Bacillota; class Bacilli; order Caryophanales; family Bacillaceae; genus Oceanobacillus; species Oceanobacillus sp. CF4.6. The sequence continues at coordinate 135,800 of NZ_JBIMEX010000008.1, read as the reverse complement.
TCAGCATATCTTCTGTGAACTTTAGCATTTCTCTCGTGAACTTCAGCCAATCTCTCATGAACTTCAGCATTTCCATCAAATCCATGCCTAATTCCGCCGCACCGGTCCCTCAGATGTCAACAACACACAGAAAAAGCCCCGAACCAAATCGGAGCTTTCCTGTCCTTATCTATTCAAAAATGCGATCACATCAGATGCGCTTTTCTCGCCGTGTTGAATGCAGTCTGGTATACCAACTCCATCATAGGAGCTTCCTGTCAGGAATAAACCTGGCAATTTTTCGGATGCATTGGCACGTACTTCTGCAACGCGTTCCAAGTGCCCGACGTCATACTGTGGTCTAGCATTTTTAAAACGTGTAATAATACTGAATTCTGGTTTTGCCTTTAATTTCATTGTTTTATTTAAGTCTTTTAAAACGATGTCTGTAATTTCTTCATCTGATAGATCTACGATTTCCTGATCATTAGGTTTACCAACATAGCAACGGAATAATGCTTTGCCTTCTGGTGTTGTAGTTGGCCACTTGCGATGTGTCCATGTACAGGCAGTAATACGATAATTGCTGTCTCGACTGACTAGGAATCCTGTGCCGTCAATGTCCTTTTTAATATCAGCTTGATTAAAGGCCATTACAACATTTGCTGTTGATGTAGCTGGAATATCATAGAGTGTTTTCAAAAAGTCGTATTGACTTAGCATGGTTGGCACTGCTGTATGTGGTGTCGCCATAATAACCGCATCTGCTTTGTAAACTTCTCCATTACTTAAAAGAAGATGATAGACTTTATCTTTTTTCTCTATGTGATCGACGGCTGTATTCGTTCTAATCGTGTTAGCATCAAGTTTATCCGCAAGACGTTTTACCAAGCTTTCCAACCCATTTTCCAATGAGAAAAATACACCTTCAGCCTTTTTATCACTTTTCGATTTTTTGGGACTACTCGGTAATGTTTTTTGTAAACCTTTCATCAAACTGCCATGCTTCTGTTCTGCTTGATAAAACATTGGGTAAGTTGCCTTCAGACTCATTTTATCAATATCACCTGAATGGATTCCGGACAATAAGGGATCAATTTGATGATCAACTAATTCATTCCCAAAACGCCTGCGCATAAACAAACCAAGTGATTGGTCCCCTGTTTCTTTGCTTTTAGGTAAGACAAGATCCATTAAAGCACGTAACTTTCCATTTAAAGAAAATACATTGGATCCGAGTAGAGGGCGGACTTCTTTAGGGACTCCCATAAATGCACCTTTAGGCATTTTATGTAACTTATTTTTTATTAAAATGTACGATTGTCCCGTTCCATTGCGAACAATTTGATCACTCAGACCAAGCTCTTCCACCAATTTTACAGCGGATGGTTTTCTTGAAAGTAAAGAATCAGGTCCCAATTCAATCGTAAAACCGTCTTTATTTATACTCTCGATTCTGCCTCCCAGGCGATTGCTTGCTTCAACCAATTTCACTTCATAAGGCAAATTGCTTGCCCTTATTTGCTTTTGCAAGTGGTAAGCGGCGGATAATCCAGTAATTCCGCCACCTACAACAACTATCTTTTTAACATCCATCACACTTCACTCTTTACTTTATTCAAGACAACTTTTGCAAGCGTATGAACGAAATCAGGGTGAACATTTGGCATGGAAGGTCGGTGATAGTTCGCACCAAGTTCATCACATACCACTTTACATTCATAATCATTGTCAAACAATACTTCTAAGTGGTCGGCAATGAAACCTACTGGAGCATAAATAAAGGAACGGAATCCTTGTTTGTCATAAAGCTCACGTGTAAGATCCTGTACATCTGGTCCCAACCATGGATCTGGTGTGTTACCTTCACTTTGCCATCCCAATGCGTAGTTTTTAATCTCTGTCTCTTCAACTATTAATTCTGCTGTTTCTCTTAATTGATCCGGGTATGGGTCACCATTTTGCAATATTTTTTCAGGCAGACTGTGTGCTGAAACGATAAGTACCGCTTTCTCGCGTTCTGCTGCAGGCATTTCTGCATAAATCTCATTAATACCATTAGCCCAGAACTTGATAAACCCAGGTTCTGTGTACCAATCTTTTACGGAATCAATTGTGATTCCGTGCTTTTCTGCTTCCGTGTTTGCACGGTCATTATATGATTTCACACTGAAAGTTGAGTAATGGGGTGCTAGAACTAGAGAAACTGCTTCTGTGATGCCATCTTTAGCCATTACTTCTACTGCATCTTCAATAAAAGGTGCGATATGTTTCAAACCAATGTAAGCTTTAAATTCATACTCGTTTTGTGCTTCATTCAGGCTAGTTTCTAAAGCTTGTGCCTGGTCTTCCGTGATTTTTGCCAATGGAGATATACCACCAATCGCCTTATAGCGGTCCTTCAAATCCTGCAGTGCTTCCGGTTCAGGCTTTCTTCCATGCCGAATATGCGTGTAGTAGGGTTCAATTTCTTCTTCTTTATTTGGCGTACCATAAGCCATTACTAATAATCCTATTTTTTTCTTATCCATTTTAAACAACACCTCTTAAAAGATTTTCAACTACTTCCCTGTGTATGAATGAATAAACGCTGTCAACTTTTTCAATGTTGCAGGTTTAATATCCGGAGTTACACCATGACCTAGATTGAAAACGTATTTGCCTTGCTGCATCCCCTCGTCCAGAATTCCTTTCGTACGTTTTTCAATAATTTCCCATTCGGTAAGCAAAATGGTCGGGTCAAGATTTCCTTGCACAACTTTGGTCACACCCATTTCTCTTGCTTCTGTGATTGACGTACGCCAGTCTAGACCAATAACATCCACCGGCAAGTCATTCCACTCCAGCAATAAATGTCGAGCTCCCACTCCAAAAATAATTAAAGGGACGTTATGCTTTCTAAGTTCAGCGAATATTCTCGTCATTACAGGTTTAATAAATACACGGTAATCTGCTGCATTTAACGCACCTACCCATGAATCAAATATTTGAATGACCTTGACACCTGCTTCAACCTGAGCCTCCACATAAGTAATAATCATGTCCGCGAGCTTGTCCATCAATGCGAACCATGTCTCGGGCTCATTGTACATTAATGCTTTTGTTTTCATATAATTTTTTGACGGCCCACCCTCAATCATATAACTTGCCAATGTAAATGGTGCACCACTAAACCCAATTAGCGGGACTTCAAGTTGTTCTTCTGTTAAAAGACGGATTGTATCCATTACATATGGAATATCTGCACTTGGATTTAGTTCACCAAGTTTTTCCACATCGCTGAATTTCCTAATCGGATTATGAATTACTGGGCCGATTCCGCTCTTGATTTCAACATCTACGCCCAATGATGGCAATGGAGTCATAATATCTTTATATAAGATTGCTGCGTCCACACCATAATTTTCAACGGGAAGTCGTGTTACATATGCACATAATTCCGGCTGATGGGTAATTTCAAATAATGAATACTTTTCTTTCAGTTCACGATACTCCGGCTGGGAACGCCCCGCCTGTCTCATAAACCATCCTGGTATATAATCTGTTTTTTCACCGTTATAAGCTTTTAAAATTGTATCATTACGTTTTATCGACATACACTTCATCCTTTACTCATTCTACTGACTCCATTACTAACTATAGCGATTTCCGACATTACTGTATAGGAAAGGTCGTGGTTTGTCATGAATTTGTCTCATTTACCATACAAGTTCAACGGTTTCCGATCTTCCGCCTTCCATTTTGGTCAATGGGTCGTACGCTACTACATAGTACTTATTATTGCGGAATAGTGCATTGTTAATCTTATATTCTGTTTCACCTATTACTTCTCCGATACGTTTATCTATTCCTTCGTTATCCTGATAGATACGGTAAACAACTCGGTCATCGTCTGAGCCTTTCCATGTTAGTTTTCCCTGTACTAAGGATAATCCACCAAGTTCGAAATCAGCTGTAAGATTGGTTATTTCCGGGAGAATAATCGGTTCCGGTAAATCATCTACATGATCTGGCTTTGTGAATTCTGCGGTCAGTGAACCACCTGACTGTTTATCCATTTCAGTCAAAATTGATTTGACGAGACTGGTTGGATATGCACTTCCCTTTGTTAGATAATGGTCTGCGTCAGATTTATCATAGCCCATCCAGGAAGCAGTAACATAATCTGGTGTATAGCCTACAAACCAGGCATCTTTTGTTTGTCCTTCGACAAGTGGATGCTGCGTAGATCCGGTTTTACCTGCCAAGGCTTTTGTATATTCTCCAGCTGTTGCGGTACCACGTTCTACTGTATCAATTAACATTTCTGTCATATTCCATGCGACTTGCGGAGTAAAAACCTGCTGGGACTTCACTTCCGATTCAAAGATGACTTCATCATTTCGATCAATAATCTGATCAATCGTAGCAGATTCCAGTATCTTTCCATCCGCAGAAAATGCTAGAAAGCTTTGAGCCATTTGTAGAGGTGTCACACCATGTGTCAAACCTCCAAGCGCGATCGATGTGCCTTCATCCTCGATTGGCATCCCTAACTTTTCCAAATAACGCTTCGAATAATCGATACCGATTTGATCAAGCAGCCAAACTGCTGATGTATTTTTCGATTGTATTAAAGCCTCATACATCGTTACTGTATTCGCATAAACGCCGTCAGAATTGGAAACGGCATTTTCTAAAGCCATCTGATCTGGAAGAAGTGAAAATGGGTTGTAGGTCTCCTCCAGCATCATTGCTGGACCGTAAACAGCAACCGGCTTAAAAGTTGATCCCGGCTGTCTTTGAACAGTCACACGGTTTAAATCACCCAGCTGATAATTTCTTCCTCCAATTGCAGAGACAATTTTTCCAGTGTCCTCCTCCAACATGACAAAAGCTCCTTCAACACCAGAAGTATTCCCAGGGAAAAACGCATCTCTCTGATAGTGTTCATGCGCAATCTTCTGTATGTCACTGTCCATGTTCACAATAATTCGATAACCACCACTTTTTAACTGATCCACAGAAAGCTGATGTTCTTCAGCAGCCTCTTTCATAACGAGATCGATATAGCTATCTGTCCAAGGTGTCGGCTCATCCTCCTGAACCAATAATCCAAGTGTCTTTTTTTGTTCATTCCGTTCCATCTCTGATGAAATATAACCGGCATCTTCCATTGATTGCAACACAATATTCCGTCTTTCGAGTGCTTTATCCGGATGATTTATCGGAGAATACCCATTTGGAGCTTTTACAAGTCCTGCAATTAAGGCTGCTTCAGATAACGTTAAATCCTCTACCTTTTTTGAAAAAAGGTAGTTCGAAGCTGCTCCTACTCCATACAAGCCTTGGCCAAAGTAAATTTCGTTCATATATAACTCCAGAATTTCATCTTTTGATAAATGTCTCTCAAGATATATTGCGGCCATTGCTTCTTTCATTTTACGTGTCCATGTTTTATCATTGTAGAGGAACAGATTTTTAGCCAACTGCTGTGTAATGGTACTTGCACCTTCTACTTTACTCATGGCTAGAATATCCTTATAAATAGCACGCATGATTGACTTTATATCCACACCTTCATGGTCATAAAATCTTCTATCTTCTACGGCAACAAATGCATCTATTAAATATTCAGGTACTTGATCAATGGATACCATTGTACGATTCTCGTTATATAATGTATCGACGACTTCCCCGTCACGTGTTTCAATTGTAGTGGTTGCATCCAAAATAAGATCCTCATCACCCACAACAAGCTTCCCACCATACATGATCGTTCCAAAAGCTACAATACCTAGTGTAAGAATGGAAACAGCAACCCATATAAACAGTTTAACTTTTCCTCGAAAGGTCCACTGCTTTTTATCCTTTTTTTCTTTTTTTTGCATATGTTCACCTCTACACATTTCAAAACTATTATACGACATTTTTCGCCAAGGTTAAAGAATATACTCCTTATTAGATGATAATTACTTTAAATAACATCTAGTGTAGTTATTTAAAGTAAAGGGTAATATGATAATATATAAACGACAAGGGGGCTAATTTTGTATGAAAGCATATATGACGAATGGGACGATTAATTTCCTGCAAAACATCGATCAAAAAAACCCAGATATTAAGCTTCATTTAATGAATAGCAGTGGTGGTGGTATTGCTTACTATGAGAATAGTGATAAGAAGCTATTTAGTTCGGGAAGGGAATATGAGGTAATCATGCAGACAGGTGAGATTCTTAAAGAGGGATTTGTTGTTATGAACAATATTCCTGTATCTGATGAAAGTAAACCTGGATTTGAGCATCGGTTTAAAAATCGAAGGAATACGGTTGAAGGTATGACAGGATTCCAGGCATTTCGTTTACTAAGACCGAGCGTAAATAATACGTATGTCGTATTGACGCAATGGCATACCGCTAATGATTTTGAAAACTGGAAAGAATCCGATCAGTTTAAGGAAGCACATAAAAATCAAACCGCAAAAAAGCCCGCGAATTTTATGGAGCAGCCCTTCTTGACTACCTGTACCATGTTAAAAGAAGAAGAAGAATAAAAATCAGAAGCTAGCTGAAAGTGGCACAGCTAGCTTCTGATTTCTTTATTATTAGTTTAAAACATATTCATTAAAAAATACTTCATATTCTTCCTCAGGATATTGACCAACGAGTCGGGATACTTCTTCCCCATTTTCAAAATGGACTAAAGTTGGTGTAGACTCAATATTATACGAAAGTCCTTCCTGACCAAATTCAAGCAAGTTAAATTTCTTCATGTCAATATTCATATCTTCAGCAAGTGGTGCAAGATATGGTGTTGTATTTTGACAATATACACATGTAGGACTATAGAAATAAACCGTAACTTCTTCCCCGTTATCGATCTTTTCATTTAAATCATTCGGCAAAATGATATTTTGGTACAATGGATCGTCTAACTGATCAATCGTAGCTTGATCTAAATCATTTGTTCCGTATGGATTTTCATTGCTGTCTAATGCTTGGTTATTTTTATAGTCGATAACAAAGAATAGAGCGACAAATAATACAACAATTGAACCAATAATAATTAACATTTTCTTCCCCATAAGCTAATTTCTCCTCATTTCTTTTAGTAGCATAAGATGCAAAACAAAAATAACAATAAATGCTATTCCAGCCAAAAACGGTATCGTTACAAACCCAAAGTAATTCACGTAAATAGCATTACATGGTACTCCTCCAGTACATGTTCCACCTAATTCATGAAATGCAGAAACTTTTTGAACCATATAATGATACATGGAAACAAACATCCCAATTCCGCTCAGAATTAGCCCTGGTAATGCTACATTAATTTCCTTCTTGATAGCTGCAACACCATAAATAACCACTAGAGGATACATTAAAATACGCTGGTACCAGCATAATTCACATGGAATATATCCCATTACCTCAGAATAAAACAAACTCCCGGCCATTGCCAGAAAGGCTTGTATCCATATGAGCAGTAATAAATTTTCTGCTTTCTTGGTCATATTTCCCATCTGAATGTTCCTCTCTACTTTAGTGTACAATTGTATTATACAAATGCCCTCAAATAAATACAATTTTTTATTCTCGGTGTAAAAAGTTATTTGACAGATTATTGAACATCTTATTTTATATATTTGCCATCCTTCTACCAGAAATATTTGTTTAAATTAACCCCTCCGTCTTAAGACTGAGACCTGATTTTTTGGACAGATTCATAAAGATATATAAATCCAACCAAACAGATAAAGCCGATCACAAACCCCGCCATCACATCGGTTAAATAATGAACGTTAATAACATATCTACTGATCCCGATAAGAAATACAATCAAAGCTAAGATAATTTGAGTCATTAGAATTGCTGATTTGGATTTCATTTTTTTCACCAGAAAATAGGCCAGCAAACCATAACAAACCATTGGAATCATTGCATGCCCCGATGGGAAACTGTATCCTTCTGCATTAGCAGCCACAGAAATACTTGGCCTTTCCCGATCCACCACATTTTTTATAAAGAGATTTAACATATGTGTTGCCAAAGTCCCTCCTGCGAACACAAGAGCAGCAAACCAATTCTTAAGCAATACCCATATTACAACTGCCATTACAATTACAAAAGGAAAAAGAAAGGATCGGGAGCCCAGTTCCGTGACGATACGAAATCCCTCGTAAAAAACTGAATTATCCAGCGTTCCAACCAATCCCCTTGTCCATCGATCAATATATGGGATACTACCATTAATAATTTGAACAATCCAACCTACTGTAACTACGAACACAATTGATAATAATAGTAAAATAGTAGATTGCCTTTTGTTTTTCACCAATTACTTCCTCCCCTTCTATTATCTTATCTTAATTTAGGTTTGAAAAAAACTGAATCGGGTATTTTATATAGTATACAAAATAATTAATAAAGGTAGGGGTACTATGGAAAAAGATTTACAGAATTTAATTGATGGTTTAAATGAAGACTTATCGCATGAGTATGGTGCTACCATTCAATACACTTATAGCGCATCGGTTGTATCAGGTTTATACCGTTCCGCTCTCAAACCTTTCTTTGAGGCAGAAATAACCGACGAACTGAGTCATGCATTATATTTATCTGAAAAAATTAAATCGCTTGGTGGTACGCCAACTACGAAAGCTGCCGAGGTACCACAACCAACAGAAGTTAAAGAATTATTGGAAGCTACTCTTCAATCAGAGTCAGATACAATCGATAGATATGAACAACGTAAGAAACAGGCTGAGTCACTTGGCTATACTGAACTTGTTGTTAAATTGGAAGATTTGATTTCTGATGAGACACATCACAAAGAAGAAATAGAACGATTACTTGCTGATCCGAGACTTACTTAATATATCGTAACCCCCTTTCCCTAAAGGATGGCTGTTAAATCAGCCATCCTTTTTTTTTATATTTCGGTTTGCTAGTCTAAAAAGCTCTGCTTTTTAGATGCTCTGCACTACTACAATCGTTTCACATACATGTTGGGGGGTGTTAAGTTAAAAATTGTTAGAAAAATGTTATACTATTTATATTACGGCTCTTTTTGTAATGTTTGTTGTCTTGTAAGTATGCAAAATTAAGATAAAATGCGAACTAGGATAGGAACTTCGGCGACCGCTCTGGGGAAATATACTTCGCTTTCCGCGGGCGGCTGGAGTCTTCGTATATTTCCCCAGAGCTGATTTTAAGCATACAAACTGCTAACTGGATTAGTGATTTATAAAACTCATATCACCAAGCTTCCCCAGTCCGGGTGAGCGGCGGGCGGTGACTCCTGCGGGAAAAGCACGTGTCCGAAGACCCCGCAGAGTGGGTTTCTCGAGGAGGCTGAGGCCGTGCCCGCGAAAAGCATCCGCCCGCCGCGATCCCGGACGGCGGGATCGCAGTTACTTCGTAGTTTATAGATTTTGTGGCAAAAACAAGTTGGGGCGAGTAAAAGCAATCCACTCTTGTAGAAAAAAGTCAGTATTAATACATGTATCTATTCAGAAGCATCATGCTTGCTTTAAATAAAGATTAAAGGTGGGGAATTATTTTGTTGAAAAAAATACATAAATCGATAGATGAAATATATTCAGAAATGGTTGAAATCCGCAGATATTTGCACCAGTATCCTGAACTTTCTTTTCAAGAAACAAAAACAGCAAAATATATTGCAGATTATTATGAACAACTGGAGATTCCATATGAAGCCAATATTGGAGGTAATGGAGTCATTGCCACGCTTAAAGGGGGGAAACCAGGAAAAACGGTTGCCTTAAGAGCAGATTTTGATGGGTTACCAATTCAGGATGAAAAGGATGTCCCTTATAAATCTAAAGTCCCGGGTGTCATGCACGCTTGTGGACATGATGGTCATACAGCTTCATTGCTAACACTTGCAAAAGTTATGAAGGGATACCAGGAAGACTTGGAAGGGACAATCGTATTTCTCCATCAACATGCCGAAGAATATGCACCAGGTGGAGCAAAACCGATGATCGAATCAGGTGCCATTGATCATGTGGACGCAGTGTTTGGTAATCATTTATGGGCGACCCTTCCAGTTGGTGTGCTACAGACTTCTAAATCAGTAATGATGGCAGGTGCGGACCGTTTCGAACTTACAATTCAAGGCCAAGGAGGTCATGGTGCATATCCTCAGGAAACAAAAGATGCTATTGTAATCGCATCTGAAGTTGTTTCCCAATTGCAGCAAATCGTCAGTAGAAGATTGGATCCATTGAAAACTGCGGTGATTACAATTGGAATGTTCGAGGCTGGTAATGCTTTTAATATTATCGCAGATCAAGCAAAATTAACTGGAACTGTTCGACATATGGATGTGGACGTACAGGAAAAAATTATTGAGGAAATGGAAAAAATCGTTAAAGGTATTTGCATTTCAAATGATGCTGCTTACACATTTGACTATGTAAAGGGATATCCACCATTAATTAACCATCCAGAAGAAGCTGAAATTGTATTAAATGCAAGTAAAAACATTGTTGAAATTCATAAAGCAGAAGAAACACTCCCATACATGGCAGGAGAAGATTTCGCCTATTATACAATGGAGAAACCGGGTGCTTTCTTCTTTACAGGTGCAAATAAAAAAGGGAATCCATACCCACATCATCATCCGAAATTTGATATTGATGAGAAATCCCTGCCAATCGCCGCTAAAACTTTAATTGGGGCCTACTTCGGCTACCAACGCTCATAGATAAATAATGGAGCCCAACGAGCGGGCTCCATTTTTTATTTCAATCGTGATTTAATATAACCGTTGACAAAAGTGACTGTAAATAGTACACCGGCTGCAAAAGCAAGTATAAATCCTACAAATTCACCTAACAGTAGAAACAATAGCGAGAAAATAAGTACTTGGATTCCACTAAGCTGATAAATGATTTTTAACACCGCTTCTTTTCTGTATATGTTATCTACCGGATAAAGATCGAGCCACATATTAGTCCGATGGTGTTGGTAGAGTGTCATCATCTGGAAAGTACTTAAATACAGAAACAGAATGGCAAATATTAATTTCATCCACAAATTAGGAATGAAATAAATAAATAATCCACCCAAAACAATTAGACGAAGATACATTCCGAGGTAGTCACCGCTTCTGATAAAGGAAATACGGAACAAGTAGTTATAAGTAGCTTCCTTTTCAAAAGGGATACCTTTGCTTACGAAGTTCACAAGCCATTGCCTTTTCTTCACACGATTTTTCAGATGCGGTACATCAGCAAACATATTAGCAAGACGATAAAAAGCCTGCATTCTATTTCGATCCTTTTCCACCAACATATCCCATGCAATACCAGACTGCTTACTGGATAAATAGTAATCATAAAGGAAAACACCAACGAATATGACAGATACTATTCCCGCAAATAGCATTTCCCCTTTGATAATAAAATAAAAGATAACAACATTTAATACTGTTCGTATGAAGAAATCCGTATTTCGAATCCCCGGCTCCCTTACTTTAAGCATCCACCAATTTGCAACTAAATTAGCAACCTTGAAAATAAGCACAACGACTAGTGTTAGCAGGTAAATATTACCTTGCCTGTCCGGATATGAAGCAAAGTATAAAGGTCCAAATGCTGCTGCGCAAAGCAACAATAAATACAATTGAATAACAAAACTGTATATAAGTGAATTACGAAAATAGGCCCCCATTTTGTTTTCTGCTACAATAATAAACACAAGGTCCGGTTCTTTTAGTAATGTTCGGATTGGACTATAGCTCACAATCAACCCAAATATCACACCAATAATAAGTGATGTTGGAAAATTCTCAGGCAACTGTGTCAGCCACTGTTGATAATAATAGGCTGAGGCAGAAATAAAGAAGAGAATTGCAAATACCATATGACTATTGAAAATATATTTTAAATAACGGCTCGTCTCTTTTATATGGGAAGAGAACCGTTTTTTATAAAATTCATGCGAATCAAACATGGCTATCTTCTTCCTTCGTTAACTGCACATAAAGATCATCTAATGTTGCGCCAGCCATATTAAAGCTTTCACGTAATTCCTCGAGCGTTCCAATTGCTCTTACCTTTCCATCGTGTAAAATTACGAAACGATCACAATAGCGCTCCGCTGTCGCAAGAATATGTGTGGACATTAATACACCCGATCCGTTATTTTTCATCCCATCCATTAATTGTAAGTACGATTGGATACCCAATGGATCCAGTCCAACAAATGGCTCGTCTACAATATACAATGGAGGCTCAATTAAAAAAGCACACATAATCATGACTTTTTGACGCATCCCTTTAGAAAAATGAACTGGAAACCAGTTTAGCTTTTTTTCCAATCGAAATTCCTTTAACAAAGGTGGAAGCCTCTTCTCAAAAACCTTTTCGGATATCCCATACGCCATTGCAGTTAGGCGAAGATGTTCATGTAGTGTCAACTCATCATATAGTATTGGCATCTCAGGAATATATGCAATCTGATTCCGGTACGTTTCCGAACTTTCTTTGTATGACTTCCCATTTACACGGACAGTTCCTTTTTTCGGTTGCATTAATCCAATGATGTGTTTTATTGTTGTACTTTTTCCTGCACCATTCAATCCAATCAGACCGACGATTTCCTTAGGATTTACATCAAAGGAAATGCCGTGCAGTACATCTTTATGTGTATACCCACCATGCAGGTTATCAATATGTAATAATGATTCCACAAGAGTCCCTCCTCTTTACTGCCTTTAATTTTATCATTATTGAGAGGTCTTGCCAAAGCCAAACCCTACAACAAATTTGGACATTTTTTTATTATCGATGTATAAGTTGAACTTTTCGGCACAAAATATAAAAGAAGAAACGAGGATGTCTCATCGCAACAAAATCTTGTCAACCGCAAATGAGGTGTCAGCGATCGAATATCTAATGTAGTTTCGTGTAAAAAACACACAAATGAGGTGTTAGTTTTCGATAATTGTTCTGAATTTCGTAGTACACAAGATGGGGTGTTCGTGTTGGGATACTAATGAAATAAAAAAGCCCTTTTACCAAAGTCCACTTCGAGTGATATGGATAATTGGTATGGCGGTTTTGTAAATTGTGAAGAATCATCCACGCATAATTTACTGATTGTTAACAATTGCCTTGCATGAGGTGATGGCATCCTCTTTCTTCTTAAAGCAGGCAGGTCCGTGTAAAAAGCGGATCTAGCCTGTTTCCTTATTTTCTCCGAGTAATCCATTTTGTCAGAAAATAATAGTAATTACTTTACTTTTCTTCCTGAAACTTTATACAATAACAGTAATATAACTATTGAAGGAGAGTCGATTTGACAATGGCGCATGACGATTGTATTTTCTGTAAAATCATTAATGGGGATATTCCTTCAGCAAAAGTGTACGAGGATGAGCATGTATATGCATTCCTTGACCTTAGCCAAGTAACAAAAGGTCATACACTTGTTATCCCAAAAACACACACGAAAAATATTTTTGAAACACCACCAGAGGTTGCAAAAGAATTATTTGCAAGAGTACCGATTATTGCCAATGCAATTAACAAAACATATCGTCCACTTGGGATGAATCTGTTAAATAATAATGAAGCTGCAGCGGAACAATCCGTCTTCCATCTGCATATTCATATCATTCCACGTTTCGGAGATAGTGATGGTTACACACCAAATTGGACAGTACATACAGATGACTACACTTCCGAAGACCTGCAGAATATTGCAAGTGAAATAAGTGCAGCTATTTAGGAATCGTCCAGAAGTCCCTTTCACAGAAAATGAATGCTTTTTAATTGCAATAAGTTCTGGTATAATATCTTTAACATTCCGCAGCTGACAATAGTGTACAGTTGGGAATAAAAAAATAGCTGAGTAAAGCTGAGCAGAGGAGTTTTTACAAATGAATACAAGAATTTTGGTTATTTTATCACTTTTAGTGGGAATGGGTGCTGTCCTTCATACGGTTGTACCACCAATGTTATTTGGTGTTAAACCCGATATGCTGTTATCCATGATGTTTCTGGGAATTTTGCTTTTCCCTAAAATGAAGTATGTTCTTATATTGTCGATTGCAACTGGAATCATATCTGCTTTAACTACATCGGCACCTGGTGGGCAAATTGCCAACATCATTGATAAACCAATCACAGCTATGCTATTCCTAGCAATGTTTTTATTGGTAAAAGACCGAGTCAGTACTAACCTAAGTGCACCTGTACTTACTGCAGTTGGCACAATGATTAGTGGGTCCATATTCCTTGCAGTAGCATTATTTATCGTAGGGTTGATGGAAGGCGGATTCGTGGCATTATTCGTTGGTATTGTTTTACCAGCCACTGTTGTAAATACCATTATAATGATCGTTACTTATCCAGTAGTCCAAGGAATTATGAAAAGATCAAAGCCAATTACGGTCACATAACACATTCCCACCCCTCTGACATTTGGTCAGAGGGTTTTTGTTTAGCTATGTAAAAGTTTGTTACTTTGCTACAAAATCTATAAACTGCGAAGTAACTGCTGGTTTTCTATCCGTATGCAGAAACTTCGGCAACCGCTCTGGGAAATACACTTCGCTTTTCGCGGGCGGCTGGTGAGCCTTTCCTCCCGCAGAAGTCTACGTGTATTTCCCAGAGCTGGCTTGAAGGTTGCTAATAATTACTATACTTGTATAGCTAAAATAGCATCATACAACTTCACCAGTCCGGGTGAGCGGCGGGCGGTGACTCCTGTGGGAATAGCACGTGTCCGAAGACCCGCAGAGTGGGTTTCTCGAGGAGGCTGAGGTCGTGCCCGCGGAAAGCATCCGCCCAGAGCGATCCCGGACGGCGGCAATAGCGCACGTCTTTGGAAATCAGCCAGCAGTTACTTCATTTTATTTCAACTGCGAAAAGTATAAGCAACGAATGTTAAAAATAGCTTTTGTTTATTTAAAATGGAATTAAATGCTTTCTTTTTTTATAATGTAAAATAAAAAGATGAATTTTTAAAATGATGTTTGATAGCAGTACCAAAAGAGGAAATGATATAATGGAAGCAGGAAAGGAGCGCGTTATTATGTCTAGTGGGAAATCATTGGTATTAGGACTTCTGGTTGGAAGTACTCTCAGTGCTGCAGTTACATTATTAAGCACGCCTGAATCCGGTAGTTCCATACGAGGTCGAGTAAAGAATCAGGGAATGGAAATAGGGAATTTGCTATCGACTTTAAAGAAAGATGGCTTGCGACTAAAGGATCAGCTTACACAAACTTCTAAAGAAGGTGCAGTTTTAATTAAGGAACTGACAGAGGAAATTAAAAATTCCCTTGAAGATTGGAAAGACACGGTTGAACCACATCAGGAAAGTATTTACCAGTCTTTGGAACAAATTGAAACGAGTATTAAAGATCTCGAAAATAAGATGAAAACGCAATAATCTTCTTACAATGATAAAGAGCTTCCCATTTTCAGGAAGCTCTTTATCATTGTTCAACAAACAAACGTATCTATCTTCTTCGATATTTTTTATCATTTTCATCCAGTATTTTGCTGAATTCATCCATAAGAAGTGGAAAACATCCTTCTTTCTTCAAAGCTATTATTGTTTCATCTGGATTTAGCTTTTGGTTCAACATTCCCGCAAAATGGATTAATAAAGAAGTGAAATCTAAAAATCCCTCCTCTTTTTGCGATTCATAGGTTTCATTTAGACCTTGAACCATCTCCATCAACACATTGTATTCTTCACAAGAAATATTATTTTCTATTATTAATTTAATCAAGGGGTATTGATTCAAATCTATAATTTTTGAAAGTAATTGTATATGAAAAGATGTACCATCATTCGGTTGATTACATGCTTCCAATCGTATACTCCCCTTCCAAATAAAAGCAATTCATATAACTGTAATTCCATTGTACAGCATAAATAAATAATACAAAAAATATTTTACAAATAAATAATAAAAAAACCATTGATTTTTATCGATAAACGTACTATTATTCATGAAGTGCTCATTACACTATGATAATAATAACATTAGAAAGTATTGAGGTGATTCGGATATGAATTGCTGGAAATCTATAAACATATCAAAAGAAATTGGACAAAATCGACTGATGCTAATTTCTATAATTATTGGCGTCCTAGCATTTGTATTGTTATTTGTTCCTATCTCACTTTTACATGGCTTAACCAGTATAAATGAAGCAGGAATAATTCCCTTTATAATTGCGCTTTTACTATTACCAATAATACACGCGTTTATGAATATGCTACCTTTAATTATGATGCAAAAACGGATTAAAATCTATTTTAAATCTAAAGTTAAATGGTTTCCATCTTTTCATACGGAGGCCCATTTATCTAAATTGGAATCACTAATGGTCAGTTTGGCACCAACACTTTTCATAACGATACCTGGTTTAGTTGCGAGTCTTGTATTCCCTAATGATTATGTATATATTCTACTATTTACATGTATCCATATTGGTATAACCTCTATCGATTTTTTATTTGTTCATCATATTATTAAAGCTCCAAAGAGAGCCTATATTCAAAATGTACATGATGGATTAGATATCCTTCTTAAAGAAAACTAGGAGTCGGGACCTGTGCCTAACTCTTTTTTAATTTGATGAAGAAATTTAAAGTACAGCAAATCACCTTTTTCTATATTGACCTGTTCATTCACACTACTTTTTGGTAAAGTGAAGGTTATGGGGATCTCAGGGTTGTAAAGGGGGAAAAGGTTATGTTTATCTTTTATATGATATATGCATTTATTGTGCTGGTCATTTTTAATTTCCTTATCAGTAAATTTTGTGTGAAAATGCAATTAGATAAAACAAAACAAGCAAAAAACTTTAGAGTGATCAATATGATTATGGTAGCATTACTTGTTTGTTCGTACTTACGTGTTCTGAATGTGGCAGTTTAACGGTATTTTATAGGTTTTTTACGTAAGACGATTGATTTCAAGTGGAAGTATGATATATTTATGATTGTAAAAACTAGAAGTAACAAAAGATTAGGAGTGTATTTCGATTATGAAAAAATTGGCATTGGCTGCTACTATAACAGCAGGAATATTCACATTGGCTGCATGCAGCTCAGACGAAGCAGATTCTGAAATAGTTGCACAATCAACTGCAGGAGATATTACAAAAGAAGAATTTTATGAAGAATTAAAAGACCGTAATGGTGAAGCAATTCTTTCTGAAATGGTTACGGTAAAGGTGCTTGAAGATAAATATGAAGTTACTGACGAAGAAGTCGATGCCGAAATCACAGCAGCTAAAGAACAATTTGGTGACCAATTTGAAATGGTCCTTCAACAAAGTGGTTTCGCTGATGAAGAGGCCTATAGAGAAGTTATCTATATTAGCTTATTACAAGAAGCAGCTTTAACAGAAGATGTTGAAGTTACTGAGGAAGAAATTCAGGAAAGATACGACCGTATGGAAACAGAAATTGATGCACAGCATATTTTAGTTGCTGATGAAGAAACTGCAAATGAAGTAAAAACGAAACTCGATGAGGGCGCTGACTTTGCAGAACTTGCTGCAGAATACTCTACAGATGGTTCGGCACAAGATGGTGGGAACTTAGGTTATTTCACTGTAGGAGATATGGTACCTGAATTTGAAGATAAAGCTTATAGTATGGAAGTTGGAGAAATTAGTGAGCCTGTTGCTTCAGAATTCGGTTTTCACATTATCAAAGTGAATGATAAACGTGAAACAGAGGAACCAGTTGGCGAATTAGAAGACGTTAAAGGTGATATTGAACGTGATTTGGCTGCTTCCAAACTGGATATGACAAAAGCACAAGAGAAAATTAATAGTTTGGTACAAGAGGCAGAAGTCAAAGTTAATATAGAAGGATATGAAGATTTATTTGCACCACCAGAGGAAACAGAGGAACAAACTGAAACAAATGAGGAAACCGAAGAAGAACCACAAGGATAATATCTTACAAAAATAGGCTGTCAAGGAGCATTTAACTCCTGACAGCCTATTTTAATGTGATCGCTGTTGTTTTCTTGCTTCACGCTTCTGCCTATCCTCTTGTATTCGCTCCAGATAAATTTTACCTTCTCGTTCAATAAATTGTTGATCTAATTTTCTTTCTGCAAGCATTGCTCGATAAGCCATATACCCACTAAGGAAAATCAGGATAATTACTGCGAAAACCCATAAAGGAATTGCTTCCATCATTTTTCCTCCTTGTCCAATCCTTTCTATCATATATATGAACAAAAATGAGGAAAATAACTATAGGTTAATTTTCTTCGAATAAAGGTTTATAAAACGCTCGGTTATCCATTGCAAACAACCGCTCGGTAAACTCTCCAGGGTTGATTTTATCGAGTGCCCGATTGAGCATATTCATTTTTGCGTCAATTAAATCTATCAAATGAAGTAATTCAGCTTCGCGCACCAATGGAGGCGTTGGACTTCCCCATTCTGCTTTACCATGGTGGCTTAAGACTAAATGTTGAAGTATTAATACTTCTTCTCCCTCTATTTGAAGTTCTCTGGCCATCAAGCCGATTTCCTCCACCATGATGGGAATATGTCCAAGCAACTTACCTTCCAACGTATAAGAAGTTGTAATGACCCCAGAAAGCTCCTTTAGTTTACCGAGATCATGCAATATAATCCCAGCGTATAGTAAATCCTTATTCAATTCTGGATACAGTTTATGTAGTTCTCTTCCTACATGAAGCATACTCACGATATGGTGAGCCAATCCAGATGCATATTCATGATGGTTTTTGGAGGCTGCAGGATACGTAAGCAGACCTTCCTGATACTTCTTAATAAAAGCCCGTACAAGTCGTTGTATCGTAGGATTTTGCATCTCAAAAATAGCTTCTGTCAGCTTTTCTGATAAATATGCCTTCTCAACGGGTGCTTTCTCCACAAAATCAGATATTTGAACACCATCCGTTGGCTGTGCAGGACGCAATGACATAATCTTCAGTTGCGATTTTCCCCTGAACTGATTTACTTCTCCTGTTACTCGAATAATCTGTTCAGCAATAAAAAGAGATTCATCCTCTTTTGTGGCATCCCAAAGCTTTGCTTCCATTTCACCAGTGGCATCCCTTAGTATCAGTGTCAGAAATGCCTTTCCATTGCTTGCTACTCCCTTGGTAGCTTCCTTGATTAGTAGAAAATCATCGAAAGTATCTCCTACTGTACTCTTTCCAATTCCCTGTTTCATATATTCCCCTCCCTAGTAATTGATAAATAAAAACACTCTATATTGCAAATATATGTCAGACATACAGGTTGCCGGTAAGGTCAATTCGTTTCATCGTTGATACTGCAGCAATTTCCTCTTTGCATGTAAAGAGAATGACTTGCTGTTTTTCAGCTGTCTGATTCAGCATAGAAATCATTCTTTTCGTTCTTACAGCATCGAAATGCACGAATGCATCATCAATAATAAATGGTAACCCATGTTTTTCACTCATAATTTCACTGATTGCCAAACGCAATGAAACGTATAGCTGATCGATGGTACCCTGTGATAATTCATTTACAGTGTATCGTATATTATCGCATGTTTCTACTTGAAAAGGATGGTTCTCTGTAGGTGCATAGACAAACACATACCTATTTCCGGTTAATTCATTGAAATATTTGGTCGTTACTTCAATTACCTTTGTTAAATATTTGTCACGGTAATCTCTTTTTGTCTCGCTGAGCATTTCTTTCGCGGTTTTTAGGACGGACCATTCTTTTGCCATACTTTTTAACTGTTCTGCTTCCATTTCATAACGATGGAGACTATTGGAATAGGATTCAGACGATTCCATTGCAGCAAGTTCTGCCCGAATGGCAGCAATTGTCTCTCTTTCCATTTCCACTTGTTCTTCCAACCTATCCACCGATATCGCGATCTGCTGTTGCATTATTTTTAATTCTTCTTCTGTAGTAGTATTGTTTGTATACTGTTGAAAGCTTCCTTGAGGTAAGATTTTAATCAACTGAGCAACCGTTTTTTCCAATTCGATTTTTAAGTCGTTTCTTTCTTTTGTCATCCTTGCATGGGAATAAAATAATTCTTCTGTGTCAACTTCTGCAATTTCATATAATTGCTTTATTTCGATCTCATATGTCTGCATTTTCTGTTTTAATTCCTGATACTTGTCTTTTAATTCATTCAGTAAATTGCAGTAGTGCTCATACTCCTGTAATTTTTCATCCTGTGTTTTTATCATTTTCCGAATTACATGAAGCTTATCTTCATCGCTTTTATCAGCAATATCGATTCCTGAATACACTAGGAATCGATCGACCTTCTGTTTGAAGACACGTATCTCTTCCTCAAGTACAGCAGCTTGTTTAACATGCTTTTGCCGCTCTCTGAGCAATTTTGAGATTTGATTTAATTTATGAAAGAATTCCGGCCAATAGGATACTTCTACCCTTTCCAAATAGGGGTAGTTCTCATATTGCTGATGGATTTGCTGCTCCAACCGTCTTGCTTTTTCATCCAATTGTTTTTTCTTTTCAGTCCATTTAATGAACTGCACACGTCCAAGTTTCTCTTGTTCCTGAAATGCTGTTAATTCGTTTTTATTTTTATGATGAAGTTCCAATAAATTCTCAGCTTCCACTTTTTCCGCTTCTGTAACCAGGACAGCGGATTGCTGAGAGTCTGTTTGGAACATCCTGTCCACTTCATTAACGGAACGTTTTGACATCAACCATTGCCCTGTACCGAACGCGATAGCAACAATCATAACCATAAATAGCCATGGTACATCCGCAACAAATGCTCCTATTCCTGACAAAAGAGCCAATAAGATACTACCAATGAAAATAGAAGATGTTTTCTTTGACTTTGCTGCTTTACTTTTATCCCAGGCTTTCTTCCCTGATTTGGTCTCCTGTTTTAGTTTCTCCATTAGATGGTACTCACTAAATGCACGTACCCGATCATGAAGCTCAACAACTTGGTTATCTGTTAAAAGTTGATTTTCAAGCTGTTGAATTTGATTCAGTAGAAAATTTTGTTCCTGCTCCAGTTGATTATGCTCCACTAAAAGTTGTTCCTTTTCCAGTTTTTGTTGTTCATTCTCATTTCTGATTTGATTCCAATTATTTTCTAAGTAAAAAGGGAGTTCTAGGTTTTCCATTTCTTCTTTCTGTATACCTATATTTAAGTGCTCCATTTCTTCATCTATACGACGTTTGTTATCAAGCATCGTATTCTTCATTTTTCTCAGCTCTAACATAGATGAATCTACTTCTATTTGGTTATCCAAGAGTGCTATCGCTTCATTTTGGATGGATTCTGAATGCAGATCCTTTTCAATCCTTTTCAATCGATCTGTGTAGGTTATCTCATTTTCATTGAGGACATTCCATTCACTTTGTAGAGGAAGCAATGCTTCTTTCCATTTTTCTAGACGTTCTACCCCACTTTCGGGAAATGGAATATTTTCCGGGTACGCAGCAAGTCTGTCTTTCAGTTGATGATAATCCTGAATGAATGCAAAGGCATGCAAACGCTTTTCAATGGAAATTGCCTTGTTATTTTCCACTTTTAAATCCTGCTGGTGTTTGCTTAATTCACGTTGTGACACCATTAGCGCTTCCTGCTTGTTTCGATAGGATGCCTCTTTTTCACGAAAGCTTTGCAATGAGTCATCTATCGTTTTTAGGGAGTCGATTTGCTGGTTGATCACCGGTTTTTTGCCTGTCGGTTTAAATAACTCACCGATTTTCATGTCCAATCGTCTCTCAATGGAATAAATACTGTTTGAGCCTGTTAGACCAATTCCTAATAATACTTCCCCTAAATCCTCATCCTTCATGTTCCGAATTTCTGTTAAATCCAAAGCTGAAAAAGAAAAGATAGATTGGTATGTTTTTGCTGTCATTCCGTTGAGTATTTTTTGCAGCCATACTTCATCATGTACTTCACCATCTGGTGTTAAACATACTGCAGCACCATTTTTCACTTCATCGAACCGTTCGATGACAATACTCCCTGTCTCTGGATGATCAAGTGTCATCCGTCCCCCCATTTTCCCGCTTGTTTTTGGTCGATAAAAAGCGCGCTGTTTCGGGGTGAGACCAAATAGCATAAATAAAATAAACCTTTGGATTGTTGACTTTCCTGACTCATTTTCACCGAAAATACAAGTGGCAGATTTCTGTGAAAAGTCGATTTTATAATCCGTCCATTTTCCGAATCCATTAATTGTTGCATTCAGGATTTTCAACATCCTCACCCTTTCAATAGCTCATTGATCAGCAGCTGCTTTGCTTCTTCTTTTATTTCCATCTCTTCTTCATCAGATAATCTGTTCAAGTATTTTCTTGCTTGTTTATGCCCAAACAATTCATTCGTATAGGAATGAATTGATTCCTCCTCAAAATGACGTGTTAGTTCTCCAATAAAATGATTTCCTTTAACCGCCTCTTTATCTGAAATCTGTTGGTTAACATCGACAGACACTCTAAAAATAAAACTCCAATTTTGTTTACCTATTATAGATTCATTTACAAGTTCAATAACATCCTCAATCCGTTTTTCATTCTCCCATTCCTTTATGCGTATTTGATCGCTTTTTAACGTCACATCCAAAAGCTGTGGAGTGTCTGTATCGATAACTGTTTTTAGAATATGTTTTTCTAATTCATGGATTTGTTCACAGGCTGAGACATCGATGGTAAGTGCTTTAAACTGAATTGCCTGCAGGGGAATAAAAGAAAGCTCTGAACCCTGTTCATCCAAAATAACATGATAACAGCCTTTTTCATCCGTTTCCTTTCTGTTTCGTCCCTGTATGTTGCCTGGATAAACAATCGGAGGTGATTGTTTCAGAATTTCCCGTTTATGTATATGTCCCAATGCCCAGTAGTCAAAATCCTTCTTCAACATGTCATTTAATTGAAAAGGTGCATATACATCATGTTCTGTGTTGCTTAAAATACTTCCGTGAAGCATCGCAATGTGAAATGGTATAGCTTCGCTGCTGATATTGTATTCTTCAACTTTTCTCTCCACGACGGCACGATTTTCATAGCTGAATCCATAGATTTGTGCCACCTTTTGACCATCACTTTCAAATGTAAACTGGCTTACCTTCTCATTCGGAAAAATGAAAACATTTTCTGGATAGGTCACCGGATGAATATTTCCGTTTATATAATCGTGGTTCCCATAGGATAGATACACGTTTATCTTGTACTGCTGTAATCTTTCAAATGCTTTACGCAATCGTATCTGCGCCTTCAGACTTTGCTTTTCATTGTCAAATAGATCTCCTGCAATAAGCACAAAATCCACGTTTCTTTCAATGGCTGCATATACTAAATGATCTAGTGCCTTAAACGTACTTTCCCTGATTTCCCGAAAAACGTTGCCAGGGGCATTGATTAAACCTTTAAATGGGCTGTCCAAATGCAAATCAGCAGCATGAATAAATGATATTTGTTTTCTCATATGGTCCCCCTTTTTTCTTCATTTACTTATCTCTATTCTATCAAAATAAATAACAGAATGCACGTTCTATATAGAAGCCCGCCACAAAAAAGATGACACTATGATAATCAGTGTCATCTTTTTTATCCTTCTATTTAACTAAGTCCGTTGCTCTTTCCTCTAGTGTACCTGGATGTTGCTCTTGCGTCCATGTACTCTTGGCAGGAATTTTTGTATAATCAGCACGGCTTGCGTACTTTTTCGCGATCTTCGTAACTTCCTGCATTAAGCCCTCATCCAACGTAATAGGTTTTAAACCTTTTGATAGGAACAAGTCATTTTTCACATGTAAATCGTTTTCAGCTGCTTCTTTACGAGGATTGGGGACATATGCAATCTCTCCATTTGTAAGTTCACTAACAAGGTGAGCCAAATCATTCACACGGTGTGTTTCTGTCATTTGATTATAGATCATGACTCTCTCTTCACGTTTTGGTGAATTTTCAATCGCCAACTGTATACAACGTACCGTATCCTGAATATGAATAAATGCACGTGTTTGTCCACCTGTTCCATGAACGGTAATTGGGTGCCCAACTGCCGCTTGCATGAGAAATCGATTTAATACAGTGCCATAGTCACCATCATAGTCAAAACGATTAATGAGTCTTTCATCCATTTTCGTCTCTTTTGTATTTGTTCCCCAAACAATTCCCTGATGGAGATCTGTTATTCTCACGCTATCATTTTTGTTATAGTATTGAAAAAGTAGTTGGTCCTGCGATTTCGTCATATGATAAATAGAGCCAGGATTTGTTGGGTAAAGAATTTGCTGATCAATTCTATCCCCCGTCTCCATCTCCACTTCGATATCAAGGTAACCTTCAGGAATTTTCATCCCCGCAGTACCATAGCCGTAGACGCCCATTGTTCCCAAATGGACGAGGTGTATATCCAGACCTGACTCAACCATTGCACATAACACATTATGTGTTGCATTCAAATTATTATTAACAGTATAGCGCTTATGTTTTGGTGATTTCATTGAATATGGAGCAGATCGCTGCTCAGCAAAATGTATAATGGCATCCGGTTGTTCATCTGTGATTACTTTTAATAAATGATCATAATCATCGGCTATATTAATATTATAAAAGTCTATTTTTCTTCCGGAAACTTCCTCCCAAACTTTCAATCTTGTCCCCATTGGCTGGATAGGTGTTAATGACTCGGCTTCCAGTTCATTGTCAATGTTACGTCTCGACAAATTGTCAATGATAATAACATCATGGCCTGAATTGGATAGATGAAGGCTTGTAGGCCACCCACAAAATCCATCCCCACCCAAGACAACAATTTTTTTATTTGATTTTAAAAGTTTATTTTGTAAGTTCAACTTTTCCACCCTTTCTTATGTTTTCTTCATATGGAAAGAAGATATACACATAAAAGTTAATTTAAACAAAGTATAACTAACATATCAAAATAATAACAGAGTTACGTATATTCCTTTGCTTATGTAATTTTTTACAAAAGTTTGATTTAAATTAGTAAACCAACCTTGCTTATCTATTTATACCAAAAAAGCTGGCTTCTCAAAGAGAAACCAGCTTACCTTATGTTAAGCTACAACATCATAGCCTTGCTCTTCTACTGCTTCACGCATCGCTTCTGAGGTTACTTTGTCTTCATCGTAAGTAACATCTACTTTTCCTGTAGCCAAATCCACTTCGGTATTCGTGACACCATTCAATTCATTAAGGGCACCTTCTACAGACATTTTGCAATGTCCACAAGTCATACCTTGCACGTTTAAAGTCGCTTTCATCTTTTATCCCTCCTTTCAAGTCAGAAATAATGTTATATTTTAACTCGCTTCAAGCGAAGTGAGTTCGTAACAACACTAACAGAACTTAATGCCATTGCTGCCCCAGCAATCCATGGAGCAAGAAGACCTAGAGCTGCAATTGGAATTCCGGCCGTATTGTAACCAAAAGCCCAGAATAAATTTTGGCGGATATTCTTAATGGTTGCATGACTGATTTTAATTGCTTTTGGTAGGAGCAATAACTCTCCACCTAGAATCGTAACATCAGCTGCCTCAATTGCGACTTCAGTACCTGTTCCAATTGCGATACCAATATCGGCAGTCGCAAGTGCAGGGGCGTCATTAACTCCATCACCAACCATAGCTACTTTCTTACCTTTATTCTGAATTTCTTTTATTTTATCTGCTTTTCCTTCAGGCAATACTTGAGCAATTACTTGATCTATTCCAACCTGCTTTGCAATCGCTTGTGCAGTTCTTTCATTATCACCTGTTAACATGATTACTTCCAGACCTTGCTCTTTCAATTGTCTGATTGCTTCCGGTGCAGATTCTTTAATTGTATCAGCTACTGCAACCGAACCACGATATGTTCCATCAACAGCAATCATCATTGCTGTTTTACCAGTTAATTCAAAATCAATTAACTCTTGTTCAACGTCAGTAATGTTTACCTGATTATCATTCATTAATTTCCGATTTCCGACAACTATCTTATTCCCTGAAATCGTTGCTTCAATACCATGTCCAGGTATCGCAGTGAAACTCGCCACTTCTACTAATTCAATATCTTGCTCTGTTGCATAAGCAACGATTGCTTCTGCAAGTGGATGCTCAGAGCCTTTTTCTGCACTAGCAAGTAATTTTAATGTTTCATTGTCGCCTGTAAAGTCAGTAACCTCAGGTTTTCCTTTTGTAATCGTTCCCGTTTTATCCAGGACAATCGAATTTATTGCATGCGTACGCTCCAGATGCTCGCCACCTTTGAACAAAATCCCGCTCTCTGCGGCTCTTCCGGTGCCAACCATGATTGAAGTTGGTGTTGCAAGACCCAGTGCACATGGACATGCAATGACTAGCACAGCAATCGATGCGATAAGAGCCGTTTCAAAATCACCTGGCTGCACAAAGATAATCCAAACAGCAAAAGTTATTATCGCAATTCCAACGACAATCGGAACAAAATATCCAGATATGACATCTGCCAAACGCTGAATTGGAGCTTTTGACCCTTGAGCATCTTCTACTGCTTTTACAATCGATGCAAGTGCTGTGTCTTTACCGACTTTTGTCGCTTCCATTTCAATCGATCCATTCTTATTGATTGTTGAACCAATAACGGTTGCTTTTAGGTCTTTTTCAATTGGGATCGATTCACCAGTAATCATGGATTCATCCACAGCTGTTCTACCCTTAACAACAATACCATCTACTGGTATTTTCTCCCCTGGCTTTACAACGATGCGATCACCAACAATCACATCTTCAATTGGAATCATCGCCTCTTCGCCATTTCTTATAACTCGAGCTTGTTTTGCTTGTAAATGAAGCAATTTGGAAATAGCAACTGTTGTTTGACTTTTTGCCCGCGTTTCCAGATATTTTCCGAATAAAATTAATGTAATCAAAATGGCACTCGTTTCAAAATAAAGATGTGGCATGTAAGGCGGGTTGCCTATGGTTTTAAATGCTTCATATAAACTGTAGAAATATGCTGCACTAGTTCCAAGGGCAACGAGGACATCCATATTCGCTCCCCCATTACGCAAGTTTTTATAAGCACCAACATAGAACTGCCAACCAATAACGAATTGGACTGGCGTTGCTAAGGCAAATTGGAACCATGGATTCATGAATATATCGGGGATTTGCATACCAAATAAATGAACCAACATCGTTAATAATAATGGTAAAGATAAGATGGCCGAAGCAATCAGTTTTCTTTCCATATTCTTAAGTTGCTTTTCTTTATGTGTTTTCTTCTCTTCCTTGTCTATCTTTGGTTCTGCATGATACCCAATTTTTTCAATTCTACCGAGAATTTCAGATACTTCAATCATGCCAGGGTTGTATTCAATGACAGCACTCTCCGTAGCCAAGTTAACATTCGCAAGCTTGACACCTTCCTGCTTATTCAATACCTTCTCAATGCGTGTTGAACATGCAGCACAAGTCATTCCAAAAACATCCAGCTCCGCTTTCTCATTAAGAACGCCGTAGCCAATTTTTTCTATTTTCCCTGTAATTTTATCCATCGATGTTTTAGCTGGATCATAATCGACAGTTGCCTTTTCCGTCGTAAGATTTACTTGAGCTTCAACACCATCCATTTTATTTAACACTTTCTCAATTCTATTTGAGCAAGCGGCACAGGTCATTCCCGTTACACCAAGTGTTGTATGTTTTGCATCACTCATCTGAATCACTCCCTTACTTTGAAAACTGTTTCATAACATCCATCAATTCATCGATGGCTTCATTGCCTTCACCGGATTTTACTGCATCACTGACACAATGTTTCACATGTCGTTCTGCTACTTCAAATCCCACATTTTTCATTGCGGCATTTATTGCACTAATTTGCACTAAAATATCTACACAATAACGGTCTTCCTCAACCATTTTTTGAATGCCACGAACTTGCCCTTCTATCCGCTTCAAGCGGTTAACGACAGCTTGTTTCTCATCCTTCGTTCGGGGTGTTGTCGGGTGGTCATGTAAAAATTTATCCATATATTCACTTCCTTTTGTTTATACTTATACTATACCCCCCTAATGTATAATAGTCAAGAATTATTCAGTAGCTCTGAAAATAAGAAAGTAAATGTATAAGTGCCTCACTTAATGTAATTACTCAACTTTCGGAGGGTGAAATGAACAAATAAGCCTTGATAGAATTAGTGGGGGCTAGAGATACACTGCTCAAGTTGACTCTGGATTAACTCTTTGTGCTGAGCAGTCCGGATACATCCAGAATCCAAAGCTCTTTTCATTAAATTTGGTGCTTTTATCATCGAGTTTTATATAAACTGCGAAGTAACTGCTTTTCCCGCCGTCCGGGATCACTCTGGGCGGATGCTTTCCGCGGGCACGGCCTCAGCCTCCTCGAGAATCCCACTCTGCGGGGTCTTCGGACACGTGCTTTTCCCGCAGGAGTCACCGCCCGCCGTTCACCCGGACTGGTGAAGTTTTATAATGCTATTTCAGCTACGCTAGTATAGTAATTATTAGCAACCTTCTAACCAGCTCTGGGAAATACACGGAGACTTCTGCGGGAGGAAAGGCATAGGTGAGACTCTGAAATGCGTCAGCATGAAGAGGCTCACCAGCCGCCCGCGAAAAGCGCAGTGTATTTCCCAGAGCGGTCGCCGAAGTTCCTTATACTAGTTCGTAGTTTTTCTCAACTCTACGATGATTAAAAAGCAATAAACATTACGAAAACAACCTTATTTGTACCCGGGTTTGCAAGGGGATTATTAGCAACTTTCTAAGTTTAGCCCAGTTATTGTTTGAACTTATATGTATAAAATCAATGACGTGTTGTGACCAAATCACTAAAGAATCTGTTAAAATTGGTTTAGTTCAAATACACCCCGGGAACATATAACTGTATAACTATAATAGACAATTTATTCAGGAGGTTTTATAAATGTCCCATGAACAACATCAGGAGTTAATTCAAACTTTACATTCGTGTATGACAGCATGTAACCATTGTTTCGATGCGTGTCTAAAAGAAGAAGATGTTAAGATGATGTCGGAGTGTATTCGTTTGGATAGAGAGTGTGCGGATATTTGTACCTATCTGGAACAGGCTCTTTCCAGAAACACACCATTTGTTGCTGAATTAGCGTCTGTATGCGCTACAATCTGCGAGGCATGTGGAAATGAATGCAACAAGCATGCACATGATCATTGTCAAAAATGTGCGGAAGCATGCTTTAAGTGTGCAGAGGCATGTAAAAATGTAGCTTCATAAACGCTGCTTATTAATAAGTTGTTCTAATAGGGTTTGAATACTTCTCTATGGAGCAACTTTTTTGCATAATTTAAATATCAATTCTATCTTAAGTATTATCCTAAAATTTGGGTAGATTATTAATCAGTCGATTTGAAAGGAGTTTTATTAATGAAAAGCAATAGATTAGCAATAGGTCTAGTATCAATAGTTTCTATTTTTCTCTTATCAGCATGTACTGGCGGAACGGAAGACACGAATCTAGAAGAAAATACGGATTTGAATACGGAGCAAGAAACGGAGGACGGTGTGGATGAAGGTATGGAAGGTGACCATTCGGGTATGAATCATTCCGGTTCAGGAGATGTTCCCGAAGGTCTTGAAGAAGCTTCAAATCCCACCTATGAAGTTGGAAGTCAAGCGATTATAGAGGCAGATCATATGGAAGGTATGCAGGGAACTGAAGCAACTATTACAGCTGCCTATGATACTACCGCCTATACTGTTTCTTATACCCCTACAACCGGCGGAGATAGCGTGGAAAACCATAAATGGGTCGTTCATGAAGAAATGGAAGATGCAGGAGATCAGCCTTTAGAAACAGGGGAAGAAGTTACTTTAAATGCAAACCATATGGAAGGCATGGAAGGTGCAAAAGCTGAAATTGATTCAGCTGAGGAAACAACGGTCTATATGGTGGATTATACCTCAACAACAGGGGAAGAAGTGACGAATCACAAATGGCTTACGGAAAGTGAATTAGCCCCAGTTGAATAGTTTCACGATAAAAGGACGACTTTGATTTTAATATCAAAGAAGTCCTCTATGTCTTCCTGAGATTCTCTATCTACTTCGAACAAGTAAATTAACTGCTTCATTAATTACCGATTCTGCACTTTCTCCATTTGCTTGTTCTTCTCGAATGCATTGTTCTAAATTTTTACTCACAATTAATGCGGAAGTTCGATCAAGGGCACTTTTGGCTGCTGATAACTGAGTAACAACTTCTTTACAATCTTTTTCTTCCTCCATCATTTTTAATACGCCTCTAATTTGTCCTTCAATTCGTTTCATTCGATTCATTACTTTTTCATCATAATTCAAAATAATACATCTCCTTCATTTTTTAAAAGCATTAGCTGCAATAACAAGTGTATTGGGGATTTCATTAAAGTGTTGTCTTAAAATTGGAATGAAAATATAAAAGTGTCCGTTTTTAGTTAATCGTTCCACTTGAAGTCGTCAAAAGCCACTTCCTTTAATCGAAGTGGCTTTTCTATTATATCAAATATTATTGGTATCACATATTATTTCTCTTTTTTGGACAGAGCAATCGCCTTTTTGAAGTCTTTTAATGAACCGGAACGTCCATAAATTAAGACGCCTCCACTATAAACTTTAGCACCTACATAGGCAAGCAATGCTATCGTACCTATCAGTATGCCAATGGATAAGGCTACTTCCCAAATTGGAATATCGAGCATACCAACGCGTAAAAACATAATCATCGGTGTAAAAAATGGGATAAATGAAGTTACTTGTATAAATGTAGAATTCGGCATATTTAAACCGAACATTGCAATAAAGAATGCAACCATTATAAGCATAATCATTGGTCCTAAAAGTTGATTGACGTCCTCAATCCGACTAACGAGTGATCCTAGCATCGCAGCCAATGTTGCGTATAGTAGATATCCTAGAATAAAAAATACAATTGCATAAATAAAAATAGTAGGCGAGGTGTCCTGGAAACCAAATGAACTAAAGAATTCTCCGTTAAATTCATCTTGTTTGGAGACGATTAACCCATATCCAACAGCAATAAACAGTCCTACTTGTGTTAACCCAACGAATGCTACCCCAATAATTTTTGCAAACATATGCGTGACAGGGGATGCACTTGAAATCAGTATTTCCATAACTCTTGAAGACTTTTCGGTAGCAACATCTGTCGCAATCATTTGCCCATAAATGATAACTGCCATATATAGTACAAACAGCATAATATAAACAATGCCTCTAGCTTGGCTAAGTTCTTCAGAAGTTTTTGCAGATTCATCCAACGCCACTGTTTCAAATGGGATTGGGGCGTAAATATCGGCAATCGTTGCCTGATCAATTCCTGATTGTTGTGTTGCAATAACAATCTTCAACTGTTGAAGATGTTGTTCGAATACTGTTTTAGTCCCTGACTCTGCAATATTATTTGCGTAGTATGTAGCTTCCGGGATTTGTTCTTCATTCATAGTTAGTACCACAAGTGCTTTATATTCCTCATTTTGAACCGCTGATTGCGCTTCATCTACGGCTCCATCAAAGGGGACTAATTCCACATCTACATCCGCTGCAGCAAAACTTTCCTGCAAAGATTCCACATAGGTACCAGATTCATCTATAATTGCCACTTCTTCTGTGCTATCATCTGAAAATAGTTCAATGACACTTTGAAAATTCGCAAGACCAATAAGTACAAGCAGCATAATTGCAGTACTGATCACAAACGATTTTGTCTTTACCTTTGTGAGATAAGTATGCGACAGAATAATCCAAAATTTATTCATAAGATGCACCTACCTTCTCAATAAAAATATCGTTCAATGACGGTTCCTCCAAATCAAATTTACGGATAAAACCCTGACCTTGTAATGCGGAAAAAATCTTTTGTGAGATTTCTTCATTTTCGATTTGCAATTCGCATCCCTGTGTTATTTTTTTATATTGTACAACTCCTGGGAAGTTCTCTAAAAAATCAAATGAATGATCCCCATGAACGACAAGATTCTTTCTGCCAAATGTTTGTTTTATGTCTTTCAATGAACCTTGAACAACTGGTTTTCCTTTGTGTAAAATACATAGATGCTCACATAACTCTTCAACATGTTCCATTCGGTGTGATGAAAACACAATCGAGGTACCCTGCATTTTTAAATCTACGACAGCTGCTTTTAACATTTCAACATTAATTGGGTCTAGGCCAGAAAATGGTTCATCTAAAATCAACAATTTTGGTTTATGGATAACTGCAGTGATAAATTGAATTTTTTGTTGATTCCCTTTTGACAGTTCATCCACTTTTTTGTCTATGTATTCTGGTACTTTAAAACGTTCAAGCCAGCTTTCAAGCTCTATATTGACCTCTTGCTTTTTCATCCCCCGCAGTTTCCCGAGATAAATTAACTGATCCCTTACCGTTAACTTCGGATATAACCCTCTTTCTTCTGGGAGATAACCAATTAAATGGCTCTTATCGTAATTAATCGATTCCCCTTTCCACGAAATCTCACCTTCTGTTTTATCCAACAAACCAAGGATCATACGGAAGGTAGTTGTCTTCCCTGCACCATTTCCGCCTAAAAAACCAAACATTTCCTTCTCAGGAATTTCAAGTGAAAGTCGATTAACTGCTATGTGTTCATCAAATCGTTTTGTAACTTGTTTTAATATTAATGTCAATATTCTCTCTCCCCTTTCCTGTATATACTACGATGAAAATAGGTAATAGTTTCATAATTTTTATTCACTTCTGTTAAAATTTAAACTATAATGGAAGTGCGCCTAATTAAGCGGTTACATAAGATAGGAGGGAAGCTTATGAGAACATATGCATTAACCGTTTTTGAATCGTCTGGAGAAAAACTACTTGATGAATCTTTTACAGCATCAACCGATGACGATGCCAAAAAAATCGGAACAGACCTTTTGAACGAAAAGGGTTACACAGAACATACGCATCGATGCGTAAATCAAGAAGCAAAGCTTGTACTTTTTCATAGATGATTCGGAAAGCAGAGGAAAAACGTAAATCCCGCAGAATTGAATTCTGCGGGATTCTTATGTACTCATTTAGTTAGCTTCTTCTGTACTTCCGTAAAGTTCTTCCAACGGTTTCGTTATAATACGGCTAATATCATTAATTACAGTGTTCAAGCGTTGTTCTTCCTCCATTAATTTAGCAATATCCTGATGCTCCTGGACTGCTTCAACAACGGTACGCGCTTTTTCGACTTCTTCTTCGCTAATTTCGAGCCCTTGCATTTGCTTTTCCTGTAACTCCATTTGTGTATCGCGGAAACTTTCAAACATTTCCTTGGCACTTGGATCATTCATAACTGTTTCGTATGCTGTTTTTAAGTTTTGAAACTCTTCGCTTTCACGAATAGCTGTTTCTAAATTATATGCACTATCATAAATATTAGGCATGAAATTCCCTCCTTATATTATTTCTATGGTTACTATAACAGAGGAAAAGACTCATGTATAGTTTCAGGTACAAAGACAAAATGAAGAACAAATATTTTTTGAACTCTTTATCCTGCTATAATTGTATTAGATCTGACAAAAAGGAGTTTTCTGCATGCAAAAAATGCTTAAAAATGTATTTTCCACTTTTTTAATTTATGATAATAATTCACGTCCTGTACCCGACGACTATCAATGGTTTCTAACAGCTACAAATGAAATTATCGGCATACATAAAAATGAATTAAGTAAAAAGGATACAGCTATCTTGTCTGCGTTTTTAACACCTTATAACTTAAATATACCTAAGCCAACAAAACAGGAACTTTTATGGAAAGAGCGAATTCAAACTTCACCCGCCAGTGACATACCTGATCAAGGTTTCCGCTTTATCTATTTTTCCTATAAGAAAAACCAAATAGAAGCCGATATCTTTAAAGCTACCATACAGGAATTCTTTTCCTGGTCTGTATCTATTCTATGGGAAAATGAGAATGAAGGAATCATTATTGAACAACAGGAAGATCACTTGGAAGAAAATATATCCTACGCACAGATAAGTGACACACTGATGAGTGATTTGTTTGTAAATACCAAATTTTTTGTTGGTCCTTTTCTAAACCAATTCACTGGGTTACGTCAGCATCATGCATCGCTGTTGCAGTCAGCACAAACTGCTTTTACATATACGGACAAATCCGTTGTAACGTATGTGGATGCCATTCCCTTAGACTTGGTAAAAAATACAACTCCCTACCATCGAGAACAAATTAGTAGCCTCATTTTGCAAGAATTTAAAAACGATGAGGACTTCCTCCAAACGATTCGAACGTTTATCCAATGCAATCTAAATATCTCAGTTACAGCTAAAAAATTATATATGCATCGCAATAGTCTTCAATATAGAATCGATAAGTTTCATGAGAAAACTGGAATTGATCTGAGACAGTTTGACCAGGCTGTTACGGTTTATCTTGCACTACTATCCAATATGCACATAACTTGAGCCTATCTTTGTGCATCTTTGCCATTTCATAACCGATATCTATTCGGTACAATAAGGTTAATAAAACGTTTACATTTGGAGGGAATATAGAATGGCTGAATTACGGTTAGAACATATTCAAAAATCATATGATAAAAATATTGTTGCAGTAAATGACTTTAATTTACATGTTAAGGATAAAGAATTTATTGTTTTTGTTGGACCTTCTGGTTGTGGTAAATCAACCACGTTAAGAATGATTGCAGGGTTGGAAGAAATTACGGATGGTGAATTCTATATTGATGACAAGTTGATGAATGATGTTGCACCGAAAGACCGTGATATTGCGATGGTATTCCAAAACTATGCATTATATCCACATATGAATGTATACGATAACATGGCATTTGGATTAAAGCTTCGTAAGTTTAAAAAGGATGAAATTGAACAACGTGTTAACAATGCAGCAAACATTCTCGGTTTGGAAGCGTATCTTGATCGTAAGCCAAAAGCACTCTCTGGTGGTCAACGTCAGCGTGTTGCTCTTGGACGAGCTATCGTTCGTGATGCAAAAGTATTCTTGATGGATGAACCTTTATCCAACCTTGATGCAAAATTACGGGTACAAATGCGTGCGGAAATTCAAAAACTTCATCAGCGGTTACAAACAACTACTGTTTATGTAACACATGACCAGACAGAAGCGATGACAATGGCAACACGATTGGTAGTTATGAAAGACGGTATTATTCAACAAGTTGGAGCACCAAAGGATGTCTACGATAATCCGGATAATGTTTTCGTTGGTGGATTTATCGGATCGCCTTCTATGAACTTCTTTACTGGTACATTAACAGATGGTTATTTTGTTGTTGGTGATTCGAAGTTAAAAGTTCCAGAAGGTAAGTTAAAAACACTTCGTCAAAAAAATAATATAGGAAAAGAAGTAATACTCGGAGTTCGTCCAGAAGATATTCATGATGAACTTATATTTATTGAATCGACCCCTGATACTAAAATTACTGCTTCCATAGAAGTTGCTGAATTAATGGGTGCTGAGTCAATCTTATACTCCAAGTTAGATTCTCAAGACTTTGTTGCAAGAGTCGATTCACGGACAGATATCAAAGGTGGAGATACCATTGAACTTGCGATCGATATGAATAAAGTACATTTCTTTGATTCAGAAACTGAACTTCGAATAAGATAACGGGTGAAGGGAAGCGAGCTCTGCTTCTCTTTTTTTCGTGTATTGCCGCAACAGCCAAATGCCGCTTCCCTAGCTTCACGCTTCTGAGACCATATGTAAGGGAGGGAAGCCTCAAAAGACTTCCCTCCAGCCATATTATTTAGAAGTTTTGTCCATTCATTTGTTGTTGAGCAGTTTGTACAAGACGTTTCGTAATCTCCCCACCTACAGAACCATTCGCACGTGAAGTTGTGTCTGCTCCAAGATTAACACCAAATTCTTGAGCAATTTCATATTTCATTTGATCAAGCGCTTGTTGTACTCCAGGAACAAGTAGTTGATTTGAGTTGTTGTTAGCCATATTTATCACCTCCTGTAACTCTATTGTCTGCACTTTAAAAAAACTTATCACAAGATTTTGCTGGTAAATTGTAGGATGAATTCCAATTTAACAAAAAATAGAGCACGCTGTTTTTAGACAATGTGCTCTATCCCACTTCTTATTTTGGAAATGTCATTTCTTTCGGATTAACATATTCATCAAATTCTTCTTCAGTCAACAATCCAAGCTCAAGAGCAGTCTCTTTTAATGTTGAATTGTCATTAAATGCCTTTTTAGCTATTTTTGCTGCATTTTCATATCCAATGTGAGGGTTTAATGCTGTAACAAGCATTAAAGAATCATTTAAATATTTTTCAATTTGTTCATGATTTGGCTCGATACCTACTGCACATCGTTCATCAAACGAAAGTATACTATCTGCTAATAGTTGACTGGACTGAAGAAAGTTAAATGCAATAACAGGTTTAAATACATTCAGTTCAAAATTCCCTTGACTTGCGGCAAATCCAATCGTTGCATCATTCCCCATAACCTGTGCTGCGACCATTGTCACTGCTTCACTTTGGGTTGGGTTAACTTTTCCTGGCATAATGGAACTTCCAGGTTCGTTTGCCGGGATTGTAATTTCACCAATTCCGCAACGCGGCCCACTTGCCAGCCAGCGTACATCATTGGCAATCTTCATCATATCGGCCGCCAATGCTTTTAGCGCTCCATGAGCATACACTGTCTCATCATGACTTGTTAATGCATGAAATTTATTTGGTGCAGAAATGAATTTTTTCCCAGTGTATTCACTGATCGCTTCACATACCCGTTCAGAAAACTCGGGATGTGCATTTAATCCTGTTCCAACTGCTGTACCACCAATAGCAAGTTCTCTTAAATGATTTGTACTTTCATTAATCATCAATTCAGATTTTTCCAGCATACGGTGCCATCCGCTAATCTCCTGACCGAGTGTTATTGGGGTTGCATCCTGTAAATGGGTTCTCCCTATTTTAACTATATCTGAGAATGCTTGTACTTTCTCATTTAGGGTCCTTTTTAATTGCTGTATTGCAGGGATTACTGTATCTTCCAATTTTATGACAGATGCTACATGCATTGCTGTAGGATATGTATCATTGGAGCTTTGTGATTTGTTAACATCATCATTTGGATGAAGGATTAGTTCGCTTTTCTTTTCTTCAAGCCACTTGTTACCGACAAAAGCCAATACTTCATTTACGTTCATATTTGATTGCGTGCCACTACCTGTTTGCCAAACAACGAGAGGAAAATGTTCATTCAATTTATCTTCTAGCACTTGATCTACAGCATAATAAATTGCTTCCGCCTTTTCACTTTCCAGCAGCCCTAAATCACTGTTAGCCTTTGCTGCACTGCGCTTTAATATTGCAAACGCTTTTATTATTTCAGTTGGCATTTTTTCATTACCGATTGGGAAATTCTGTTTACTTCTTTGCGTTTGTGCCCCCCAATATTTGTCAGATGGTACATTAATTTCCCCTATCGTATCTCTTTCGACACGAAAATCCATGTTAATTCCTCCCTCGTTATGTATAATAATTGTTGAAACCTACTCTATTGTATCAAATTTTCCAAATAAAATAATACTTATAATACTTATCTTTTAAAACTTTTGCCCGTATACTCGGAAAATGGCAGATATATGTAGGTGACACAAAATTGTACTACAATCTTTGCCAATCAAAGGATTTTTTTAAGTATAATGGGTGAAGAACTATTTTAAGATAGGAAGACTGATTACAGCAGAGGTCTTTCTGGCAATATAGATTTTGGTACGCGTAGAAAGGAGGATTTCTCTATGCCGAATATATGGACCCATATTTTATTTTGTGAAGATGTTATAGATGCGGTAAACCGTCCTTATCCTTTTTCACAATACGAACCATACATGAAGTTAGGTGCTCAGGGTCCTGACCCCTTTTTCTATTATAATTTTTGGCCTTGGATTAAAGATGAGCCTGTACATGAAGTCGGAATGGCGCTCCATACGAAGCGGTGTGGTGAATTTTTAATCGATATGATTATTAATTCCAAGGAGCAATGTAGTGAGGTAAAAGCTTATGTTACTGGTTTTGTCACACATCACATATTAGACCGTAATACCCATCCTTATATCCATTATCGTGCAGGTTATGAAGGAAGTAATCATCAAAAGTTAGAAATACTTATTGATACACGCATGATGGAAAAATATCACAAGCTAAAAACTTGGAAGTCCTCCGTTTATAAAGAAATAGATGTTGGAAAATCGTTGAATAAAGAAGTGAATATATTACTAGCTCAAACAATTAATAAATATTATCCGGAACTTGGCAGCTCTTCTTCGGAATATATTCAAAAGGCGTACAGAGATATGAAGCTTGCACTTAAAATACTCGCCGACCCGTATGGATGGAAAAATCTAGTGTTAGGATCGATGATCTCATCTTATTCTCATCGACCAATAAAAGATGATATTGATTATTTGAATCTGAATCATACAACTTGGCATCATCCAGCAACAAATGAGCCTTCCAATAAAAGTTTTATTGAACTCTATAATAGAGCTCGGGGAGAAAGCATTGAAATTTTGATGGAGTTACAGAATTATTGGGAGAACAAGAATGATTATTCTTTGCAGAGACTAATTGATCTGATTGATCATATTTCATATGATACTGGAAAGCCATTGGAGCTCGGTCTTGAAAATATATATAGTGATCCAATCGTATAAAAAAAACAGAGTGCATAGGCACTCTGTTTTTAATTAGAGATTGTTCAAAAAGTAACGTATGACACACTTTTATTTTGGTTTTACCTCCACTTTTCCTTTTGGATCGGAAAGTCGTTCTGCATCCCGTATCCCCTGATCAATATCCACAAATCGGAGTAAAAAGATACCGATTATAAAGAAGAAAACTAGTGAAATAATTCCTAATCTGCTATTTCCTGTAATCTGACCAATGAATGCAAACATAAAAGGACCGATTACTGCTGCAAATTTAGAGGAAATCCCATAAAACCCAAAGAATTCTGCATGTTTGTTGGCAGGAACCATACGTCCATAAATAGACCTGCTCAAGGATTGCGCCCCACCCTGAACCATTCCAACACAGATTGCTAAAATATAAAAATGAAGGGATGAATTCATAAAGTATCCAAGTATAACGATACCTAGATAGACAAAAAGAGTTATATTCAATGCTTTCTTTGCTGTGATAATAGAGGCAAGCCAGCCAAAGAAAAATGTAAATGGAATACCAACGAACTGTGTGATTAATAGTGCAATAATTAAATCATTCTGAGCTATTCCTATCTCACTTCCATAGATAGTCGCCATACGAATAATCGTGGATATACCGTCATTATATAGCCAAAATGCCAATAGGAAGATAAGTAGTTGTTTATATTGCTTAATCTCTTTAAATGTATTTCCTACCCTGGAGAAACCAATTGCAATATACGATTGATCCCGCTTAACAAGCGATTTTTTTTCTTCTTTTATATTCTTTATTAATGGTATGGAAAAAAGGAGCCACCAAACGCCAACGGTTGCAAATGATACACGACTTGCCATAGCTGTATCTGCAAGCCCAAACCAACCTGGGTTCAATATCATTAATACATTAATGGAGAGCAAGATTCCTCCACCAATATAGCCGAAAGCAAAACCACCGGATGAAACGCGATCCATTTCATCCTTATCTGCAATCTCAGGTAGGAAGCCATCATAAAAAATATTGGCTCCTGAGAAACCGATTGAACCAACAATAAATAAGACCGAAGCTAATATATAATCTCCTTCACCTACAAAAAATAAAAGGACACTGGCAATAATACCCATAAATGCAAAAAATTGGAGAAACTTCTTCTTTGCTGCAGAGAAATCACTGATAGCCCCTAATATGGGAGCCAATACAGCGACAATCAGTACGGAAATCGATTGTGAGTAACCCCAATAACTTGTTGCAAGACCATCTTCCAGTCCCGATGCTGCAACACTTGAATAGTAAACTGGTAACACTGCTGCCATAATTGTTGTCGCAAATGCTGAGTTTCCAAAGTCATAAAGCATCCAGCTCCGTTGAATTTTCTTTTTATTTTCCATTGTACGATCCCCCTTATTTTCTCAGCATAGCAAACAAGGAACAAACGGCACATCATAAATCCGAAATTTTACAAAAAATACATAAAAAGTTCTGCTTCTACCCCAAGTACTACTGAAAATAATAAGATATAAAAAATAATATCATTCTGTCTATGTATTAACGTATTTTTTGTGTCCACATTTTATCCGCCAAAGTTATGTATCATTCCTTCTATTCGCAATAAAAAAGCCCCACCACATGAAGGTAAGGCTTATTAAACCGTTTCTATTCCCAAATAAAATGCTTGTATTCGTTACTTAATTTAATAAAGTTTTCTTTATTTCCTTTTTCTATCGATCCATTTATATCTTCTTCTAATCTTTTCTTATTCCAGTTAAAGCAAAGCTCATCTAAAATCAAGCGAGCAAAGAGTCTCAATTCATAAGGAATTTCACGTTTAGCTTGCAATCTTTCACCTTGATAGCGACAAAATCTGTAAACTATTTTCTCCTTTTTCACGGAACACGCCCCCTTTGTTCCCTTTTTATCATTATCCTAAATTTTTAGAATAATTGCAACCTAAATTTTAAGATTTAAATGGAATGTTTTCCCTAAGCAAAATAACTTACTAGCCCACAATACATGTTCACTAATGCTTGAATGTTTCTCTAGACCCACCTAGCACACCTCTGATACACTGTTAAAGTTACATGTTCCCTCTTATAAAAGATACAAATCCAGCTTTTTAAAGATATGGACAGCTTATAAGTTTCGCCGTTTTTGAACAACCTCTAAAGGAATAGAAATACATAAAGCAATGAAACATGGAGGAAAAGGAATGAATCATTCAGACAATCTGAAAAAAGGGGAAAAAGGTGCTTGGCTAAGCATTATCGCTTACATTGTACTTGCAATTACCAAGCTGTATATCGCTGGCACAGGTAATTCAGAGGCATTAAGGGCAGATGGTTTAAACAATTCAACCGATGTGATTGCTTCTGTCGCCGTTTTGATCGGTCTAAAAATATCAAGAAAGCCTCCGGATGAAGTACATCGTTATGGACATTACCGGGCAGAAACCATTGCTTCTCTATTTGCAGCCTTTATTATGATGTTTATCGGTGTACAAGTAATATTCGATACGTTTCAAAACTTGTTTATTACTGAAGTCCCTCAGCCTGACATGCTGACTGCCTGGACTGCTCTCGGTTCAGCGGTCGTTATGCTACTGGTTTACCGCTATAATTTTAAACTTGCAAAAAAAATTAAAAGCAGTTCCCTGAATGCTGCAGCACAGGATAACCGCTCAGATGCACTGGTAAGTATCGGCGTTTTTATTGGAATTATTGGAGCACAATTTGGGGTTTTCTGGCTTGACGCCCTAGCAGGACTAATTGTCGGTCTCATTATTTGTAAAACTGCTTGGGATATTTTTAAAGATTCCACCATTACTTTGACAGACGGATTTGATGAAGAACAGCTGAAAGGAATTAAAAGTAGTATTACTAAAGATAAAGATGTTAAAGAAGTTGTTGATGTTAAAGGAAGAATACACGGTAATCAGGCATTAATAGAAATCACCATACTTGTTGATCCAAACCTGAATGTCGCAGAAAGTCATCAAATCACGGAGAGAATTGAATATTACCTTGATAAAAAACATGATATTACACATGCACATATTCATATTGAACCGTATGAAGGGAAACAGGCTTAACGTATTTAACGTTAAGCCTGTTTATAACAATAAAAAGTAAACTGTAAATATGGCTCCAATAACAACCAATACAACATTTAACCCTGCTGTCGCCAGAACAATAGCTACAAGTCCACCAAGCATGCCTATATGCGGTTCATCCGGTTTCACGGATAATATGCCAGGAAATATAAGTGCCCCTAATGCGGCAAACGGAATGGCATTCAACCACCTGTTTACCCAAGGGCGGAACTGCATCTTCTCAATAATGAAAGCAGGAACAACCCTTGGCAGCATGGTTACGATTGACATACCAATTATAATTAAAATAATCATGCCGGTTCCTCCTTAAGTAAATATATTCCGCTCATACCACCAATGATGGTCCCAACCACGATTGCCCATCCGGTGCTCATTCCGAGTTGAATACATAAAGCATTAATCAGCATGGCAAATAGAGCAATTACAGCGATCCTTTTATCCTTTTTAACGGAAGGTAGTAATAAACCTATAAACATGGCATACAGTGCGATTCCCATGCTTTGACTCAGTCTGTCTGGGATAACATCCCCTAAAACGCCACCTAGGAAAGAACCGAAAATCCAGGATACGTATGCAATGATTAAAATTGTCCCATAAAAAAGTGCACCCTTTTCCATTTTTGCTTCGTCCTTATTTACGGACGAGACTGCAAATGATTCATCCGTTAAACCAAATGACAAAGGAATTTTCCATTTTAAACTAAAATTCCTAAGCTGATTCATAAATGAAAGACTCATGACAAAATGGCGGAAATTAAGTACAAACGTTGCAATAATTATCTCAAGCGCACCTGTACCAACAGCAATCATATTAACGGCCATAAACTGACTCGCTCCGGCAAAAACCAAAACACTCATCAATGTTAATTCAGTTAATGACATTCCTGCTTGTTTTGCCAATACTCCATATGTAATTGCTACAGGCAAGTAACCGAGCATGATTGGCAAGCCGGTGAAGATTCCTTTTTTAATCATATGTATCGAAGCAGATGTATGAATTTCTTCTCGGTTTGTCACAATTTCTGAAAATCCTCCTTTAGTAAAATACTCTTATTATAACTGAATTTTTTGCAAAGTTGAAGTCTCTCTAATGAGAAATATATGTTATTGACAAATAAAGAATCAACGATGTATAGTCAATACTATCATAATCAAATAGTTTAGATATCCGGGATTAAAGTAGATTATATCCATGCAGAAACTAGAGACAAAGTGGTTGGTGCAAGCTTTGGCAGGTAATGATTGAATTACAGATCCGAATATGTTTGTTTTGTACGGACGTATTATAAATGGATTATTACATTGAGAGGGTGAATTTATTTCACCAATCAGGGTGGTAACGCGGAGTACGCTTCGTCCCTTTTTTAGGGGCGGAGCTTTTATTAATTTTAGAGGAGGAAACATCATGATTCCCATTAAACCAAAACATCTTCCTTCATTTATCGAAGCAGTATTATTCTTTGTTTTCATCATTGGTCTCATCAGTTATTTTATTATCGGATTGGAGACAGTACCGCATATACCGATATTACTTGGGATTTTTTCCTTAGTTGCCTACGGGTTAATAAAACGGATCTCTTTTAAAAGTTTGCAAGAAGCAATGATTTCAGGGGCAAGTGCAGGAATGGGCGCGATATTCCTATTCTTTCTGATTGGAATACTCATCAGTAGCTGGATTATTAGCGGAACTATTCCTGCTTTAATTAATACTGGTTTTTCAGTAATAGGTGGAACATGGTTTTACGCAATTGTGTTTGCTGTTACTGCGATAATCGGAGTAGCTCTGGGAAGTTCGTTAACGACGACCGCAACTATTGGGGTTGCGTTTATAGGTATGGCAGGTGCAATGGATTCTTCGCTCGCAATTACAGCTGGAGCAATTGTCTCAGGAGCCTTTTTCGGTGATAAAATGTCTCCTCTATCCGATACGACTAATCTTGCCTCTACGATCGTTGGCGTGGATTTATTTGACCATATTAAACATATTAGTTTAACGACAATTCCGGCATTTATTGTTTCCTTTATATTATTTGTTATTTTATCACCAGAACAGTCCACATCCTTAAATAATGTGGAAGCATACCAAACAGCACTATTGTCTGCTGGGCTTATACACTGGGCTTCCTGGATCCCGTTAATCATTTTAGTTTTCTGTACTCTATTTAAAGTTCCTGCCTTTATTGCCTTAACTGTCAGCAGTTTAATTGCTACTGTATCTGCAGTTTTCACAACGAATCTGAACTGGTCTGAGATCTGGACCATCTGGTTTAATGGCTATACCGGCACAACTGACTTTGCCCCCGTTAATGAATTATTAACGAAAGGTGGCATCAACAGTATGTTATTTACGATATCTCTCGTCATATTAGCTTTAAGCTTTGGAGGGCTATTGTTTGTTACCGGAATACTTCCAAGCATCCTTACAGCTTTACAGGAAAAATTACGTAACACCCGCTCGATTATTCTTTCCACCGCCGCAACAGCAATTGGTGTGAATGTTCTAATCGGAGAACAATATTTATCTATTTTGCTAACAGGTGAAACATTCAAGGGAATATATGAAAAAGCAGGTCTCACTAAAAAAGCCCTTTCTAGAACATTAGAAGACGCCGGAACAGTCATTAATCCACTTATACCATGGAGTGTCTGCGGTGTATTTATCGCAAATGTATTAGGTGTTTCTGTTCTTGAGTATTTGCCATTCGCATTCTTCTGCCTGATTAGCCCGTTGATAACTATCCTATTTGGTGCAAACACAGCAAGAGTGAATAGATGATACGTGAAGAGAACCAAGAGGAAATATTCCTCTTGGTTCTCTTTTTGATGGAGGTGATAGGCGGGACTCATTCCCCTTCTCCTCTATCCATTCATATAACT
The DNA here is from genome assembly GCF_051262635.1 of Oceanobacillus sp. CF4.6. Lineage (NCBI taxonomy): Bacteria > Bacillati > Bacillota > Bacilli > Caryophanales > Bacillaceae > Oceanobacillus > Oceanobacillus sp. CF4.6. The sequence goes on along the minus strand of NZ_JBIMEX010000008.1, from coordinate 91,140 downwards.
TCCATTAACTTCTTTAAACCTTCGAGCAATCGTGGAGATGGTCTGCAGAAGAGTGATTCTTCGAGTACGTGAATATTTCCATTTTGAACTGCCTTCATTTCATTCCAGCCAGGGCGCTTGATGACTAATTCGGGTCTCATTTTCGCTTCTTTGATTCCGACCCAGACCATGCAAATGTGATCGGGATTTCTTGCTTTGACATCTTCCCAATCCGTTTGATAGCTTGCTACGTTTTCGGTTGCAAAAATATTTTCTGCTCCCGCTAGTTCACTGATTTCTGTAAGCCAATTCACTTTTCCTGGAGTGAATACCGGTTTAGGCCACCATTCCCAGTATAAAGAAGGACGAGTATTCCTATCCGAAGCAATTTCCTTCAGATGGGCTACCTCTTTAAGAAACCCTTCCGATTTTTCCTTCCCCAACTGTACAAGGTTCAGTGCTTCTCCTACAGTTTTAATATCATGAGCTATCTCTTCTAATGAATTAGGATTTAATATAATGTATGGCAGACCCCTTTCATCCAGGGCCTCAATATTTTTTTCCATACCTGGGACGCTTAAGGACGCTAGAACAAGATCCGGTTGTAGCTCCTCCACCTTTTCCATATCAATGGAAAGATCCGGACCAACTTTCGGCAAGCTCCATATGGAAGTCGGCCAATCTGAGAAATCGTCAACACCAACGAGTACATCCAACTGATCTAAATAAGCCAAAATTTCCGTGTTGCTCGGACAAATAGATACAACGCGCATTGCTATCCTCTCCTTTACCCAAGTTTACGATTCATTATTTATCTTGATCGGTTAAAATTAGCGGACCTTCTTTTGTGACAACAATTTGATGTTCAAACTGTGCGGAGCGTCCTTGATCAATCGTTCTTGCTGTCCAGCCATTGTCATCCATTTGGCTTTCCCATGTTCCTTCATTAATCATCGGTTCAATTGTAATGACCATGCCCTCTTTCAGGCGCAAACCTTTATTCGGTAATCCAAAATGTGGTACATGCGGTTCTTCATGAATGGTTGGTCCTATTCCATGTCCTGTAAAATCCCGAACAACAGAGAAGCCTTCCCCTTCCGCATAGGTTTGGATTGCATGACCAATATCTCCGATTCGACTACCTAATTGAGCTTGCTCAATTCCTTTGTAGAGAGCTGCTTTTGTGACATCCATCAATCGTTTGCCTACTGAATCCACATTGCCTACTGCATACGTCCAGGCAGAATCGGCCAATCCTCCATGAAGGTTGACGACCATATCAATCGTTACAATATCTCCATCCTTTAATTTTTCTTCTGTTGGAAAGCCATGGCATATTTCATCATTAACAGATGCACAAATGGCAAAAGGATAACCACTATATCCCTTTTGTTCAGGAGTCGCACCACGGTCAGCCATAAATTTTTCTGCAAAGGTATCAATTTCCAGTGTTGTTATTCCAGGTTTTATCATTTTAGCGATTTGCTTATGACACGCAACAAGAACTTCACTTGCTGCCTGCATTTGTTCAATTTCACGTTTGCTTTTTCTTGTAATCATAGATTAACTTCCTCTCTTCTATGGGACATTAAAATGCGGTATACTATTGTATGTGCGTTTAAATGGTTAGTAGTATATATCAATTTCATTCAATAATAAGTGAAATATCTTAGAAAACTTAGGCATTTGCCAAAGCCCACACTTATACAAGTAAGAATGTTTATACTTTCTTACTTGCCAAAATAAAGTGTATCATAAAATACTGTTAAATACAGTATCGGAACACTTCTAAACAGTTAATTCGAATTGAGGTGCAAGTAATGATTGAGATTAATCATGTTAGTAAAAGTTTTCATGGAAAACATAATGCAATTCACGAGCTTAATTTAATAATACCAGATGGAAAAATTGTCGGTTTTCTGGGACCAAATGGTGCTGGAAAGTCAACGACCATTAAGATGATGACAGGAATTCTTCCAATTGATGAAGGGACAATCAAGCTGAATGGCATAGATATCGTGAAACAACCATTGGAAGCTAAAAGGATTTTTGGATTGGTACCTGACCAACCGGATATGTTCCTTCGTTTGAAAGGAATCGAATATTTAAATTTCATCGCCGATATTTTCAATGTGCCAACTGATCTCCGGAAGGAAAGAATGGAATACTACACAAAGCAATTCTCGATTTATGAAGCATTGGAAGATTATATTCAAACGTATTCACACGGGATGAGACAAAAAATAATTATCACTGGTGTTTTAATCCATGATCCCGATATATGGATATTGGATGAACCACTTACCGGTCTGGATCCTAAATCAGCGTACCTATTGAAAGAAATGATGCGCAATCACGCGGATAAAGGAAATACGGTGTTTTTCTCAAGTCACGGTCTTGAAGTAGTCGAGCAATTATGTGATATTGTTGCAATCATCAACAAGGGAAAACTAATTTTTTATGGAAATATGGATGAATTGAGATCACAATATCAATCCGATCAATCATTGGAAAACGTATTTTTGGAGCTGACCAGCGATGAATAAAACCTGGCTTCTAATTAAAACAATGCTTAAAATGCAGTATTCCAATGCTGGCCAAAAAAGTTCCCATGTGTGGTTATATGTTTTATCTCTTTTATTTCTAGTGCCTTTGCTATTTATCTATATAACGTTCATGGATCAACTTATTCATATTTTGTATGACGGACTTCTACCATACGGCCAGGAATCGCTTCTACTGGGGATTTTATTTTTGAGCATTCATATTCTGTTATTTATTATGAGCTTAGTTACTGTACTAGGCGCATTTTATTTTGCTGAGGATATACAATCCTATATTTCACTTCCTTTTCATCCCTATCAATTGCTGATAGGGAAAGCAGCAAGTCCATTCCTATATTTATATGTGACAACTATTTTTGTATATTTACCGATATTCTTTTCCTACGGTAGTGCCAGCGGGGGACCATTTCTATACTATGTATATGGCATCATCCTGTTTCTATTGATACCAATCATTCCATTTACGATTGCATCGGTTCTGCTCATGTTTATGATGCGATTTGTAAATGTTTCCAAAAATAAAGACAGGTCGAAAATAATTGCGGGTATCGCATCCTTTCTTTTTATTATCCTAATCAATATTTTAATACGATTAAATACGAATTCCAATCAGATGATTAATGAATTAACAAGATTGATTCAAGAACAGGATGGCCTGCTTGAAAAGATGACTTCTTACTATCCACCAGCATATCTAAGCGCCCGAATTCTAAGTGAAGCACAGACATGGCTTGGATTGCTCTTTTTCGTTTTTTTCCTTGTCCTCGTTATCTTTGCCGTCCTACTATTTGCTTGGTTGGGACAATTAATTTATTTAAAAGGAGTTCTGGGACTTAGTACAGGAAGCAAGCGAAAGTTGTCGGACGAAAAAATAAACAAAAAGGTTAGAAGCCGCCCGGTATGCGTTGCATATATCATCAAGGAATTGCGTATAATTTTCAGAACCCCAACTTTTCTAATGCAATGTATTATCCAAAGTTTGTTCGGCCCCATATTTATTGTCGTCATCCTTATGTTTGATTTTGGAACTGGCTTATCTGTAGAAGTACTCGATGTATTGACAGAGAAACAGACGTTACTCGGATTATTTTTGGCGTCGTTTTTGATGATCAGTACAAATGTCACCCCTTTTACTTCTTTTTCACGTGAAGGAAAAACATGGCATACCAATCTCTTCTTGCCGCTTGAACCAAAACAAATTACATTCAGTAAAATTGCAGCTTCCTGGATAATAAATTTACTTGTCCTATTCTTATTTCTTATCGTTACCCTTTTTGTTAGCATCCCGGTAGAAATCGTACTGATTTGGCTTGTACTCATTCTAACAGCCAGCTGGTTCACAAGCAGTTTTGGAACCTATCTGGATTTAATGCAACCAAAGTTGTATTGGACAGATGAACAGGAGCTTTTCAAGGGCCGTTTTATTGGTTTGATCGGTTTTCTGATTGAGGCAGGAATAATTGGAATCATTACGATAATTTTGTGGAAAACGGATGCCATACAGAATGTCTATGTCAATTCAGTCATACTCTTCGTGTCCCTTTTGATATGTATCTTTATTATCAATAAGCTATTTCATCGGAAATTTAACGAAAACACATTTCAACAATTATAATTACTTTAAAACAAGAAAAATGCAGCGGAAATCCGCTACATCTTTCTTCGTTTCTTAGTAGTATCCGCCACCACCGTAACCGCCTGTATATGCTGTTCCGATGATAATTAATAAGATAAATAAAACAACCAGCAATGCAAACCCACTGGATCCGAAACCTGATTCTTTACTCATTATTTTCCCTCCTCTATTTTCGAGACTACTTTAATTTATGCAAGGTTTCTGAAATGGGGAGGGCTAATTGCTTATTATTTATGATCGAATATGGTTACAGGTAATTTTTCACATAATAAACTTTTCCATTCTGGATATCATCATCGACTAGTATATCAATCAGAACTCCACCGACAAGTTCTGTATCTTTCAGTAAGTTATTTTCTTTATATCCTTTGAAGGTGTCTAATTCAACAAATTCAGACTTCGAACTGGAACGGATCTTTTCCTGCATTCCTGTATCCATCACACCTGGACTGAATGCGATAATTTTGTTATCTGTTTCTAATTCCTCTTGTTCTAGTGCAACCGTTCTTGTATACATATTCATACTTGCCTTCGTCGTGCAATACGCACTCCAACCATACATTGGTGATTCTGCAGCACCTGAAGTAATGATTACACTTATAAGTGGAACATCCTTTTCGGTTGCTTGATTCAATAAATAATTCGTAAGCACCATTGGAGCAATGGTATTCACATTCACATGTCCAACTAATTCATCAGGTTGTATGTGAATGGATTGTTTAACGGGGTCGATGACACCTGCATTGTTGACCAAATAAATCGTAGTCGTATCTTCGGTAAAGACGGTATCTGTTATTTCCTGACATATCTGCTCTAGTGTTTCAATTTTCCCAAGATCACAAGGTACATGTTTAAAAGTTGTGTTATTCTCTTTGGCTATTACCGAAAGACGATCACTTGTACTTCTTGATAGACCAACCACGTTAACACCAGATTCCAAAAATAATTTTGCAATCGATTCACCAAGTCCTTTTGAGGATCCTGTTACTATCGCATATTTCATTCATTAACCCCCATTTTCTCGTTTACCTGCTTAAAGTGAAATACCTCGAATTTGATTTGCAAAAGCGGAGTACGATAGAACTTTCACTTCACTTCACTTCATTTCTTTACTTCATCCCAATAATACACAAGTGTCTCCATTCCCTTATCAAAGCTGTCCAATGGAAAACTTTCATTTGGCGAATGCAACCGGTCATCAGGTGTTCCAAATCCCAACAAGACAATCGGCATATCATAGATTGCTTCCATCCATTCAACTACGGGAATAGAACCACCCATGCGAAGGTAGACTGTTTCCTTTCCAAATGCTTTCGTATAACTGATTGCTGCCTTCTTTATGAGTGGATGTGTAGGCTCTACTTTGTATGCTTTTGCTGAAAGTTTTTCCTTTTTCACTTCCACTGTAACTCCAGATGGTGCTACTCTATTTACATGCATTTCCAATAATTGTTGTATTTTGTTTGGATCCTGTCCAGGAACAAGCCTACAGGTTATTTTCGCAGTTGCTGACGATGGAATAATTGTTTTAGTACCTTCCCCTTGATAACCTCCGTAAATCCCATTTATTTCAAAAGTTGGACGCCCCATCGTATGCTCTTTGGCTGTAAACCCTTTTTCAGATACAGTTTCCGATATTCCAGTTGTTTCAAGAAAATCTTCACCAGGTGCCTGCTCCATCAATTTTCTTTCCTCATCCGTCAAGGCTTCCACATCATCATAGAAACCATCTACCGTAACAACTTCATTTTCATCTTTCATTGAGGCAAGAATGTGACTGAGTGCGACGATTGGATTTCTTACAGCACCACCATACATACCTGAGTGTAAATCATGGTCTGGTCCAGTCACCGTTATTTCAATACCTGTAAACCCTTTTAATCCATAAAGAATCGTTGGTTGGTTCTTTGCAGCCATACCGGAATCTGAAATTACCGCAAAATCTGCTTGAAACTGTTCCTTTTTTTCATGGAGAATATCATAGAGATTTTCACTCCCAATCTCTTCCTCTCCTTCAATACACACCTTTACATTGATAGGAATATTTCCTTCAGTTTTCATGTATGCCTCAAAAACTGCCAGATGCATAAAAACCTGCCCTTTATCATCACTGGAACCACGTGCAAAGAGTCTTCCATTTCTTACTTCCGGCATAAACGGATCACTATCCCATAAATCAATTGGATCCGCTGGTTGCACATCATAATGACCATAGAAAAGTACTGTTGGTGCATCCGGGCCTGCTCCATTATATTCACCGTATACAAGGGGGTGCCCATTTGTTTCCTGTTTTTCCACATTTTCAAAGCCAATATCATTTAAATATGTAACGACAAAATCTGCTGCATTGCTCACATCTGTTTTATGTTTTTTGTCCGTGCTTACACTTGGAATCGATAAAAATTCATTCAACTTTTCAAGCAGACGATCTCGGTTATCTCTAATATATTGCAGTGCTTTCTCACTCATTGTGTATACCTCCATAAGCTTTTAACTTAACTCGCGCACGAATAACATTTACTGGGTTCAAAGTGCCTCTATTAATTATATTCCTATTTTACCACATAGAGAAATAAATAAGGACAATCTAAAAAACAGACTGTCCTTATCTGTTAATTTAATGCTGCTTAAAAAACTTCGTGCCATTCATCTCTCTGGTTCAGCATTTCAGTCGCAATTTCCTTTGCACCTTCAAGGCTATGGTTTGCAGCCCAGCCACATTGCACTTCATTGCATGCTGGAACTTCCTGTGCTATTTGTACATCCTTTAATGTTTTCTCCAACATAACGAGTACCTCATCGTAATCTTCATGATTGAGAAGGGATAAATAAAATCCTGTTTGACAGCCCATCGGACCAATATCCAAGACAGAATCTGTGTGGTTTCGGATAAGTTCTGCCATCATATGTTCCAAAGAATGGAGACCCGCCATTTCCATATGTTCTTTATTGGGCTGCTTAAAACGGATATCGTATTTGTGTACCTTATCTCCATTGGAACCCTCTGTTACACCTACCAAACGTACATATGGTGCTTTTACTTTTGTATGGTCAAGATTAAAGCTTTCTACATTCATTTTTTTTGTCATACCTGTAACTCTCCTCATTTGGCTTATTTTTTGTCCGCGGTTATTACCCAAACAAAATCATTCATTTGTTTAAATGATACATTAAAATGATGCTTTTCAAAAGCATTCTTCATTATATCAAGTGTCGGATAATATTCGCGATTCAAATCATCTGCCAAATCGGCAAATCCTTTATCAAACGCTTTTTCAATTTCCAGTTGTTTATCGGCCTCTGTTTTAAACATAGTATCACCAAAAACAATCCTTCCTTTTTGAGGAAGTACAGAAGCAAACTTTTTTATAGCTATCTCCTTTTCAGTGTCGGTTAAATGATGGAAAGCGTAAGTGCTCGCTATTGTTTCAATTCGTACTGAAATGTAGGGATAGTTAATAAAATCACCATCCAATACGGTCATCGATGGTAGCTTCCTGCTTGCAATATTTCTCATTGCCTTTGATGGTTCAATACCTATAACGTGATGACCCGCACTCAGCAATTTGTTGGATAAATTACCTGTACCAACGCCAAATTCCAACACCGTACCCAAACTCTGTTGTACTACTTCGTTGAGTATAGCATCATAATTAGCAAATACCTCCACATATTGCGGATGTTCTCCCATAACACTCTTATCATAATCCAATGCCCATTCCTCAAATATCTCAATAAATTCTCTTCCCATTTTTAAATTCCCCTTAAGGATTATTAAACCAAAGTAAATTACTGTGGATAATATGAATTATATGTATGAACGATTGAACAGGTTCCTAACTCAAATAAAAAACGAGTGCTTGTGCACCCGTTTTTTTACTTTTTATGATTAATTATTTTGCGGGAAAATACGTTCAATCATATTTCCCATTTGATCAAAGAACCCTTCAATTGGCTCTCCATTATCCATATCGTCCACATAATTATTTGTTAAGTCAACAAAATCAGGGTTGGTTGAAACGTATACATTTTCAATACTGTTGTCTACCGATCTTACGATGTCCCCAATTTTTTCTTTCACTTCATCCGTTATTTCTTCTCCATTATCTCGATTGTTGTTCCCTTGGTTATTTTGATTTTCACCTTGATTTTGATTTCTATTTTGACGCTCATCATTGTCAAAGCTTGCTGCTACGTATGCATTATTGTCCGTTGTAAGAACTTGCACCCTGTCAATTTCCTTTACTTCATCCGTTATACGTTCTGCTGCTTCTTCTGATACATCATATTGATTATTGTCATTGTTAATGTTTTGAGCTGTATCACGCTGGTAACGATCAGCATTACGATCCATTGTATTGTTACGTACACCTGTCAGTCCATCTCCAGTATTGTTATTTGGGTTGTTGTTATATCTGGTTTGTTCTGCAGTGTCATTTCCATTAGTTCCTGTATCTTGACCATTATTATCGGCGTTCTGACATGCAACCATCGTCAGAAAAAGTACTGCAAAAATGCTCATTAATTTGTATTTCATTTTTTTATTCCTCCTTACATGTTTGATTTTAGTATGCGACGGAGGTTTATTACTATTCGTTCTGAATAAATCCTTATTATGGTATTCACACCATAAATGTTACGAACATTATATATAGAAAGCGGGAAAACATAACTAGTAACCCTTGACAATCAAGGAGGGGTAACAATGATTCCGGACTACGACAAAGCTCTTTATTACACGTTATGGGGACAATGGGATGACTTGCTGGTATTAATGGTTCGGACAAACGATGATATACTATCCAAAAAAATCGAACAGTTCCTGAATGCCTATCATTACTCATTGGATCAAACAAAAGTAGTCGATTCACATGATACACTTCTTTATTATCTGGACCATGCGATGAAATACAATCCACCTGTAATTGTGGAAATGTAGAATGCATTTAAAAATGGAAAAGCACTTTAAAGTGCTTTTCCATTAATTATTATTATTAACTTTGTTATTATTTTCTTTATTATTACCTTTTTGTTTCTCTTTATTTGGACTTTTTTCTTTATTATTGCCGTTATCTTTATCTATATCTTTACCATGATTATTTTTATTTCTTTTCTCATTATCTTTGTCTTTACTGTCATTCTTTCCTAGCTTACCTTCGTTTTGCTCTTTTTTCACTGAACCGTTCGAATTGGAATTAACAGCCCCATTTTCACTTTTTAATTCACTTGGGTGGGGGGGAGTCGCTTCCTTATTACTTTCTTTTTGTTCCGGTTGCTTTTCATCTGAATTCGTATCAGAACTTTTTTCTATATCCGCTTTATCTGTAACAGGAGTACTAATTAATTCATCTTCTTTCAACTGAGAAGAGTTACTCTGATCCTCATCCGTATCCGCATTGTAAAAGGAATTAATAATTGCTTTATCATTAGGATCAAAGCTATCTTCTTTCACTGAATCTGATGAATCTTCTCCGATTATTTCCAAAGCCATCACTTCATTCATTGAAGTCTCTTTATTCTTTGCTTGTTCTCTAATATCTTTCGGTACAACAAGGGTGGCAATTGTCCATCCGGATATGTTTGAAAAGTAAGATTGCAGGTTCACAGGTACCGTCGAAACATCTCTATCTGAACCATCGTCAACATAGCTGATTCCGACAATCATATTCTTCTCCTCATTAACCATTCCGTTATGTTCACTCTTATTAATAATTTGATCAATTATCGTTTCAACATCCTGATTTTTAAAATCAATTAGGTCTTTTAAAATCGTTGAAGCATCATCATTTAATGCACGAATATGTTGTACATAAAAATCTTTATCTACTTCCATTTCAATACTTGGGTTAATATCCACGGTAACATAGGCGTACGTTTCTTTTTGGCCACTCAAAAAATAAAAAGGCAATACGAATAGAAGGATAATACATGCCATGGACAGTGTTTTAACTGGAATATTCATTTTTTCCCAGGAAAATAACAGCGTCCTTTTTTTCTCTGACTTTAACGGATTATAGGAAACTTCTTCTCCTACATCAGCGTTTCCTTCAACTAACAAAGCTTTTTCAAAGGAACCGTCTTTGGTCATTATAATCGTGTAGTCGCGATGGCGTTCCAGCACAATTCCTTTTTTCATTGCCCCACTCCCTTAAGATAATCCTTAAGATAAATATAGTCTTCACTGAGTACGATAAAAATCGCTATAATAAATTTGCGATTTCGCTCCAGCGTTTTCTTACTAACATCAACTTTTTTTAATAAGTCTTTAATTGGAAGCTTTTTCTTAATCTGGACAAACTCCCTTAATTGTTCATCATCAAAAAGGATCCTTGCTGTTTTCACAGCTGAATCTCGTGCATCTTTATGTTTCGGTGACGCCTCGGTAAGGTCAATCAGTGTTAATCTATATTCTTGAAGCTTTTCTTTGAAGTCCATTATTTCTTCTCTACGGTGGATGGTGTCCTGCTCTTGATTATACTTTTCTTTTACGGCAAGTAATTCCATTGGATTTTCCATTTGTTCTGCATCAAAAGATTCATCCAATGATAATGGAGTAGGTCTTTTCTGATTGTATCTGATATAATCGATTACTTTCCGCTTAATTACAAGTTTGGCAAACGATAAAAATGAACTTCCTCTGTCAGGAGAATAAGAAAAAATTGCTTCATTGAATGCGGATAAACCAATACTAAATTCATCGTCTCTCTTCGGATCGATATATCGCTTGCAGACTTCCGAAACACTTTTGGCGATAAATGGCTGGTAGGTACGTAACAAATAGTTTTGCATGGTTTTGTTCCCCTGCTGAGTGGTTGCAACCATTTCCTCAAGAGGTTTGTCTTTTACCTGGTTGCTTATCATCAATCCGAAGACCTCCCAGGCACTATAGATTTCGTATATTTATTCCCTTTTCCGGGTGTTGTTACAAAGATATTAAATTTATATTTCATTTTTATAATATTATTTATATCTGTCATATGATGTTCCCACCATTTTCATTTATTATTTTGTTTCTTAATATATTAATCGACAAAATTCATCTATTTTTTTAGTATAACTAATGTTAACCTAATGATTAACCCTTTGCTATCTCAATTAGATTACATTTCGTTTAAGATCCCATGACCATTATGTATAATTGCACATTAAAAATGCCTACCTTTCCTTTTACAGAGGTAGACATTTCTGGATGTTAAAGCGTTGCTATGATATCTTTTTTATTCGTAAAGGGCTTGCTACTTGAAATTCCTTTCACTGAATCATTGATATATAAATCTTTTTCGAACCAATCCACCGTCGTTATTTGTTCAACTCGATAAATAAATAATTCGTCGTCTAAAAGGTTTTCATTGCTATTTACTACAATATATTTAATCTCCCACTGTTCAGAATCATAAATCATATCCACGATCTTCCCAATTTTTCCATCCTTTGCATGAACTTTGAAACCAATCGTCTCATCTTCACTTCGCAGATTTTTTTCATTCGAGCTTTGATGCTGCTCCTGCTGGAGATGAGGTTCTTCCGGTACTTTTTCCTTAAGACGACTGCTCTGTTCAAATGTACCTAAAGGTGTACGTTCTGTTCCCAATAAAGCATTATCCCGAAACGAATTCCAACCATAATAGTCAACCAAGTTATTTTCCTGTTCGGATGAAAGATCTTCATTTTCCGGTACAGGTGGACTGTTGCGTATCGTATCTTTATCATATTCCACATCAACATATTCATCATTATTATTCACACTTACAAATGTATTTGGTGGTAATAAAACTTTTCTTCCCGGAAGCCACTTTCTTGTATCCACAATAGCGTATCGAATGTTCCAGTTTTCATCGTTAAAATATAAATCTTTAATTTTTCCCATTTCGCCATCTGTTGCATGTATACTGAAGTTTTTAATTTGCGATGTATAATAGTACATATAAAACGCCTCCATAAAAGGATTTATTTACTGTATACCCTTTAGTAGAGACGTTAAACCAATAATCTTATTTAGTTGTATTTATAATAACTTAACTTTCGCAGCAGTAAAATAGGTTCAAATAGGTAACTGGGTAAAACGTAGAATTCTTACTAAATTTGGTAATTAAGGCTATATACGTAATGTCTGTTGATTTTTAAGCATCGCAGTTGAGATAAAATGTGAACTAGGGCAAGTAACTTCGGCGATCGCTCTGGGAAATACACTGCGCTTTCCACGGGCGGCTGGTGAGCCCCTTCATGCTGACGCATTTCAGTGTCTCACCTATGCCTCTCTTCCCGTAGGAGTCTCCGTGTATTTCCCAGAGCTGGCTAGAAGGTTGCTAATAATTACACTTGAATGGCTAAAATAGCAACATACAGCTTCACCAGTCCGGGTGAGCGGCGGGCGGTGACTCCTGCGGGAACAGCACGTGTCCGAAGACCAGAAGAGTGGTTTTCTCTTCAGGGCTGAGGCCGTGCCCGCGGAAAGCATCCGCCCAGAGCGATCCCGGACGGGAGGAAAAGCAGTTACTTCGCAGTTTATAGAAAATCCAAAGTCAACTTGAGCAGTATCACGAACCCTCCTCATTCTACCAAGGCTAATTTATTCATTTCATTCTGCAAAAGTTGAGTAATAATGATCGATTGGTATAAACAGCCCTACTTTGCCATAATGATCATGATCCATCGTTGCGAATATGATGCCAAGTACTTCTCCGTCCTCATTAATAATCGGGCTGCCGCTATTTCCTCTATAGACAGGTGCCTTTATCATCAATACTTCTTTATCCCAGTTTGATAACTGGGTATAACCTATAATGTTTCCTTCGTTTGCAATACCATTGAATCGTAGTGGGTTTCCTATAAAATGGATTGGCTCATTCTCATCAAATACCGTTTTATCTGCCAATGTTAAATATGGCAGATTCTCTTCACCTATTTGAAGTACAGCCAAATCGATATTAGGATAGGTTTCAACTACATCTGCATTAAATAGACCTTCATCAGGAAATGCGACTGTCACACTTTCTTCTCCTTCAACTACATGATGGTTCGTCAGAATAGTCCCATCCTCTGTTATAGAAAAACCTGTTCCCTTACTATCATCCGTTTCAACAACTACTACTGCCTTTTTATACCTTTGAATATCTTCATCCGTTGATAATTTTGCAGAAGTAATCAGAAAATCAATTGCTGGAATAGAAAATGTCTGGGGTAACAGAGCAAATACATTAAAAGCTAATGCACAGGCAATTAGCCAAAACGCCCATTTGGGAAATGGACGTTTTGGTGCAGATTCTTCATTCAATTTAGCTCGTTCCAATGCTTTTTTACGTTCTTTCTGAACAAGCTCATATAATTCCTCGTCATCAAATTCTTCATATAAATCTTCATCTATTATGTCTTCTGGTTTGTTATCTTTGGAATCCATATGTCACCCCACGCACTGAATAATGTTTAGACAACAGCTTTCACTTCGCCCTTTTGCATCTGATACATCTGATAATATAAACCTCTCTCTTTTATGAGTTTATCATGATTTCCTTGTTCTTTGATAGTGCCATGATCAAGAACAAATATCATATCAGCCTGTTGGATAGTTGATAGACGGTGTGCAATGACAAGTGTCGTTCGGCCTTCTTTCAGGACTTCCAACGCTTTTTGAATAATATTTTCCGTTTCCGTATCAATATTCGCCGTTGCTTCATCCAAAATCAGAATCGCTGGGTCGAATGCCAATGCACGTGCAAAGGAAATAAGCTGACGCTCCCCAAGCGAGAATGTTGTACCACCTTCCGTTACAGCTTCCTCATAGGAATTCGGCAGTTTATCAATAAAACGATCTGCTCCAACCGCTTTTAATGCGCTTATCGCAGCTTTTTTCGTTATTTTCGGATCATTCATGGTTACGTTGGAGATGATTGTCCCTGAAAATAAAAATGGATCCTGTAGTACGATTCCCATATGACTTCGCACTTGTTGTCTGGACCATTCTCTTGTATTGTGACCATCGATTGTTATAACTCCCTTCCCGGCGTCATAAAATCGAAACAATAAATTCATAATGGAACTTTTCCCAGAACCCGTATGACCTACAAATGCAGCGGTCTGGCCTTCATTTATCTGAAATGAAATGTCTTTCAGTACGTAATCTTCATTATTATAGGCAAAAGATACATGTTCAAATACGATTTTTCCATGATATTTATCCACTTTCTCATTATGGACATGTTCCCCATTACGATCCAGTAATTCAAATACTCGAGCCCCTGCAACACGTGCCTGTTCAAGCAATGGAAGCTGGTTCACAATGTCTGTAACTGGTTCAAAAAGCCTTGTAATATAATCAACAAATGCATAAAGCATTCCGATTGAAATAACACTTGTCATTCCAATGGAGGAGGAACCGAAATACCAGATAAACCCAACGAATGTCAGGTTTCTAATAACAGTTACCAAATTATACGATGTCAGTGCACTTAATTTAATCAGCTTTTTCTGATACGTATAATTACGCTCATTTAATACTTCAAATTCCTCTTTTGTTTTGTTTTCACGATTGAATGCTTGTATGACTGGCATTCCCTGAATGGCTTCGTTAATATTCCCATTTATTTGACTGATTGTTGCACGGATTACTTTATTATATTTTGTACCAAAATACTTATAGGCTTTCATCCACCCAAATAATAATGGAATTAATAATAAACACATTGCTGCAAGCTGTGCATCCAATATAAACAAGGCTACAAAAATACCACCCATGTAGACAACGCTTGTAACAATAATAGATAATACCCGCTCATATAAATCCCGAATAGCTTCCGTATCATTTGTAATTCTCGCCACAATCGAACCTGCAGGCTGATCCACAAAATAATTGATTGGGATACGCTGTGTATGATCAAATAAATCATTACGCATCTTCTTAACTATCTGATTAGCTGATTTCTGCAGTAAAAATGTCTTAAAGAATTGAAACACCCCTGCAACAACGAGAAGTACCATATATAATATCAACAGCATCATAATAGGTCTCTGTTCCGGTTGAAAGAAAGGATATATTTCGGTTAGTGATAGACTCTCAGCATCATAGCTATAAATCTGATCAGATGTTGTAATACGAATTTGATTTCCCTCAAGAGAACGTTCCCCTTCCAGTGGTACTTCCTCATTTATAAAATAGTAGGTTGTGCCAATTTGGAATAACGTTGCTTGATCACCTATCAGATCATCTAAACCGGATAGACGATCATTTCGTTTATAGTAACGACTATTATATTCAACCGTTTGATTATCGTCATTATCCGCAATTTCGTGCCAGTATCCTTCTATTCCAAGAATATGTTTATCGATAACTGTTTTTGCGATTAATGGTCCTGAAAGTTCCAATGCAACAGCAATCATTAAACAAAATAAACCGATTAATATCCCTTTCTTGTATTTTAGTGCATATTGGAATAATCTCTTTTCCGTTGATGGCTTCATTACAGTGCCACCTCCCCATCCTCAAGCTGTTGCTGCTGATACTGTTCTTTATACCAGCCATCCCGCTGCACTAATTGTTCATGTGTCCCTTCTTCGACAATCTTACCGTCCTCGAGTACAATAATATGATCCGCATGGGTTACTGCTGACATCCGATGTGCTGCAATAAAGGTCGTTTTATTACGTCTTTCTTTTCGTAAATGTTCAATAATTTTTGCTTCCGTCTTTCCATCTACAGCTGACATCGAATCATCCAGTATGAGTATTTCAGGATTTTTAATAAATGCTCGTGCCAAGGCAACACGTTGTTTCTGACCACCAGATAAAGTAATTCCACTCTCACCAACTTGTGTATCTAATCCATTCGGAAGTTGTTTCATATCATCAAGAAAATAGGCAAGGTCCATGGCCCGGAATATTTCCTCATCTGTTGCTTTCGATTTCCCAAATTGAATATTTTCTCTTATTGTTTTGGAAAACATCATTTGATCTTGCGGTACATAGCCAATCCAACTTCTCATCAAATCTAAGCTAATATCATTGATGTCTGTATCCGACACGTTAATTGTACCTTCCACACCAGGAAACTGTCTGAGCATTAATTTAAAGAGCGTTGTTTTGCCTGCACCTGTTTTTCCTACCACACCAATGGTTTGACCCTTTAAAACATTTATAGATATGTTTTCTAATTGATTTCTTTCCACTGAAGGATAGGAAAAGGATACATGGTTAAAATGAATGGAATCGACAGTTCGAACCAATTTCGGATTAGATGGATTTTGTACATCGGCTTCATAGGACATCGTCTCATTTACTCGATCCAATGATGCATTACCACGCTGCATGATATTGATTAGCTCTCCAATTGCAAACATTGGCCATATGAGCATCCCAAGATAGACATTAAATGTTACAAGGTCCCCAAGTGTCATTACACTTTCAAATACGAGTAAGGCACCATAACCTAAACCAATCGTATAAGACAATCCAACAAGAATTTTCATGGTTGGCTCGAACAATGCATCGATTTTTGCTACCTCGATATTTTTCTTATATACATTTTCGGTCATTAACTGAAACCTACCAGTATCCTGTTTTTCCTGAACAAATGCCCGGATAACGCGCACTCCTCTGATTGACTCCAATACCTCGTTATTCAAATTTCCAAATGCCGCCTGTGCTTCTGTGAATCTCGAATGGATTGCCGAACCATATTTATTCATAACAACAGCCATGATTGGCAATGGAATGAGAGAAGCAAGGGTTAACTCCCAACTGATTGTGAATCCCATAACCGCCACTATCATCAACATAAAAATACTTGAGTCCACAAGGGTAAGAACTCCAAATCCAGCAGTCTGACTTATCGCTTTTAAGTCATTAGTGGATCTTGCCATTAAATCACCCGTACGATACTTCCCATAAAAAGTTGGGGTCATCTTAAGAAAATGTGAGATCAATCGGCTTCGCATCCACCTTTCAAGAATAACTGCCCCTCCAAACAGGGTGTAATCCCATAAAAACGAAATCGCATAATGAACAATTGTTAGTACGAGATAGCCAATAATCAGCGCTGTTAATAGCTGCATCGTCAATGTCTCGAACTGTATATGATCTATCGTTATACCAACAAGTTTAGGTGGAATAAGTCCAATTGCACTCGCGAGAATCAATGAGACTATTGCAAATGAATACCTTTTCCAGTAATGCTTAAAGAACCAATCCAATTTTTTAAATACCTGAAACATTTTTTCACCTTCTATTCTTTCTTTTTAAGCCAAAAAGTTAAGTGTCTACTTACACAAAAAATGCATACGTCTATGACGTATGCATACAATAGGGCAAATTTCACCCTCATATTTCAAAAGGTCACAGATATGACCTTTAAATGATCAAGTAGTTATGTAAACACTAAACTCATTCATCACAGAGGTCACGGGTACTACTATGCAATTATACGGATTATGAATGATAACTCTTTCCATCGTAGTGACCTCCTTCCATATATTTTAATTCCCAATAATTATAGTATTAAGAATATTATTAGTCAATAGCTTTTTTTAGTTCTCCTGTATTTTTGAAATTTAACTAGCCATAAAAAGCTATTTTCATAATGATTTGCTTTTAAACCATTGCAGAATCGAGATAAAATGCGACGTAACTGCTTTTCCCGCCGTCCGTGGAAAGCGAAGTATATTTCCCAGAGCGGTCGCCGAAGTAACTTATCCTAGTTCGGAGTTTGTACATTTTGCGAAATAACAATAATTTTTTAGAAAACACCAAAAAAAAGAACTGCTCAATTTAGGTTGAACTGCTCTCTATTTTAGGTTTATATATTAACTAATTCATTTCTGGTTCAAGTTCATCCTTTTTATTACAGCCAAGACTCACCATATTTTCAACTTTTTCATGTGACACATTGGTCGATAGAGAAATTTCTTCCAGGGTTGCATGAGGTCTTTTACGGATATAATTACGAACTTGTTCGCTGTCCTTAAGACATGTTAGGCACATCATGAACGGGCTGCTTTTCATAGGTTCTTTACATAAACGACAATTTCGAACAAAATCTCCCATTTCCTCACCCCTTTTTAGTTTATACTTACATATTACCTCAATAAATACACCTTAACAATGATAATTACGAATATTTCGAAAAACAGTTCCTTAGCCTCAAATTCTGTCATTCCTTTTCAATATAGTTTCATATATCCTAAAAAAATGCTATAGTTTTTACTAAAGATTAAAGGAGTTGATTAAATGCACTTAGATGAAATGCTTGAATACAATAAACAATTTGTATCGGAAAAAAAATACCAGGAATAT
This sequence comes from Oceanobacillus sp. CF4.6, assembly GCF_051262635.1. Lineage (NCBI taxonomy): Bacteria > Bacillati > Bacillota > Bacilli > Caryophanales > Bacillaceae > Oceanobacillus > Oceanobacillus sp. CF4.6. The sequence goes on along the minus strand of NZ_JBIMEX010000008.1, from coordinate 72,681 downwards.
ACAACGGATACGTATCCAAATAAAAAAATGGTCATATTTACTTGTATGGAATCACGATTAGTCGAATTATTACATCGAGCATTAAATATCCATAATGGAGATGTAAAGATGGTTAAAAATGCAGGTACTATTATTCGGAAACCTTTTGACAGTATAATGAAAAGTATTCTTGTAGCAGTATTAAAATTAAAGGCAGATGAAGTGGTGGTCATTGGACATCATGACTGCGGAATGTCCAATGTTGATACAGCTGCTCTTAAGAACACCATGGTTGATCGTGGAATTTCTGAAGATACCATACACAACCTGACAAACGGGGGAATTAATCTGGATGAAGAGTTTCATGGATTTGATACTGTAGAAGAGTCTGTCATGCAAAGTGTATCTATTATTCGAAACCACCCACTACTTCCAAAAGAAGTGAAAGTCCACGGGTTGGTTATCGACCCAGATACAGGAAAAGTTGATGTTGTTACAAGACATTAAATATTTGAACTACCACTCTAAAAGGAGTTGGTAGTTTTTTATTTTTATTCATAAATATTTCTTTTTACCGGCATACTAAATGGAAGAAAGATGGTATGCCGGAGGGTTTCTATGAGAAAAAGTCGAAAAAACAAAAATACAACTATTTTTCCAATCAATATGGAACAACTCGAAGAAATGCTTACAAGTAAATTTGAAAATAACACCGATTTGAGCTTCTCTGTCTATAAGCATTTAAATAAAAAAATAGCGGTATTTTATATCCCCTATCAGGTGACACCAGAAAAAGTCGAAGCTTTATTATTAAAGCCATTATTGGAAAATGAAAAAGCGTGGGACCCAGAGAAGATTTTAAATGATATCCCCTTAAGTTCTGGAGAAAAGACAACTGTATTAGAGGAAATACTCGAGAAGATAATTAATGGGAACGTAATTATCTATGTAGAAAATGAAGACGCGGCAATTACCTACCCTATGTTAAATGTACAAAAAAGAGCATTGTCAAAAGCCGAAACAGAAACGGTCGTCATTGGCCCTCAAGTTGCCTTTACGGAATCATTAACTACAAATCTAAATATTATGCGCTGGCGAATCCGCTCAACTGATCTCGTTATGGAGAAAATCATGGTTGGTGAAAGATTCCCCCGCGAAGTACGTTTAGTCTATGTTAAATCAATTGCAAATGAAACCGACATTAATACGATGCGGCAACGATTACAAGAACTGCATGTCGATGAATTGGAAGATAATAATGTACTAATGCAATATATCGAGGACGATTCCTTTACCGTTTTCCCACAATTTTATTCAACTGAGCTTCCAGATCGCGCAACATATGCAATAACAAAAGGAAGAATTGGCGTACTCATGGAGAATAGTCCAAACGCAATCCTTGCTCCATCTACCTTATTTAGCTTTTTTGAATCAACAGAAGACTTATATATGCGTTGGAATACGGGCTCTTTTTTAAGATTACTTCGGTTTATATCGATGATTATAGCGGTAACACTTACCCCGCTGTATGTTGCTGGGGTTACCTACCACTTTGAAACCATACCAACTCAATTACTTGTTTCAGTAGGACAATCCAGGGCTTCTGTACCTTTTCCACCCATATTTGAAGCAATCTTTCTTGAATTGATGATTGAACTCTTAAGAGAAGCTGGTGCAAGGCTGCCAACAAAGGTCGGGCAAACGATTGGTATTGTAGGCGGTGTTGTTGTTGGAACAGCTGCCGTACAAGCAGGAATTACAAGTAATATATTGATTATTTTTATCACTATTAGTGCCCTGGCCTCTTTTACAGCACCAAGCTATTTAATGGGTACAACCATTCGTATCCTCCGGTTTCCTATGATTTTGCTAGCTGGAATGCTTGGTATTATTGGGATCCTGTTTGGGATTAGCTTTTTAATCATCCATTTATTAAAAGTAACTTCATTGGGACGTCCGTATTTGGCACCCATCTACCCATTTCGTATGGAAGATCTTAATAAAGTATTATTTCGCTTACCTCAATCCTTTCAGGGAAAAAGATTTGCTTCATTCCGACCGAAGAATTTGATTCGTTTCAAAGAAAGAAGAGCAAAAAATAAAAATGACATCGATGAGTAGGAGATAGTATGGATATTAATGTAAAAATGAAATCAAGCTTACAATTTAAAGCATTTTATTTATTTTTCATTATTTCTTCGATTCAATTAGGTGTCGGCATGTTAGGAATTCCTACCTATATCTTTGCCGAAGCTCGTCAGGATTCCTGGATTTCGATTATTATTTCTTCCATCTTTATCATCATTGAATTACTCGTTATGCTTTTCATCCTAAAACAATACGAGAATGCGGATATACTCGGGATTCAAGTTGACATTTTTGGGAAATGGTTTGGAAAATTACTCGGTTTCGTTTATATCGTTTATTTTGCATCTGCATTATTATCGGTCGTAATAACTTATATAGAAGTTGTGCAGATTTTTCTTTTCCCTGAAATAAGCACATTTACAATGGGCTTATTGTTACTAATTCTAATCATTTATTCGGTACTTGGTGGTATCCGTGTAATTATTGGAGTGTGTTTTATCTTTTTTCTCTTTCCACAATGGCTCTTATTACTCTTAATTGAACCAGCATTGGATATAGATATCATGCACTTTCAGCCCGTCATGCAAGCTTCTCTAGTCGAATTGTTACAGGGGGCTAAGGCTTCATCGTATACATTCTCAGGGTTTGAAATACTTTTTATGCTCTATCCATTTATACAGAATAAAGAAAAAGCCAAATTACCTGTAATATTAGGATCTTTATGGACATCTGGGATTATCCTGATAGCAACAATCATTGCAATTGGGTTTCTCAGTGCAGATCAAATTTCAAGAAGAGAATGGTCTGTGCTAGGCCTCTTTAAAGTTCAAACCTTTTCCTTTGTGGAACGCTTTGATTTTGTCGTTGTAGCAGAATGGATGATGGTTGTCACTCCAAATATGGTTCTTCTCATGTGGGGAGTAACTCATGGAATGAAGCGGTTGTTTCAAGTTCCTCAAAAGGTCACATTATATATTGCATCTGCATTATTGTTATTGGCCTGTATCTTACTTGACCATCATTTTCAAATTCAAAAGGTAACTAATTTTATTTCACAAGCTGGCTTTTGGCTTGTATTTGTATATCCATTTCTGCTACTTCCAATTGTATTGTTAAAGAAAAGATGGCGTAATCATAAAGAGGGTGTAAGTAATGGGCATTAAAAGAAAAATAGTTCTTATAATAATTATTACGCTACTTATTTTCCTGTCAGCTTGTATTTTACAAACAAGGGAAATAGAGAGTTTAGGGATTATACATACACGGGGCATAGATATTGCAGCGGACGACGATAATCAAATTGAAACTTCCCTCATTGTCTTTCAATTTGATGCCCAATCCGAGGAAATCACCACAACTTTATACGGCAAAGGTCATACTTTAAAACAATCCTTGAATGATGCTGGACGTCAAACAAGATATGCTTTAACACCAGGACAGATCCGTGTGGAAATTTACAGTAAAGAAATTGCACAAAGAGGTATTATACCGTATATAAGTACATTGGTACGAGACTCCCGTGTTGCAGATACGATGTTCTTAGCAATAAGTAATACACATGCAAAAGAATTGCTTACCAAAGGGCAAGATGCAGTTACCTCTACCGTAGGGCAATATATTGAGGGTATATTGGAAAAAGAAATTGAGGAAAATGTGATTCCCAATTCTTCTTTATATGACTTCTCACGTAGGGAAACTGAAATTGGACAAGATCCGGTATTGCCTATTATTGACTTAGTAGAAGACAAACCGGCTTTAACAGGACTTGCCGTATTCAAGGACGATAAACTTGTTGGTGAGGTTTCATTAGAAGATGCCTATTTAATTCAACAATTTCTAGATACAACAAAAAACACGCCTCTTGATATAACTATCCCTTTAGAACCATTTAAAAAGTATATGAAAAATAGGGAGGAATTAAAAGATAAAGAAAATCTGCATCTGAGACTAACCGTTATAAAAGGGAAAAACAAGGCAAAGCTAACTGATTTTGAAAAATTGAATTATAAAGCAAATATTGACATAGAGACAGACTTATATGAACTGTCCGAACACATAAGGATAGATGATGAGAAGATTTTAAATTTACTCGAAAAAGAAGTTGAAAAAGAAATCACAAGGCAGTATGACACCCTTTTCGCTAAACTACAAGAACTCAATACAGATCCTTTTGGCCTTGGAACCATTTATCACTCTAAAAAAAGGGAGGGTAATTTTACTACGGAAGAATGGCGTGAAAAATATCCGGATGTGACAATGGATTTCAATATAAACGTGGAAATCAAGCATTACGGAACGATCCAATAAGATTGAGTTGGTATAAAAAATCATCCCAGGCTATCAAGGCCAGGGATGATTCTTGTTACTTACTAACACTTTTAATAACTTCAATCACTCGATTGCGTGATTGTTCACTTTTAAACTCTTTCATTGTATCAACCATGATCGGCGCATATTCTTTTAGTTGTAACAGTTCTTCTTTCAGTGTTCGTTCGGTAAGATTTTCTTCCTCAAGGACTCTTGCATAACGTTTTTCCTGAAATGAGTTCGCATTGATGATTTGGTCTCCCCGACTCGCATTTTTGGATAACGGAATTAACAGCATCGGAATACGTAATGCCAGGAATTCAAATATAGCATTCGAACCTGCACGTGATAACACATAGTCTGTCGCCGCAAAAATATCTTTTAATTCTTCGTTAATGTATTCAAACTGCACATATCCGGCTTCATCTATCGAATGATCGATTTTATCCTGTCCGCAAATATGTATAATTTGTAATGAGGATAAAAGCTCAGGTAAACTTCTCCTGACTGTTTCATTAATCTTTTGAGAGCCGCCACTCCCACCCATGATAAGCAGTACAGGCAATTTACCTGTTAAACCGGCAAAGCTCAGACCATCTTGTTTACTCCCTTTAAAAAGTTCTTCGCGAACAACCGCACCTACATATTCCGCTTTTTTCTCTGGAAGATATTGCATGGTTTCTGGAAATGTTGCAAGAACTTTCTTTGTAAATGGGATAGAAAGTTTATTTGCAAGCCCTGGTGTATAGTCAGATTCGTGAATAACAGATGGCACGCCGCGCAGTTTCGCAGCCGCAACAACTGGTACGGAGACGAATCCACCTTTTGAAAAAATGACGGCCGGCTTACGTTTTCCTATAATCCGATATGCCTGCATCGTACCTTTCATCACTTTAAATGGATCTTTCAAATTTTCCTTGGACATATAACGGCGCAATTTACCGGTGGCTATCGGGTGGTAAGTGACACCTTCAAGTTGACCGATTAGTTTTCTTTCGATTCCATCATAGGAACCTATATAATCAATTTCCCACCCTTGTTCCTGATAAAAAGGAATCAGAGCCAAATTGACAATAACATGGCCGGCTGTTCCGCCACCAGTGAAGAGAATACGTTTATTTTTCATTAAAAGGACTTCCTTTCTTTCACAAATCATCATAACCAAGTATAATAACTTTTATGTGTCTGTTCAAATAGGAGGATGGACTTTTGAACATCCTCTCTTATTTCTCATTAGGATACATTCTCTATCCTATTAGAAAATATCAGAAAAAGGAAGAGTTAAATGTACGAAACATCTACGCTCAAAGAAAAAATAAAGCTATTTATAATAATTTTATTCCCAATTCTGATTACACAAATCAGCCTGAATTTAATGACATTCTTTGATACAGTGATGTCCGGCCGTGCAGGAGCATCGGATTTAGCAGGTGTCGCAATCGGGTCCAGTCTCTGGATACCTGTATCGACTGGAATTAATGGGGTCGTCCTGGCAATTACTCCGATTATTGCTCAACTTCTTGGTGCTAAATTGAAAGGTGAAGTTCCCAAAATTGTTCAGCAGGGAATTTACTTGGCAATCGCCTTTTCCTTTCTTATTATTGCAGCAGGTGCCTCTGTTCTGAATCCGGTACTTTCGTTAATGGATTTGGAGCCAGAAGTAAGCAATATCGCAAAATACTATCTTATTTCTATAGGCGCAGGGATTATGCCATTATTTATTTTTAATACGATCCGTTGTTTTATGGACGGATTGGGACAGACTCGGGCTTCCATGATCATTATCTTAATATCCTTACCCCTTAATGTCTTTTTTAATTATATCTTTATATTCGGCAAACTTGGAATTCCAGCTCTTGGTGGGATTGGAGCTGGTATCGCTACAGCCCTGACGTATTGGGTCGTATGTATCATTTCTCTTATTGTAATGCTTCGAGTACACCCTTTCCGGAAATATAATATATTTGGCAATTGGTACCTTCCCTCACTCAGACTATGGGCAAATCAATTAAAAATTGGTGTTCCGATTGGGGCCGCGATTTTTTTTGAAACAAGTATCTTTTCTGCTGTAACCTTATTAATGAGTGCCTATGACACATATACGATCGCAGCACATCAGGCTGCTCTAAACTTTGCCGGACTTCTATACATGATCCCATTAAGTGTTGGGATGGCGTTAACGATAGTTATTGGATTTGAAGCTGGAGCTAACCGTTATAAAGAAGCACGGATCTACGGATATATTGGTATGAGTGGCGGTGTATTTATTGCCATATTCGCCGGAATTATTCTGTTCGTTTTTAAGGGTCCAGTTGCAGCCCTATACAATACGAATCCAGAAGTAATTGAGCTTACGAAGCAATTTATCTTCTTTGCTATCTTCTATCAATTGGCAGATGCATTTGGAGCGCCGATTCAAGGTGCACTTCGGGGTTATAAAGATGTAAACATGACATTAATTATCGCATTAGTTTCCTATTGGGTTATCGGGCTCCCAATAGGATGGATATTAGCAAATTACACATCCCTTGAACCATTCGGATATTGGGTCGGTATTATCGTCGGTCTTAGCTGTGGTGCAGTAGCATTGTTATGGAGGTTAATTCATATTCAAAAGAAATACGCCAAAATATAAGGAAAAAGCTCATCCGCATTACGTGCGGATGAGCTTTTTAACACGTTATTCTAATTTTTATAGGAACAAGCCTGCTATCGTTGCAGATAAGATGGAAGTAAGGATCGCACCACCCAATAATTTCATACCAAATCCAGAAACGATGCCAGCCTTCTCACTATCAATACCTTTCACTGTTCCTGCGATAATTCCGATCGAAGAGAAGTTGGCAAAGCTTGTTAAGAATACCGATACGATACCAATTGTTTTCTCAGACATTGTATCAAGCAACGGCTGGAATTCGAGCATAGCTACAAACTCATTGGTAACAATCTTGGTACCCATTATAGAACCGGCTTCAATGACTTCATTTGGTGCAATTCCCATTAAAACTCCAATCGGTGCAAGAATATATCCTAAGATCTGTTGAAGGGTTACACCAGCAAATACAGCTTGAATTATCCAGTTGACAAGCTCCAAAGATGCTATAAAGGCGATGAGCATGGCTGCTACAATTAAGGCAATTTTACCACCCTCAAGTGCACCATTCCCCATTGCTTCAAAAACACTTCTATCCTCTGTTACATTAGATACATCAACATAATCTTCTTCCTTCGGTACGGTCACAGGTGCAATAATGGAAGCAACCATTAATGCACTGAACATATTTAATGGAAGTGCTACCAGGATGTACTCTGCAGGGAGCATTTGGATATATGCACCAACAATCGCGGCAGACACTGAGCTCATGGCAGAAGCACTAACAATATACAAACGATTTGCGGTTAAATGGTGAAACTGGGATCGAATAGCGATTAAGGCTTCCGATTGACCAAAAAAGATACTATTTACTCCGTTAAATGATTCAATTTTAGGTAATCCGGTAATTTTCGAAATAAGCCCACCAAAGTACTTAATAATCGTCGGTAGTATTTTCAGATAGGTAAGTACGGATAGGATTGTCGCAAAAAAGATAATAAGCAGCAAAACATTGAAGAAGAATACGCCACCCTCATCAACTACAAATCCACCTAGTACGAACATAATACCCTCCGTACCAAATTCAATTAATTTATTAAATCCTGCAGATATGCCATTGATAATGATCTTACCTAGTTCTGTGGAAAACATGAACCAAGTAATCAGCAATTGAAATAAAAGCATGATTCCTATACCCTTATAATTAATATGTTTCTTATCATTGGACATTAAATAGGCTAATCCCAATGTAATAATGATTGCTAAAATACCGAGAAGAATATCCACGGTGATGCCTCCTTTAATTAAGGTATTAAATTAGTTTTTCCCTAATTCCAGTTTTATTAACAAGATAAATGACTTTTATTATCTTTCGGTTCCAATCTTTAAAGTAAAAAACGATACTATGTATGAACTGCTACTATAATTTAACCAACGTTTACTATAATATTCGACTGCGTGCTATTTTGCAATGGTAAAATAGAGGGTTTTTTAAATAGGTATAGGTAGTGATTAATAGATAAGCAGATTACAGAAAAGTACAGCATTTTTTATAATCAAAAGAATCCCATTGCTTCATACAGCAATGGGATTCTTTTCGTTATTTTATTTCATCCAGCTTCGGCTCCTAGAAGCTGCCGTCATAAGCAAGGGACAGTCGTCTCAGCTTTTGTTTATTAACCTTCCAACAATAAATCATATGGATCTTCCAGCATTTGCTTGATGCGTACAAGGAATTGTACTGCTTCTGCACCATCTACAATACGGTGATCATAAGAAAGTGCCAGGTACATCATTGGACGAACTTTGATAGAATCGTCCGGCATCACCATCGCACGTTTTACGATGTTATGCATTCCAAGAATACCAACTTGTGGAGCATTTAAAATTGGTGTGGACATCATCGAACCGAATGTACCACCATTTGTAATTGTAAACGATCCACCTTGTAAATCACTCAATGCTAGTTTGTTATCACGTGCTTTTGTTCCCATATCAACAATCGATTGTTCAATACCTGCAAAGTCTTTACGGTCTGCATCACGTACAATCGGTACGACTAATCCATCGTCCGTGGATACGGCAATACCAATATCATAGAATTTTTTAATAACGAGTTCGTTGCCTTGAATTTCCGCATTCAGTAATGGGAATTCTTTTAATGCTCCAACCACTGCTTTTGTGAAGAACGACATAAATCCAAGTTTCACACCATTTTTCTTTACAAATTTCTCTTTCCGTTCACTACGAAGTTGCATGACTGCAGTCATATCTACTTCATTGAATGTAGTCAGCATCGCTGTCTCTTGTTGGACATTAACCAGATTTTTTGCGATTGTTTGACGACGACGTGTCATTTTCACACGTTCGACCGGTTTTTCAAAATCCGTTTTCGCAGCTTTAGGTGCTTCCTGCTTTTTCGTATTGGACGGTTTTGATTCATTTCCAGCTTTCGCTGCAGCTTCCACATCTTCTGGGCGGACTCTTCCAAGTGGATCCCGTGCAGCAACTTTGCTTAAATCAATATTTAGTTCACGCGCACGTTTTCTCGCAGCTGGAGAAGCAATAACTTCACCTTTGCTTTCCTTTGCAGGCTCGTCTTTTTCCGAAGATTTAGGTGTTTCTGCTTTTTCCTCTTTTGCAGCAGGTGCCTCTTTTTCTTCTTTGGGAGCTTCCTCTGCAGGAGATGCATCTCCACCAGCTTCTCCATTTTCATCCACTTTTGCAATCGTGTCGCCTACTGCCACATCGTCGCCTTCAGAGCTTATAATTTCAGTGATAACACCGGAAATTTCAGCATTTACTTCCACATTTACTTTATCCGTTTCCAATTCCACGATTGGATCGCCCTTTTCTACTTTATCGCCTTTTTTCACGAGCCACTCGGCGATGGTACCTTCTGTGATGGATTCAGCTAGTTCTGGAATCTTAATTTCTTGCACTGGAATTTCCTCCTTCAGATATGTTTAATGCCTGATTTATAATTTTATTTTGTGCTGTTTTATGAACGCTCGGTATACCTCCAGCTGGTGCTGAACGATTCGGGCGACTAATCACACGTAAATTTTGGCCTTCTTGTAATAAATCTCTTAAATAATCATCCACGAAATTCCAGGCTCCCATATTTTTCGGTTCTTCTTGTACCCAGACAATTTCCTTCAAGTTAGGCAATTGCTCCAATTCTTCTTTTAGAGATTTCGCAGGAAATGGATAAATTTGCTCCAGTCTTAAAGCACGTAGCCACTCGAAATTCTGCTCTGAATTATCAATAACTTCCTCAATATCTACCATAACTTTACCACTTCCGATAAGTAGACGTGTTACATTTTCGGTACTAACTTCCAAATTTGGTTGATTCCGTAACGGTTGAAATTTCCCTTCAGAGAATTCCTCTGCAGATGAAGCCATGCGTTGATGGCGGATTAAACTACTTTTCGGTGTCATTAAAATTAATGGTCTGGCTTCTTCACGACCACGCATTGCTGCTTGTCTACGAAGCAAATGGAAAAGTTGTGCAGAAGACGTCACATTCGCTATAATCCAGTTGTTTTCTGCTGCCATTAGCAGGAATCTTTCTAGACGAGCACTAGAATGTTCTGGCCCCTGTCCTTCATAGCCGTGTGGCAGAAGCATAACCATATTTGATTTTTCTCCCCATTTTGCTCTTGATGAGGAAATAAACTGATCGAATATAACCTGTCCAGCGTTTGCAAAGTCACCGAATTGTGCTTCCCAGATTACCAATGTATTTGGTGACTGGACACTGTACCCATATTCAAATCCAAGCACACCCGTCTCAGATAACGGACTGTTTCTGATATCAAATGTTACATTGGCACCTGATATTCCATGCATCGGGCTATACTTTTCATTCGTTTCCGTATCATGCAATACAATATGTCGATGTGCAAATGTGCCTCTTTCAGAATCCTGTCCAGTCAAACGAATCGGAATACCGTCTCTTAGAATAGATGCATATGCCAATGCTTCTCCAGTACCCCAATCAGCTTTATTACCTTCTTCCAAAGCATCCGCACGACGTTTAAGAATCTTTTCAGTCTTTTTGAATCCGTTAAATCCTTCTGGACGGTTCAATAATTCCTTGTTTAAGGCTTTTAGTGTATCCAGATCTACTGCTGTTTTAAATTTATCTAATCCATTCAGCAGTACTTTAGGCATCAGTTTTGCTTCCGGCTGCCCAATTTCATTTGCAATCATATTGTTATAAATATCGCTTAATTTCGTATCAAAAGCTTCCTTGATCTTGTCAAATTCCCCTGCTTTAATAACTCCTTTACTTTCGAGTGCTTCAGCAAAGAGATTTGCTACAGATGGATGGTTATCAATCTCATGATATAGTTTTGGTTGAGTTGTTCTTGGTTCATCCATTTCATTATGACCATATCGACGGTACCCTACCAAATCTATGAGAAAGTCTTTGTTAAATTTCTTTCGATATTCGTATGCTATTTTAATAGCTGAAATACAAGATACTGGATCATCCGCATTCACACGGATGACCGGAATCTCAAAGCCTTTAGCTAGATCACTTGCATAGCGCGTTGAACGCCCATCTTCACGATCTGTTGTGTAACCTAACAAGTTATTTGCAATGATATGAAGTGTTCCACCAGTGTTATATCCTGGAAGTCCACTTAGATTCAACGTTTCGGCAACGACACCTTCACCGATAAAAGCCGCATCCCCATGAATCAATACAGGAATGGCTTTATTCGTATCACGTTTCGGATAACCTTTATCGGAGCGATTATCCTGTGCAGCACGTGCAAATCCTTCCACAACTGGATTTACAAACTCCAAATGGGATGGATTATGAGCTAATGTAATCCGTGTTTTAATTTCCTCCCCCGTATTAACTTCTTTTTTAGCTCCGAAATGATATTTCACATCCCCAGTCCAGCCATAATTAATTCCGATCGATCCCTCCGAAGGCATTAACTCTCTTTCTTTGGAATAATTAAATTCAGAAAATATCTTGTCATAAGGTTTCCCTAAAACATTGGCAAGCACCGATAAACGGCCACGGTGAGCCATCCCCATCATGACATGTTCAATTTTATCTTTAGCAGCATTATTAACGATGCCATCAATCATTGGTATCATGGATTCCAGACCTTCGATGGAAAATCTCTTTTGTCCAACAAACGTTTTTTGCAAAAATACTTCAAACCCTTCCACATCTACGAGGCGTTGCAGAACTGCTTTCCGCTGGTCAGGTGATAATTCCAAACGTGCCTTGCCATCTTCAATTAAATCAAAAAGCCATTTGCGTTCTTCATGGTTATTAACATGATCATACTCAAATGTAATCGTACCTGTATAATATTTCTTTAATCTATTAACTACTTCTAATCCGTTTTCCACATCACCAGGTGAGTTCTCCCACAACCAGGACGCCGGAATATTTTCTAAGTCTTGCTCACTTAAATCATAGGTTTCTAAATTTAATAATTCTGTTATATCTCCTTTATAGCCACCTACCGGATAAATATCTGCCTCGGTGTGACCATAACGTCGAATAGCCTCAACAAGTTTCATCGCTGAGGTAAGTTTTTTCACATCGTATTCTGATATTGATTGAGTCACTGTCTGGTCTGCGCTGTTTGATGACTGCAGCCATGCAGGAGCTCCGTAAGTATCGAAAATCTCTTTTATAGATGATTCAATAGCTTCTGGATCCTCTTTGTACAACTCATATTGTTGTTCTAAATACCCCATGTTTGGTCCATGAAACTGCCCCCAGAATCTTTCTACAGATTCTCCATTTTCTGCCACGTCTGATACCCCCATTAGAAGTTAACTTTTCCGTTATGTAAACGGTTCAATTTTATTATAGAATTCCTTATTTGTTTCTTCAACTAATATACCTTATTTTTCGCACTGTTACAACATTTGTACAAATAATTTCGTGAATCTAGAAAATTTCAGAAAAGACAATACAAATCACTCCTATTCACAAAATTTTTGTTGATAGTTCACATAATCTATTTTTTTGGTTATAATAGGGGTATACTTAACGAATATTGCTTTACTCTATAGAAATTGAGGAGGATGTTTTTATGAAATTAGCACTATTATTCGGCGTCATGATAACATTTATCGTTTCATGCTTTACTTCTGGCTATGAAGCAAAACCTGGTGTTCCAAAACAGGATCAATAATTAGCAAACCGTCATGCAGGAAATGCATGACGGTTTTTTTGTGCCAATAAAATAAGTTCATGTTAAATTTGGAAATCGTTGCTGTCTCAATGCTTCATAAATAATAATTGCTGCTGTATTAGACAGATTCAATGATCTGACTTTATCGTTCATATGAATGCGCAGACATTGTTCTTCTTTACCGATTAAAAGTTCTTTTGGAATTCCAGTTGTTTCCCGGCCAAACATAAAGAATATGTCTTCCTCCGGTTTATTAAAATTAAAATCGGAATAATGCTTCGTTCCAAAGTTTTCAATATAATAAAAGTCTCCATCCGGATATTTCTCATAAAGCTCCTCGATCGAATCGTACTCATGAACATCAACATCTTTCCAATAATCCAATCCAGCTCTACGTAGCATTTTGTCTTCCGTCGAAAAGCCCAGTGGACGTATTAGATGAAGTGTTGTATCTGTTGCTAGGCAAGTTCTGCCTATATTACCAGTATTTGCTGGTATCTCAGGTTGATATAATACGACATGTAAACTCAAAATTCATTCTCCTTACAAGTTAGGGTTCTTAGAAAACTTGGCATCCGCCAAGCCTTTCGGCGAATGCCTTAGTTGCACTTATGCAATTAAGAAAGTTTATACTTTCTTAATTGCATAAGAAGGGATAACTCACCTATTATACCATTAATCATCCCCTATTCGGAAAAATTTATAGTTTATATTTGGTGTATAAGCCGTGGAATCTTCATAGGACCAATAACGATGTCGACTATTGTCTGTATGGGCATTTACTAAAGGCATTCCCTCCGCGTCTTTAGCTACAACAATTGTATTATGATCCCATCTTCCGTCCCCTTGAAAATCATAACAAATGATATCACCTGGAATAAGTTGGTCAGCACGCTCCATTTCCTTCCCTTTTAATCCTTGCTTTGAACCGCTAAGATACCATCGAAGGGAATGAGCAACTGCCCAGCTAAAGCTCCACGTATTGGAACCATACCACCAACCCCGCTCCCTAACAGGCTCCCCCCACATTGGTACACCGCCAGCACGAAGGCATTGAGAGATATAATTGGTGCAATCCACATCGAATACACGATATGCAGGATTGTAACTGTTCCACCACGCTTCTGCATATTGAACCGCTGCCAATCGATTATACTTAAAACGATCACTGATTTGTTCACCTATTTCATAGGAATCAACCGGGTCCTGCCTGACTTCATCTTCCATTCTTTCGATTTCTTCATGATCCTTTATCATACCGTCTACCAAGCGAAAACGGTATGGTATCATCTGCTCTTCTATGTGAATTTTTTGTTTCTGTTTGATGACGTACGTTAAATGCATGAAATAGTGGTAGAAAATTTCGTTATCGTAAACAAGCTTTCGGAAAACCTTTCCTCTTCCCTCCACTCGAATAATTTCAGCATTTCTTTTTTCCCATATTTTCTCCTTTCTGCTCCACCAATTTTCTTCTTGTCTTTTCTCATGAAAAAAATCAATCCAAAGTTCTCTTATTTTTTCCATAAAAAATCCCCTCCAATTAAAGTATATGGAGGGGATGCTTGTTTAACGATTTATTTGCCGGAAGCACCTTAGATAAAATTTGTTTTATTGTACGGCCGATGGTTTCTGAAACGCAAGACCTTTCTCTATTTCAAATAAAACTTGTTCATCTGTCTCTTTTTTCATTGCATCTTTAATGGCTTGAAAAGCTTCTTCAGTACCAATTTTCCCCAATGACCATGCAGCTGTACCACGAATAACAGGCCTTGGATCATTATTCATTACTTCAATCATCTCTGTAATGGCTGTTTTGTCTTTATAATGCCCAAGAGCTATTAAAGCATTGCGCTGAAGTGGTTTTTTCCCACGCCAAGCTCCAGAAATAGAACCAAATTTCTCTTTGAATTCCCGATTTGATATTTGCAGCATTGGGATTAATTTTGGTTTCGCGATGTCATGTTCCGGTTCAAATTCCGGATGAATATGAAAGTCGATTCCTTTGTTTTTGGGGCAAACTTGCTGACATGTGTCACAACCATAAACACGATTGCCAATTTTTGTTCGAAACTCATCCGGTAAAAAGTCTTTCGTCTGTGTTAGAAAAGCGATACAACGCTGAGCATTTAACTGTCCACCATCACCGACTAATGCCCCCGTTGGACAGGCATCCATACATTTCCGGCAGTCTCCACAGCTGTCTTCAAGAGGTTCATCTGGTAGAAATGGGATGTTGGTAATCATTTCACCAAGATAAACAAAGGAGCCATACTCTGGGGTAATAATGGAAGTGTTTTTTCCACTAAACCCGATACCTGCCCTTTCGGCAACAGCACGGTCCGAAAGTTCCCCGGTGTCTACCATTACTTTATTAACTGCATCTGGAACTTGCTCTTGTATAAAGGCTGAAAGTTTTTCCAAACGTTCACGCAATACAACATGGTAATCAATCCCCCATGATGCACGGGCAAATAATCCCCGACGTTCTTCTTTTGTACTTTTCGGAGCATTTTTCATACGTGAGGGATATGCAATCGCAATCGATATAATCGACTGTGCTTCAGGTAATAGGCGTTGTGGTTCCGTTCGTTCTTCCAAAGAACCTTTTTCAAAACCTGACTGGTAGCTTAATTCCTGTTGTCTCTTCAACCGTTCTTTTAGTTCCCCGAATATATCTGCTGAAGCAAAGCCAATTTTATCTATTCCAATTTTCTTGGCATATTGAATAATCTCCTGTTTCAATTGTTCCGTTTGCATCATGATCCCTCCCTTCCATTTTAATTCACTTTAGCTGTCCGCATCCGGTTGAGTACTGCAGCAATTTCATGTCTGCGAGGACGCGCCAAATCTCCTGGATGCTTTTCTTTAAAAGTTGTTAAAGAGGATAGCCCTGCTTGATCCATCTGTTTCTCAATCGCATTTAGAACATCTCGCAATGATTTATTTTGCAATCCATTTGTTCGATGCAAATGGTTAATCATCTCAGCTATCATACGTGTCTGTGAGATATCAACCAGTTGTTCTGTATAGTTAAAAGAGATATCTGTTCTCCCCAAAATGATTTGATGTAATCCTTTTGCCTGGATTTTCGTTCGGTTTCCCTTATCCAACTGTAGTGATTGTTGCTGGAAGGTACGATTTATAATCTGACCGAAATCCGCCTTACTTGCAGGTTCACGTTCGATTGGAAATTCCTGCATAATTGTTTTTGCCTTATCCGTTACATCATGTGGGATATATTCATCCATCATAATCACTGTATCTGCTGCTGAAAAATAATCACCAGATCCTCCCATAACAAGTATGGTAGAGACATCCAACTGATTTGAAAGTTGTCTTATTCGATCGATAAAAGGAGTAATTGGCTCTTTATCCTGTTTTACAAGCTGCTGCATCCGATGATCACGAATCATGAAGTTGGTTGCACTAGTATCTTCATCGATTAGTAAAGTCGTGGCACCAGTCTCCAATGCCTCCATTACATTTGCTGCCTGTGATGTACTGCCACTGGCATTTTCGGTTGAAAAAGAATGGGTCGTTTGCAGATGTGGTACGTTATTAATAAACGGTGATATATTGACAGATGATATTTGTCTGCCATCTTCCGCACGAACCTTTACAGCATCCGGGTCCGTAATAACAAATTCACGCCCGTCTCCCTTTGTATGAAAGTATACCCCACGTTCCACGGCTTTTAAAATGGTACTTTTCCCGTGATATCCTCCACCAACGATCAACGTAATGCCTTTTTTTATCGCCATCCCTGTTAAGGCTTCTTCTTGATGTGGGATGGCGATGGTGACTTCCGTTTCTTTAGGGCTCTGAAAAGGAACAGCTTTCCGAAGCGGTCGATTACTGATACCACTCTCCCTTGGAAGGATGGAACCATTAGCAAGAAAAGCAATCCAATTATTTTTAGTCATTTCATTATGGATTGCCTCCTGTTGGTCGGCCAGTATGATGGCATGATTTATAGCTTCATCCCTAATTTTAAATATCGATTTTTTTATGATAGAAGGAATTATTTCAGCAAAAAGTTTTTCAGCTTCTCTGCCATTGATCCGGCGACCATTTGCAGGTAAACCAACAGAAATACAAACGGTAATTGCTTTATGATTTAGTTGTAATGCCGTCCGTTCAATGACTTCCTGTCCCGGCATATCGAAAAGAATCATTCCACTTTTCCCCGATCCTTTTACGGCAAAACGCTCACCTGCAACAGCATTACCAACTGCTCTTGCAAAAGCATCTTCTACTGCAACTTTGCGTTTCGGTGACCCGAGCCACGCAGGTTGAATTGCGCGCTTTTCATTTGAAATGACGATTCGAATTTTAGAAGGTGTCGCAAAAGGATCGCCTTGCACATAATCTATATATAACTCAAAGTCATTAAACCTAAAGTGACCTTGTATACTTTTATAAGCTTTATAGCCTTTATTATCCAATTGTGTTAATTCACGAAAAAGGTTATTCATTTATATCCCTCATATTTTGATTGTATTTTCTATAGGATACTATGTTGGAGAAGAAGTATTCAAGTGGCAGATATGCGGAGGCCTATGTGCGTTAGGATAAAAATCAAAAACGCAACGCTTCGTAATTTATCTTACGAAACACTGCGTTATCACATATGTATGGAGCGGGTGAAGGGAATCGAACCCTCATCATCAGCTTGGAAGGCTGAGGTTTTACCACTAAACTACACCCGCATAAATTAAATTGTGCTGTGCAATACGTTTTTGATTGCAGAATCTATTATAGCAAGTACGTAGGAACAAATCAACAGGAAATTCAACATTTTTTTACAAAAAATTTAAACTACTGTTACAAGTGCTGATACTATCGTGTTTTATGTAAATAAAATTAATTTCAGAACTATTAAATATTTACATTACTGTAATGAGGCTATAAACTAGATATATATTTTTAGAGAGGGGATGGATCGATGTCTGTTTATCCAATAATTATGACACAATCCAAATTCACACACAAAGATAATTTAAAATATCCATTTGAAGAACGTGGTCTTCAGTTTGGTGATGGAATATATGAAGTAATACGTATTTACCATGGAACATATTATTTATTAGAAGCGCATGTTGATCGCTTATTCCGATCTGCGGAAGCCATAAAAATACAACTTCCATTTAATAAAGAAGAGGTAACCAGTCAATTGCTTGAACTGCTTGAGAAGAATGAAATGAAAACGGATGGTAAATTATACGTGCAAGTAACTCGTGGGTCTGCTCCCCGTGATCATGTATTCCCTGCAGAAATCATGCCTAATATTTACGCATATGTACAGGATCAACCTCGTAACTTGGAAGGCATGGAAAACGGTGTAAAGACAATTACCCATAGAGATCACCGCTGGGATTATTGCTACATTAAAAGCTTAAACCTCTTGCCAAACGTCCTTGCCAAACAAACCGCAAAGGAAAATGGTTGTTACGAAGCAATCCTTCATAAAGATGGTACGGTTACCGAATGCAGTTCATCAAATGCGTATATGGTGAAAGATGGTAAAATTTATACACATCCGGCAACAAATAATATTTTACACGGTTGTGTACGAATGGCTATTGAAAGATTTACCAAAGAGATGAACATTCCATTCATTGAGGAAGCATTTTCAATTGAAGATATCAGTCTCGCTGACGAAATGTTCCTTTCCAGTAGCACATCGGAAATTACACCAATCGTTAAAGTGGATCATATTCAAATTGCTAACGGAAAACCTGGTCAAATTACGCTTCAATTACAAACTGCCTATGAGTTGGATGCGAATATCCATGAAACCAAAACAAAACACACGGTTTAATAAATTAAGGAAATGCCCCACATATATACAATGTGGTGGCATTTTTCACACTGGAGGTTTCTATGAAAAAGGTAGCTATTATTGGTTGCAGCGGATCAGGAAAATCCACTTTGGCACGAACATTGGGTGCCATGCTTCATCTTCCGGTCTATCATTTGGATGCCCTTTTCTGGCAGCCGGGATGGGTACCCACCAATAAGGAGCATTTCGTAACGAACAGCAAAAGATCCTGCAAAATGATGCATGGATTATCGATGGAAATTATGGTGGTACGATGGATGAGAGATTATCACAAGCGGATATCATTATCTTTCTCCATTTTAAAACGATTCGCTGTCTGTATGGCATCACCAAACGACGCTTACAATACCATAACAAAACCCGACCTGATATGGGAAATGACTGCCCAGAAAAGCTTGATTGGGAATTTTTTAATTGGGTTAGAAACTTCAACAGAACAAAAGTGCCTGCAATAAATAAACGCTTATCCCTTCTGGAAAATAAAACGATACTCGTATTCAAATCTCCTAAACAACTAAGAAACTATCTCATAGAATTGGAGAGTAGTCGCCCTAACTTCCCAATGGATTCGTAACACGAAATAGAATAGACAAAGATAGAGTTTCGACAATTCAATATGGAGGTAATTCAATGCGTCATTCCAAAAGAGCTATCACTTCTGAAGATTTGAAGAACATAGAAGTATTTAGTGACCCTCAATACGTACCAAATGGAAATGCATATACATACGTCTCTACGATTATAAATGAAAAGGATGAATACCAGTCCAACTTATTCTTTCAAAAAATGGACGATGAAAAAGCGAAGCAATGGACTTTCGGAAGTGACAAAAACAGTAACCTCCGCTTTTCTCCACACGGGGAAAAAGCTGTTTTCCAATCAACAAGAAGCGGGCTCCCTCAGCTTTGGCTGATTGAAACAGATGGCGGTGAAGCAAGACCATTAACTACGTTTAAAAATGGAGCATATAACCCGACATGGTCAAAAGATGGAAAATATCTCGTATTCAGTGCTTCTCTGGATGATTCAGAAGATATAACAAGTCAAAAAGAACAATCTAAAGAAGAGCGACAAAAAGAAAATGAAGAAATAAACAAACAACCACTTGTTGTTAACACGCTAAAATACAAATCGGATTCAAAAGGGTTTCACGATAACAAAAAAGTACAAATCGTATTATATAGTTTCGAACAAGGCACATTCACACAATTGACCAGTGATGAAGCAGATCATGGTTTTCAGGATATTTCACCAGATGGAAATCAAATTCTCTTTAGCGCGAATTTAAGTGAAAACGCTGATTCTGAACTAATTAGCGATCTCTATACAATGAATCTCAAAACCAAAGAAGTATCAAAACTGACGAAGGGAACAGGTACGAACCATCGTGCAAGCTTTTCCCCAAGTGGCGATAAGGTTATTTGCTTCGGTCATGACTATGAATATAGTGGTGCGACATTAAGCGAATTATATCTGATTGACAAGGCGACGGCGGAACGAACTTCGCTGAGTACGGATTGGGATATGCAGCTTGGCGATGTGATGGTAGGAGATACAAGATTAGGGGATTCAACAACTGGGCCAGTATGGGCACAGGATGAGAACAGCATTTTCTTTATTGCTACAGATTACGGTGCAACAGGGCTTTATCAAGTTACAATCGATGGCGATTTGAAAGTACGATACAAAGATGATAATCATATTTTTGGTTTCACTTATCATGACGCATCCGATTCGTTTATTCTCGGGATCAGCACGCCTACAAATCCATGTAATTTTTATAAATTGGATGCAAATAGGAAATTATCACGTTTAACAAATGCCAACGCAACGTTTCTTGAGGAAGTAGCAATCACAGAACCGGAGACATTAACAATTACAGTTGAAGACGGGATGGAAATACAAGGTTGGCTGCTGCGCCCTTATGGTTTTGAGGAGAATAAAAAATACCCATTTGTACTTGAAATTCACGGTGGTCCTCATGCGATGTATGGGCAAACATTTTTCCACGAAATGCAATTACTATCCGTAAAAGGGTATGTCGTACTTTACACGAACCCACGCGGCAGTCATGGCTATGGTCAAACATTCGTGGATGCCGTACGTTCCAACTACGGTAAAGGCGACTATACCGACTTGATGAGTGCTGTTGATTATGCACTTAAAAATTACCGTTTTATAGATGAATCAAGACTTGGCGTAACTGGTGGAAGCTACGGTGGCTTTATGACGAACTGGATTGTCGGTCAAACGAATCGTTTCAAAGCTGCAGTAACACAGCGCTCTATTTCAAACTGGTTGAGCTTTTACGGTGTGAGTGATATCGGTTTCTTTTTCACGAAATGGGAGCATGGGTTAAATTTATTGGATGATCCCGCCAAACTATGGGATATTTCACCATTGAAGTATGCCGAAAATGTGGAAACACCGTTATTAATATTACATGGCGAACGAGATTTCCGTTGTCCAATAGAGCAAGGCGAACAGCTCTTTATTACATTAAAGCACCTTCACAAGGAAGTAGAATTTGTACGCTTCCCTGGAGCAACTCATGAATTAAGCAGGAGCGGAAAACCGGAAATGAGAATTGCTAGACTTGATCACATCTGCCGCTGGTTTGATAACTATTTATAAACAATATGGATACGTACAGCTGCTACTACCTATAGGGTAAGCAGCTGTTTTGTTTATCGGCGGATTGTTGTGTTTTATCGGCTGATTTTTGATTTTATCGGCGAAAATGAGTAGTTTATCGGCATTTTTTTAATTTTAACGGCTCATTTAGCTCATTTATCGGCGAATCGCCTCTCTCTTCTTTTCCAAAAAGAAAACAGCAGGCGTATGCCTACTGTTTTCCTATTTATTGATATTCTGCTAAGGGTATGCTGCTTATATATTCCTGCAGTGATAGCGGTTCTGCTTCTGTAATATCGCTATTATACCAATCCATTACAGCCTCTAATGTTTCCAGACTCGTATAATATGGTACCTGATAACGGACAGATAACTCACGGATATAAAAGCCAATTTTCTCTTTTTCTCGCCCTTGATTAGGGATATTCAGAACAATATGTGGCTTATACTGTTGCCAGTGATCGAGCAAATCACCTTTACTCTTTACCATAGCCGTTGTTTTTATTCCGCTCTCCTCTAAAAATAATGCAGTTCCAGCTGTTGCTGTGATCGTTGCACCCAAATTTGAAAATTCACGAATTAGAGGTAAACTTTCCTCTTTCAAACGATCAGAGACAGAGACAAACAATTGGATAGGCATTGTCTTTCCCTCCGTTTGAATAGCTAATGGAGAAGCTTTTTTAAGCGCTTCTTTTTTATTATAAGCCATTCCTATAATCTCACCGGTCGATTTCATTTCTGGTCCAAGAACATGGTCAACACCTTTTAATTTGCTTGCTGAAAATATAGGAGCTTTTACCGTGAAATAGGCAGGTTCCTCAACTAAACCAACTTCATCACTCAGTTCATGTAATGGAATTCCTAATTGCGCTTTTACCGCCCATTCAATCATCGGAATTCCTGTTACCTTACTCATAATTGGAACTGTCCGAGAAGATCTTGGGTTCACTTCCAACACATAAATGATATGATCATGAATAACAAATTGAATATTCATCATCCCGATGATTGGCAAGTTACTACAAATTTTCTGTGCAATTTGGACGATGCCATTTTTCTGTTTATCATCCAGTGTCGTCGGTGGGAAGATACTCATACTATCTCCGGAGTGAACGCCGGCTTTTTCGATATGTTCAAAAATACCAGGCACGATGATTTGTTTTCCATCGCTGATGACATCAATCTCACATTCTAATCCTGGAAGATATTGGTCAATCAGTAATGGCCAGCAACGGTCATTTGTATCCTTTTGTATTCTAGCGACATAATGGTGCAGCTCTGTCTCGTTATAGCAAATAAACATGGACTGACCACCAATAACGTAAGACGGTCGAATTAATACTGGAAAACCAAGCTCTGAAACCAATGTTGGTAGTACTTCCGATTGATGAACAATATGTCCGGCAATATGTGGAATATCCAATTGATTCAGAAATTCATAGAATTGCTCCCTGTCCTCCATCTGATCAATACGTTCCGGTGATGTACCAAGCACCTCAATTCCTTCATCCTTCAAGTCATTAGCGAGATTAATCGCCGTTTGACCTCCAAATTGAATCAGTACTCCAGCAACATTTTCTTTCTCGATTACTGCCAACACATCTTCAAGTGCCAAAGGCTCAAAATAGAGACGATCTGCTACCGAGTAATCTGTACTGACTGTTTCCGGATTATTATTAATAACCACTGCTTCATAGCCATTTTTTTTAAGGGCTAAAGCGGCATGTACAGAACAGTAATCAAATTCAACTCCCTGCCCAATCCGAATTGGACCTGAACCTAGAACGAGCACTTTTTTCGTGTTCTCCGTTACAACTACTTCATCCGTGCCATGCCATGTCGAATAATAATACGGCGTTATCGCGTCAAATTCCCCAGCGCAAGTATCAACCAATTTATAGGACGGGATAATTGCATTTTCCTTATATGATTTTCTTAGCTCTTTAGCCGTTGTACCAAACAGTTCAGCTAGTCGAATATCACTAATATTAAATCGTTTTGCTTCTTTCACCTTTTCAAACGGGATATGTGGCCATTCGTATTTTTCTAATTCATTTTCACATTGAATAATTCGATCGATTTTACGTAAAAACCAATAATCGATTTTTGTGATATCCATCAATTTCTTTATTGCCATTTTACGGTTTAAGGCTTCTCCGATTGCAAAAATACGCAAATCATTCGGAATCTCCAAAAGTTCCAGAAGTTCATCCTCTGACTTAGCAGCCATCCCTGGCCATTGGAAACTGTAAACATTCATTTCCAATGATCGTATTGCTTTATTCAATGCCCCTTCAAAAGTCCGGTCAATAGCCATAACTTCGCCAGTTGCCTTCATTTGTGTGCCAAGTGTTCGATCTGCCTCCGTAAATTTATCAAAAGGAAAACGTGGAAGTTTTACTACAATATAATCCAACGCTGGTTCAAATGATGCGTATGTATTTCCTGTAATCGGATTTAAAATTTCATCAAGTGTATAGCCAATTGCACATTTGGCAGCTATTCGGGCAATCGGATAACCTGTCGCCTTGGAAGCAAGTGCAGAAGATCTGCTCACCCTTGGATTTACTTCAATAATACAATACTCATTGGATTCCGGATTTAGAGCAAATTGAATATTACATCCTCCGACAACATCCAGTGCACGGATGACCTTTAGGGATGAAGTACGAAGCATTTGATATTGGACATCGGACAATGTCTGGGAAGGTGCCACCACAATGGAATCACCTGTATGCACACCGACCGGATCCATATTTTCCATATTACATACAATCACACACGTATCATTTGCATCACGCATGACCTCGTATTCGATTTCCTTCCATCCTTTAATGCTCCGCTCAACAAGTACTTGATCAATGGGGCTTAACATAAGTCCTTTATTCAATAGATTCTTATACTCTTCCTCGTTATATGCAAATCCTCCACCTTCACCTCCAAGGGTATAGGCAGGACGCAAAATAACTGGAAAACCGATTTCATTAATAAACGCCAATCCTTCTTCAACCGACTGGACAATTTTTGATTCTGATATAGGTTCATCAATATCAATCATGAGTTGACGAAATAATTCCCTGTCCTCACCGTTTTTTATTGAGGATACACTCGTCCCCAACAGTCTTACATCATATTTTTCCAGTATTCCCTTTTCAAAAAGTTCCACTGTTAAATTTAATCCGGTCTGTCCTCCAAGACTTCCTATCAATCCGTCTGGCTTTTCTTTTGCAATGATTCTTTCAATCGTCTCAGCCTTTAATGGCTCCATATAGACATGATCAGCAATACGATCATCCGTCATAATGGTTGCCGGATTATTATTAACTAGAACGACTTCAATACCTTCTTCTTTTAATGCCAGACATGCTTGGGTACCTGCATAGTCAAACTCTGCTGCCTGCCCGATCACGATTGGTCCGGAACCAATGACCAATACTTTTTTAATGGAATTATGCTTCGACATATGCTGGTACTCCCTCCTGAGCTGCAGTAACTACTTGCTGGATAAACGCATTGAAAATATATTCTGTATCACTTGGACCGGGGTGTGCTTCTGGATGAAACTGTACAGACTGTATTGGTTTGCTTACATGTTTCATTCCTTCAAGCGAGCGGTCATTCACATTTCTGAATAAAACTTGAAAATCACGAGAATCAATACTATTTTCTTCTACGACATAACCATGGTTTTGTGATGTCATGCGTACCTTTCCTGTCAGTAGATCCTTAACAGGGTGATTAGCCCCACGATGACCAAAAGGCATTTTCTTTGTAGTAGCTCCATAGGCAAGCGCAATAAGCTGATGTCCAAGGCAAATCCCAAGTGTAGGGTAGTTTTCTGTTAGTGCTTTGATTACTGGAAAATATTCCTTCAATTCCATTGGATCTCCAGGACCATTGCTCAGTAGTATTCCATTCGGATTCATGGATTTTATCGTTTCCAAAGAAGTGTGATAAGGAACGACTGTAACTTTGCATTGTGCTAGCAATGCCTGAAGAATTGACTTTTTATAACCATAATCGATTAATACAACATGGTATAAACCATTCCCATACGTTTGGGGAGATTTAACGGAAACACGATTCACCAGGTCCATATTTTCCATCTTTCCCCAATCGGAAGACAATTGCTCCTTATCTTTCTCTTTTTCGCTAACAATTTTTCCAACTACCGTCTTATGTTTACGAATTGCAGCAACGAGTGAACGTGTATCCACATTTTTCAATCCTGAAATATTTGCTTCCTTTAGTTTTTCCGAGAATGATGAAGTGGACTGATAATGACTTGGTTCATCACAAATATCACTTGCGATTACAGCGGTCACGGACAGTTTATGGCTTTCATCATCCATATCATTTATACCGTAGTTACCAATAATCGGATAACAAAATGTTAATATTTGCCCAGCATAAGAAGGATCGGTCATCATCTCTTGATAACCCGTCATGCTCGTATTAAATACAACTTCACCACTTATTTCCTGCTCTGCACCGATCCAATCACCTTCAAATTGTTCACCGGTTTCAAGTATGAGGTATCCTTTGCTCATGATGTAATGCCCTCCGCTTCTGTTATGACCTCTTTGAATAACTGAAGAAAGTTCTCCAGTTCCTGTTTTGTAGTTGTTAGTGGAGGTAAAAACCGTAATACATTCATTCCAGCCGATAAAACGAGTACACCTTTTTCACGGAAAGCTTCAATTAATGAAGCTGCTTCTACAGTCAATTCCATTCCAATAAGAAAGCCGAGTCCACGAATATCCTGAATCATTTCATGTTTTAACATTAACGCTTCCAGCTGATCCATTAACCAATTACTATTGGATTTCACTTGGTTTAGTATTTCTTCATCTAACAAGGTTTCGATTGTCGCAATTCCTGCGGTCGTTGAAAGTGGATTACCGCCAAAAGTACTGCCATGTGTTCCAGGCTGAAATGTGGTTGCAGCTTTTTCTTTAGCAAGCAAGGCGCCTATCGGAAATCCAGATCCAAGACCTTTTGCGAGTGTCATGACATCCGGCTCTATTCCGTATTGCTCATAAGCAAACAATGTACCTGTTCTACCTATCCCCGTTTGCACCTCATCAACCATCAGTAAAATATCCGCTTCCTTACAGATAACAGATAGTTTCTCAACCCAAGCCTGCTCCGCCTTATTCACGCCACCTTCACCTTGAATCAACTCGAGTAGTACTGCCGTTGTTGTACCATTATCAACTTGTTCTAGAGACGCTTCATCGTTATAGGTCAAATAACGAAATCCTGATGTTAATGGGCTAAATCCTTGATGAATTTTCTCTTGCCCTGTTGCTGCCATTGTTGAGCCTGTGCGACCGTGAAATGATTGGTGAAACGTTACTATCTCGGTACGTTCCGGATGACTGTTGTCCTTTGCATATTTTTTCGCTAATTTAATTGCAGCTTCATTTGCCTCTGCACCACTATTACAAAAAAATACTTTATCATAGCAACTGTTATTTGTTAATAATGCTGCAAGCTCATTTTGCGAAGGTATTTCGTACAGATTGGAGCAATGCCATAGTTGATTAAGCTGATTACTCAGTTTCTGATGTACCTTTTCGGGTACATGCCCTAAATTACACGTTGCAATTCCAGATGTGTAATCCAGAAATTTATCCCCTTTCTCGTTCCATACATAGCTTCCCTTGCCTTTCACGATTGTAAGTGGGAAACGCTGATACGTATGCATTACGGAATGGGCAGGTTGATTAATCACTGTATTAGACATGCTGTACCTCCTTGTTTTGAATTACTTTTGTTCCGGCCTGCTTTCCTTCCATGAACTTTTTTAAATCCTCTGGGTCAAGACCGTTTAAGATAACGGATTCCTTTACCCCACCGGATAACCCTTTTAATGCAGATCGAACCTTTGGAATCATGCCTCCATAGATAATGCCAGATGCTATTTTTGCCTCAATTTCTTCTTCTGTCAGTTGTTCATGGACAATCTTTTTACCAGAAATTTCCTCCATTACCCCAGGTATATCACTGATCAATACCAGTTTTCCTTTTAGAGCCTGCGCAACGGCTGCTGCAGCCATATCACCGTTAATGTTATTTCGTTGACCTGAAATATCCACGCCAATTGGAGATATAACCGGTATTCCTCCATTTTCGATAATCAGCTGCAACCAGAAAGAATTTACTTTTTCCACCTGCCCGACAAATCCGAGTGAACATTCTGAATCAATAGGTATTGTCTGAAGAAGGGAACAATCTACACCGCTCATCCCAATAGCTGTTCCACCTTCTTTTTGCAGTTTACCAACAATTTTTTTATTAATTGAACCACTCATTACCATCTCAGCTACATCTAGCACTTCCTTTGTCGTTACACGTAAGCCATCAATAAATTCGGTTTTAACATTCAACTGCTTTAAAGCATGGTTTATTTCCGGACCACCACCATGCACGATAATTGGTTGACATATGTTTTGTTCCTTTAAATTTACGACCATCTTATAAAAGGAATCAGGAAGTTTCGCCAATACACTGCCACCCATTTTTAACACAACGATATTCATCTTTTCACCTCACGTTCGATAGGAAGCATTTATTTTGACATAATCATAAGTTAAATCACAGCCCCAGGCAGTTGCTTCACAGTTACCATTTTGTAGATCAATCCCTAGTTTCACCGTTTTGTTTTCCAGATAACTTTTACCTTCGCTCTCATCAAAGTCCAGTGGCAGACCGTCTTTTACCACCTCAATATCACCAAGGGATACACCAATTTTTTCTGGGTCAAGTGGTTGCTCGCTATAGCCAACTGCACATACAATTCTTCCCCAATTTGGATCTGAACCATATACCGCTGTTTTTACGAGATTGGAAGAAATGACTGCTTTTGCCACTTGGCCTGCCGATTCCTCTGTTGGAGCACCTTTCACATTTACTTCGATCAGCTTTGTTGCTCCCTCGCCATCACGGGCAATCATCTTTGCTAGTTCCTCACTTATCAATTGCAATGCTTGAATAAACGTCGCCCATTCTGGATGTGACTCATTTAGTAGATTGTTATTTTGCTGTCCATTTGCAAGGACTAGCACCATATCATTCGTACTACTGTCTCCATCAACCGTAATCATGTTAAATGATTTATTGGTAACTTCACGTAAAGCTTGCTGTAAACTATCTGGATCTACTGCTGCATCTGTTGTAATAAACGATAGCATGGTCGCCATGTTCGGATGAATCATCCCCGAACCTTTAGCAGCACCACCGATTGTTATCGTTTTATTATCAATTTCCAATTGGATTGCAGTATGTTTCGTAACGGTATCTGTCGTTAAGATTGCATGCTCAAAATTTTCGGTAGAAGTTTCGCTTCCCATTAAGTCGATCCCTTTTTTAATTTTGTCCATTGGTAAAGGTACGCCAATCAATCCTGTTGAAGCGACAGCTACATGGTCCGTAGATACATCCATTTTCTCTGCCGCCCATTGCTGCATTGTTAATGCATCGCTATACCCTTGTTCACCTGTGCAGGAATTGGCATTTGCTGAATTTACGATGATTGTCTGTATTTGCTTATTCTGTTCGATACTATTTTTCGTAACCTTTAATGGTGCAGCCTGAAAAGCATTTAATGTATACACTCCTGCAGCCGCGGCAGGGTTTTCGGAATGGATCCAGCCGAAATCTAGTTTCTTTTTTCTTAGTCCACAATGTACCCCGCCTGCCGTAAACCCTTTTGGACTTGTCACATGTCCATCCTTCAAGACCTGTATAGTACTCTCTGTCATTATTGCCATCTTGCTTCCGCCTCCTTATGGATAAACCGGTATTGTATATAATCCGTGTGTTTCTTCCCAGCCATTCATCAAATTCACATTTTGAATTGCCTGACCTGCCGCACCCTTAACGAGGTTATCGATGGCAGATGCGATAATTATCCGATTGCTTCTCTGATCCACGTGAATCCCAATATCACAATAATTACTCGCATAAACATCTTTCGTAGTTGGAAAAAATCCTTCTTCCCGAACTCTTACAAATGGATGCTTTTCGTAGAAGGATTGGTACTGCTTGATAACTTCCTCTGTTGACGTTTCCTTCGCCAATTGGCCATACATCGTACAAATCAATCCTCTTGTCATCGGCACAAGATGTGTCGTAAATGCAACGGTAATCGGTTCCTTTGCCTGAGCCGTTAAGTATTGTTCGATTTCAGGAATATGCTGATGTTTGCCAATCTTATATGGTTTAATATTTTCATTCGTCTCTGAATAGTGGGTCATTGCTGTCGGTGTTCTTCCAGCACCAGATACCCCTGTCTTTCCATCGATAACAATTCCGCTTTCTAGAATAACCTTGTTTTCCAAAGCCGGAATCAGACCGAGCAATGCTGAGGTTGGAAAACATCCAGGATTGGAAATAATCGTTGCTTGTTTTATTTGTTCTGGATAAATTTCCGACAAACCATAAACTGCCTTATCAATCAATTGCTTTGGTGCTGCTTTCTTTCCGTACCAATATTCGTATTCAGATGGTGAATCCAAACGCAAGTCACCAGAAAGATCGATACACTGAATCGAAGACCCAGCAAGCTGAGGAATGATCTCCTTTGCAATTCCAGCAGGTGTTGCAAAAAATAATATATCCACTTCCTCTTTCAAACTCTCAATCTGTAATTCTTGCATTGGATCCTCTATGAAATCAGTTAAATGTGGATAAATAGCCGCAATGTGTTCGCCATGCTGTGAATGAGAGATTATCTTTTTCAACTGCATATGTTCGTGTGTTTGCAGTAGTCTTATAAGCTCAATTGCTCCATATCCAGTTCCCCCGATGATACCTACGTTCTTCAAAGAATTCCGCCCCTTCATTAATTTCGAATTATTCATTATTATAGTGATAACCGGACATTTATGCAAGTATAATTATAAAAAAATATTTATAATTATACATAAAAATTAATAATAAATCTGTTTTAATTGAATATAACGCATAAATTATGCATAAAAAATACCCCTTTTATGTTAAAGGGGTATTTTCCGGTTAAGGTATATATTTATTTAGAAATGCTGAAAGATTATTCATGTACTTCTCCCTATCCTTCACGAAGGATTCACCATGACTTGCCTCTTCGAATATGACTAGTTCAGCATCGCTTTTCGTATTTTCATATAATTCTTCTGCCATCGCAGTTGGTACAAAAGTATCTTTATTGCCATGAATATAAAGGATAGGTATCTCTGATTTCCGTACTTGCTTCAGTGCAGAAGCTTCTTTTAGCGTGTAGCCGGCTTTCAAATTTGTTACGATTCCTGTTGTCGATATAATCGGAAATTCAGGAAGATGGAACATGCGCTCAAGCTGGTAAGAGAACAGTTCCTCGACTCCAGTATAGGCACTATCCGCAACAATTGCTTTCACATTCTTTGGCAGTTCTTCTCCACTTGCCATTAAAACAGTCGCTGCCCCCATCGAAACACCGTGCATTACAATTTCGGTATCGGGACCTAGCTCATCCAGAATTTTGTCTAACCAATCCATATAATCCAGACGATCATGCCAGCCAAATCCGATATAATCTCCCTCACTTTGGCCGTGTCCACGAAGATCAGCCGTGAACATATTATATCCTAACTCTTCATAGTAATATTTACCAAACAATGACATATCATTTGCCCGTCCAAGATATCCGTGTGCAAACACGGCCGTCTTATTTGTTGGTACTTCTCCTTCTAAATAATACCCTTTCAAGTCTAAACCATCGTATGACTCCATTTCCCACTGCTGGAAATCCTGTTCTGCAGACCAGTCACGCCAATCTCCATCTAACAGCATTTCCATTGTTTCAGCGGAAACCTCCAAATCAGTATTACCCGTCAAAAAATCTTTAACATTTCGTTCAATTGCAAGGTCATAAAAGAAAAAACCAGCAATAATATCTATAATCAACAGAACCGCAATTAGTCCCAAAGCAATTTTCTTCCATATTTTCTTTTTCTGCACATGAACGCCCCTTTCCTATAATTATATAATACAATTATACTAGAAAATTTACATAAATAGGTATCCATGTTTTGGTATGGAAACGATTTATTAGAAAGCTTGGTTGCAACTAAGCTTTTGGGTGACAGCCAAAGCCCGCACTTATGCAGTAAGAAAGTAGTTTATACTTTCTTAACGGCAAATAAAAAAACCCTCCGCGAAAGCGAAACGTTTTTCTATGTTTCTATTTCCTTCGTTTAATTCCAACTAATGTAACAACACTAAAAAAAATCACCTGACTAACTAGGAAAATGATTGCACCTATTTTTTGTTCTTGTACTGGATCAAAAGGTAAAAGGGAGGCAAAAAATTCTACTGGTACGTCCGTTAAATCAGGCAAACAAAGTGCGAGTGCGGACATAAACAAATCAATATCGGAATAGATTGCATAAATTCCTTCACTAGCCACAAACAATAGAACACTAAAGGGAATCAGTAAAACCATGTTAATTAAGGTATACTTCCACTTTTTTTCATCTGTTAATTGCGTTAAAGACATGATTGGGATCCAGAGTATGATAGCAGAGATAAATAACGCCAATAAAAAGAAGTAATTCAAATAAAGATCGATTCGTGCAAAATTAAAGATGAATGGAATATGATAACCATAAAAAAATAGTTGAAAAATAAGTATTGCTGTTACTGGCCTTCTTAGCTCATTTACTACCCTTTCCAAAAAGGCAAAAGACTTTAACCGCTCCAAAATTTCTGTTTTCAATCCAGCAATTAATAATGGAGGAGCAACAAGTAATAATAGTACCATTTGGAAAATATGGCTACTGAATTTTATTCTGCCTGTCACATTCAACGGACTCCCAATTGCAATAAATATAACAATTAAACCGATTACAAAAACAATCGATTTCCATAAAGGATGTTTCCTTGATGTAGGAAGCAAGAAGAAATAGATGATTGCTGCAAACATGGAAAATATCAATATTCCACCATTCCATAATGTGGAGAAATGGAATTCATCCAAAATTATATCGAGCATAAGTGCCACCACCTTTCCGTTCATGTTAGCGTGCACTTAAATTATAAATCATATAGAGCAATAGAAGAAACAAAGATATAACAATCTTATGACACATTCAACAAAGAATCCGTTATAAGAAACATTCTATCCCATGCTGGCTTTACCGTTATCACATGGTTTATTATCGTAATTATACGGAGTGTATTCGTTTAATCAATAAATGTTAGAAAAGTATAAAAATATCGTGGTATAATGGTAGAATAATTTGTTTAAGGGGTTGTACATATTGATTCAAACCTATTTCATTACCGGTTACCCCGGTTTCTTGGCAAGCAGTCTGATCCGTCAACTTTTACATGATCAGCGAGATCATATTGAACATATTTATTTGCTTGTCTTGCCAGATCAAGAAAGAAAGGCAACGGAAGAAATTAGATACCTTGCTAAAAGTAATGATTTAGATCCCACTTTCTTCTCCATCATTACTGGCGATATTACAAAATCAAATCTGTCTATGGACACAGATATGAATCGTGAATTGCAGGAATCAATCACACATGTTTTCCACCTGGCAGCGATTTATGATTTGGCTGTCCCCTCAGAACTTGCTTATAACATAAATGTTAATGGGACTGCGAATGTAAATAACTGGGTGAAGACATTAGGCAGTCTTGACCGCTATATATACTTCAGCACGGCTTATGTATCTGGAACTCGTGAAGGACGCATATATGAAAACGAACTTGCGGAAGGGCAAACATTTAAAAATCATTATGAACAAACAAAATATGAAGCAGAGTTACTTGTTGAAGATATGAAAAAGTCGGTGCCAACAACGATTATTCGTCCAGGTATTGTTAAAGGTCATTCTGAAACAGGGTTTACGGTTAAATTTGATGGCATCTATTTTTTATTGAACATGTTTGAACATTTACGTCATTTACCGGTGATCCCTTATTTAGGCGAAGGTAGTGCAGAAGGTAACTTTGTTCCATCTGATTATGTATTTAAGGCAACAAGCTATTTAGCGCTTAACGAAATCGGCAAGGGAAAGACTTACCATTTAACAGATCCGAATCCATATACGATGCGTGAATTATACCGCATCATTTCTGAAGCATATCTTGGGAAGATACCTTGTGGAACCATGCCCGTAACATATTCAAAGATTCCTTTATCCATTCCATCTATTCGCAAATGGCTTCAAGTGGAAAAAGAAGCAATGGATTATTTCACCTTTCATGCTTCGTATGACAGCACCCAGACCGTCAAGGATTTGGAAAGATCCGGTATCGTTTGTCCTGATTTGAAAGATACGATTGAACCAATGATCGATTTTTATCGTAAGTATAAGCATGATGGGAACAAACATATTGAAATTAAATGATTGGTGTGGGGCTTGATGGAGCTCCTCACACATTTGTACGGATTTGGCTTCCATTTTTTACGTATCACCTTCTCCACTCAGCTTACAAATAATCTAGGATTTTGCTCCATTCCTCCACTTTACCTTCAAATGTTTTTGTATATCGTCCTGGAATTGGGCTTGTCGAGGGCATTTTCACCACGTTCACATTCGTACGTTTTTCGACTGGAAAGTTTTTCGTAAACGTTTGATATGACTTCGTTCCATTACAGGCTATCAATTTTATGGATGGGTTTCCCCGAAGTAAACCTTCTATGTCATTTGTCTCTTCGTCTCTAATGCTCGCATCAAGACTTCCCTTTCGATAACAGGACCCTATCGTATCCCAGAGCGCTATTCCATTCCTTTTAATCAATTTAATCTTCTCCTCGTAATCACGCGTAGGTTGTTCATGAAATAATTCAAACATGATCGCCCAAAAATGATTACGGGGATTTCCATAGTATTCGCTCTTTGTCAACGACATCCCTCCAGGCATCGACCCGAGAATTAGTACTTTCGGTTTTTCAGGCAAAACAGGAGAGAACGATAGTAGTTTTTCCTCCATGAAGATTCCTCCAATCATACGTTTTATTATCATCATACCCCAATGAATCGTTCCTGTTCAAAACGGAAAGATCCAAATAACACATATGCCCATTTATGAATAGAATAATATAAATATTAATCGGTAAGGAAGCTTGGAATATAACATCAAAAAGTCTATATCAATCTGACCGGAAACAAGGAGAACCGTTGATTATCACCTCACCCCACTCCGTTATACGGGATACAATGAGACAGATAGCAACCTCGGCCAATGAAGCTGGAATGATAGCTATGTGGAGAATAAACTATTGAAGTATAATGGAGAAAACACGTATGAACGTGAATATTTAAATAAGACTAAGTGAGGTTATTGGAATAATGCCCTCGCTTAGCCTTTATTTCTTGTTAATCAGAAATAGCTATCTCTTCATCCATGATGTATCCAAGTTTTACATAATTAATGATTTTTTCAACTTCCATTTCCACTCTTTTTCTACCATATGGATACTCAAACCAGTTACCCTGTGTAGTTGTTTTATCATCTACCATACATAATGAAAATGAAATCCATGGTGGCATAAACGTTTTTAAGGACAGATGCATTCTCCGCATATGTATATTCGTAGTTACAACGATCAATCTTTGGATATTATGCAATCCCAATGCCCGGTCGAGCACAAGTAATGAAGCCAATACATTTTCCTTCGTATGTAGGGATTCTTTTTCAATTATAATATCTTCGTCGGGAATTCCCATTTCAATTGCTTTATTTCGAAGTAATTCCGCCTCCGTTAAGACGGCGTCCTCCCAAACGACTCCACCGGAAAATAATATTTTCTTGGATCTTCCATTTTTATATAATTCAACTGCTTTAGGCAAACGGTATATGACGGCCTTACTGCTTCCTGGAACAAAAATACAATCGCCTTTCTTATGGTCGTCCTCCATATTGTTATAAAGCAACTCTGTCATTTGCGCATCCGTCAGTTTCCCAGGCTGTAATTGTGATATTTTCATAAGTCACCTTCTTCGTTTTGGTTATACTTCTTCTTTCTTTAAATTTTTGATTTTTTCAACCAGCATATCCTTATAAGGTGTTAATTTATTTAAATAATGCCATGCGTTCAAAAATAAAAACCACCATACAATTAAGTAAATATGTACGAAGATGATAAATACAGACCAAAGATTTCTCGTTTGGAATTGTGCCCACACATATTCATACTCATTTACCCCTTCTGGTCTGCCAATACTATAAAGAAATCCAACAAGCGGTAGGAGAAGCGATAATATAATTGTAACAGCTGCTAAAGGACTATATATTTGACGCACCCAATTGATGATTCCACTAACTAATGTCAGGAAAATGATGATGTAATAAAGAACCCAGAACCAATTTGGTAATGTTTCCATTTCAATCCCCCCAAAAACTTCCCTTACCTTTATTTAATTCGGCAAAGAAATGAATCATCCTGCTTTAACAAGCATATTTCTTTAAAGAACAAAAGTCGCCTTCCTCTTTTGAAAGAAAGTATTCCTGCACTATATTTATATGAAAGAAGGATAGTCAGATATGTTTTATGGAGAAATATATTTTCCCATAGCAATTTCTGTTATGATACTACTAAATTTACTTTCTATTATCTGAGGTGATGTTGTGAAAGCTATACTTATCGGTATTATAGCTGCTTTATTCTTTTCCGTGACCTTTGTTTTGAACCGGTCAATGGAATTAGAAGGTGGAAGCTGGGCTTGGAGTGCATCACTGAGATACATATTTATGTTACCCATTTTATTTATTATTGTTGGCTATAAGCGAAATATAAAGCCGGTCATGAAACATATGAAGAACAGTCCTGCCCCTTGGTTCCTATGGAGTACGATTGGATTTGGATTATTTTATGCTCCACTTACGTTTGCAGCCATTTATGGTCCAGGCTGGCTCGGAGCTGCAACGTTTCAGTTTACCATCGTTGCTGGTTCATTACTTGTCCCATTTTTAAATAAAAAAAAGAAACAACGTATGCCAATCCAAGGGATATTCATCTCACTCATTATTCTTGCTGGTGTGTTTATCATGCAGATCGACCATGCCTCATCTGTTCCAATTGTAAATGTAGTATTATGTGTAGTGCCTATTATTATTGCTTCGTTTGCCTATCCGCTTGGCAACCGTAAAATGATGATGTTTGTAAATGGAAATTTGAATTCATTTCAACGTATTCTCGGTATGACTATTGCTTCGATGCCGTTTTGGTTCATGTTTTCCATTTATGGATTCGCAACACATGGGTTACCTAGTCAGAGTCAAGTAATCCAGTCCTTTATCGTAGCAGTCTCATCTGGAATTATTGCGACTGTTCTATTTTTCTATGCTACAGAAATGGTTCAAAACGACAATCAGAAGTTAGCTGGTGTAGAGGCGACGCAATCGGGCGAAGTTATTTTCGCCTTGATTGGCGAAATTCTAATATTAGGTGCCCCATTGCCTAGCACCGTTTCTTTTATCGGGATGGGACTTCTCATTTTTGGTATGATTTTACATAGCGTTGTTTCTGCATTAGGTAATCGGAAGAAACTAGCATTCTACCAGAACGTTACACAAAAAAAGGGATAGAGCTGAATATATACAGCTCTATCCCTTTTTATTATTCATTTCCTTCCATTTTCATGCGATCCCTTTCTTCTGCAGGCGTTCCACCTCTAATCAAAAGGGATAAGATAAGCCCGATAAGCGATATAGCTGCTGCCACATAGAATGCCATGTTAACACCATGAACCATCTCCATCGGTAAAGCCTGCTCACCAGTATTTGGTGCCGTAGTTGTCATGATTGTAACTAAAATCGCTGTTCCAATCGAAGCAGCTACCTGCCTCATTGTGTTTGTCATAGCAGATCCGTGTGCCAACAAACGTCTTGGCAATTGATTGAGACCTTGTGTTGTAGCAGGCATCATAATCATAGAAATGCCAAACATTCGAAATGCAAAAACAATTGTGAGATAGATTAGCGATGTATCAGGTGTCAAATTCGTATACAAAAAAGATGTTATCGTCAAAAGGGACAAACCAATAATAAGCAAATACCTGGCACCAAACCGATCAAAAATCCTCCCATTAATCGGTGACATGAATCCCATAATCAAAGCCCCCGGCAAGATCATCATTCCTGATTCCAAGGCGCTAAACCCCGCCATATTTTGCATATAGATCGGTAAAATCGTTTCGGAGGCAATTAAACCAATAAAAGTAATCATCCCAATAATGGTTGTCATCGTATAAATTTTGTTTTTAAAAATACGAAATTCCAATATTGGCTGTTTAAGCTTGAACTGTCGCAGGATAAAGAAAGTAAGTGACACAGCACCAATAATCATAGAACTAATAACGACGGTATCTGTCCATCCATAATTCCCTGCACTGCTGAAGCCATATAACAAACCGCCAAAACCAAGTGTGGAGAGGATGATGGACAGGTAATCCACTTTGGGAAATGTTCGTTCCGTAATATTTTTCATTACAAAGTAGGATATGATTATGTTTATAACTGCCAGCGGCAACACTAGAAAAAATAAAGATCGCCAATGATACTGTTCAACTAGCCATCCGGAAATTACAGGACCAAGCGCAGGAGCAAAACCGATAACCAAACCAACCATTCCCATGGCACTGCCTCTTTTTTCAATCGGGAATATCAGGAGTAATATAGTCATCATCAACGGCATCATCACACCTGCACCAGCAGCCTGAATAATACGGCCTGTCATTAAGACAGCGAAGTTCGGCGAAAATGCACAGATAAGGGTACCTAGTGTAAACGTGATCATCGCAATCATAAATAAACGTCTTGTCGTAAATGTATCTATTAAAAATGCTGTGATTGGTATCATAATTCCGTTCACTAACATAAATATAGTTGTCAGCCATTGGGCTGTATTTTCTGTAAGATTCAAATCCTGCATGATATGTGGAATAGCCGTTGCAAGTAATGTTTGATTTAAAATCGCTAGAAATGCTCCTGTTATAAGTACAGCAACAATTGGTTTTCTGTTTATATTTTGTATATCTTCTATTTCTCTATTTTTCATTTGAATCTCCTTCAACGTAACTGTTAAGACTACATTGAATTATATGGAATGAATGCCTTATTGTCTATAGAAAATTTGGAATTATTTTATATACGTAGCGTTAAATAAAAAAGAAGTAGGAAAGCAACTTGATGCTTTCCTACTTCTTTGATACTCCTTAAGCACTTAAGAATGATTGTATTATGCAAAATTTTCACATAACACAAAAAGACCAGCTCCTGAGAAGGAGACTGGTCAATAATAAGCTATGTATACAGGCCACAAATGCCGTATTGTTATAACAAGTTTTAAACCACCACTTCGCAAAGTGGGTGTTCGCAGAAACCTTCCTGTCTTCCACTGCTATTGGCGGCGCGACATTCCAATCTCGATGTAAAACTCCCTATACATTAATTAGAGGTTAAAACTTAATTAAATACGAACATTGTAGCTTGTAAATATATAATAACCTTTTTCACCAGAAAGTACAATGGTAAATTTTTACTATTTAACTTCGGGTGTTTAATTAAAATAACTGTTCATATACTTCGTTCAGTTCTTTCACTCTTGTATCATCTTGTACATTTTTTGCATAGTCAAGTTCATTCTCAAGCACCATATCCAAGTAGTCCATTTCCTTACCATCCAAGTCACTTACAAAGCTTTCTTCACTTGTATAATTATTGGCTTCTATCTTGCTTAGTATTTGCTGACACACGTCATTCTCCATATAATTAGACAAAGATTCACGTAAATACTGCAATGTTTGATCGATGATAATCACTCCTGCTTACTTATATTTTCGTATTTTTCTTTTTTGCACGTTGTTCTAACTGGGACTTTGGTTGTTGATCTGCAACATCTTCAGTCAGCCCCTGCGGATTAACACTGGAGTTTACTCTTTGTTTGCTCCAATTATCATTTTTCTTAGCCAATGAAAACACCTCCATTAAATAGTCTTTCAAGAATAATTACTTTTATCCAACTACTGTTTTATAAAAAAATTCTTTAAAGATGAATGATTCGGATTATATTTCAGGATATATCGGTAATCTTGTTCAATCTTTTTGGCAAAGTCTTTCTTGAACTAATGATAAACGCGTGGCAATTTATTGATCTTTTCTGTTTTTAAAGTCACATGTAGATTATTTTCATAATCGACAGAAGCAAAAAAGACATTGTCCATGTTAGTAATACTCAATTTCTTTAACATCTCTTTTAACCACGTTTCATTTAGATGCAAATATTCCAGTACATCTGTATAAAGTTTGCCTTCAACAATAACCGGATAGGAGAACTCAGGAGGTTTATTGTACATATTCATATCTTCTTTGGTTACTGGAGACTTACTGGGTTTTCTTAACACGGATAAATTTCCATTTGCTTCAATGAT
Source organism: Oceanobacillus sp. CF4.6 (assembly GCF_051262635.1). Lineage (NCBI taxonomy): Bacteria > Bacillati > Bacillota > Bacilli > Caryophanales > Bacillaceae > Oceanobacillus > Oceanobacillus sp. CF4.6. Next base: position 32,646 of record NZ_JBIMEX010000008.1, on the reverse strand, counting down.
TGCCATTTTAACAACGCTCGTATCAAATACATCCTTTTCCCGAAGCATCATCAGCACATTATCAATGGAGTACTGTATTTTTTTCATGTTTTCAATGATAAATTTCCCATCACTCATGACAACGGTTGGTTCGAACGTCAGCTTCTTACCAACACTTCTATTTCTTATTTTCCATTTTGATATTACTTTTTGTAGAATTCCGATTAAGATAATAGCAACAGCTGTATGAATATGTTCAATTTTCGGATCTGCGATATCAGCCCCAACAACCGCCCCAAGTGAAAGAAAAATAAGAAAATCAAAAACGGGAAGCTGACCGATCGAGCGTTTCCCCATAAATAAGGTCACCATAAGAAGTAATGGTAGTATGGTTATAATTCGAACTAATAAAATTAAAAGCTCTTTTGCCAATTCCACATATGCACCTCCAAGTTAATTGAGTTATTCCTTAGAATGTATCAAAGTGAGAATTACTATGTAACGGGCTGAAATAAATAACTTGGATTTTACTGCATGAAGATTCTTACCTAATAAAAAAAATGCTGTGAGACTCACAGCATTTTTAGAAAACTTGGCATTCGCCAAGCCTGTGGGCGATGCCTTAGTTGCACTTATGCAGAAAGAAATATGGATATACTTTCTTTACTGCTAAAAAAACTACTTTTGACTTAAACCTTCATACTGATCACGCAAGGAACGTTTCAGCACCTTCCCACTCGGATTTTTCGGCAATTCTTTAGTGAAATCGATATACTTTGGAATTTTAAATTTCGATAAATGTTCTTTACAAAATTGAATGACATCTTCTTCCGTTAATTTAGCACCGTCTTTTAATACAATGATAGCTGTTACTGCCTCTATCCAATATGCATCGGGAATACTGATTACGGCAACTTCCGAAACTCCTTCTAGTTGATAGATGGCCTCTTCTACTTCCCGACTTGAAACATTTACTCCCCCAGTATTAATCATGTCTTTTTTACGGTCAACAATGGTAATATAGCCTTCTTCATCCATCACCCCAAGATCACCACTGTGGAACCATCCATTGCGGAATGCTTCAGCTGTTTTATCAGGGTCATGCAGATAGCCTTTCATCGCATGTGGGGTGCGATGAACGATTTCACCTATTTCACCACGTGGAACTTCTTTGTCGTTTTCATCGAAAATCTTAGTTTGTACATTTAATATAGGTGTACCTGCAGAACCCAGTTTGGTTAATTGATCCTCAGGTTGCAATACCGTTACAAGTGGCGCTACTTCTGTTTGTCCATAACAATTCCATAACTTTGCGTTTGGCAGTCGTTTGGTAAGCTCTTTTATAACTTCCATCGGCATTATTGCCGCTCCGTAATAGCATTTTTTTAACGATGACAAATCCCGCTTATCAAAATCAGGATGACGAAGCAAAGCAATCCACACGGTCGGCGGGCAGAATAGTTGTGTCGCTTTTTCTTCTTCAATCGTTTTAAGTATGAGCTCTGGACTTGCAGCTTCTAATACAATTCCACTCGAACCAACGTATACACTCGGACCTAAAAATACGTGAAGCTGTGCACTATGGTATAGCGGTAATGCATGTATAGCCACATCTGTTGTTTCCATTTTTGCATCAATAATTGTACTTACATACTCACTTATAATGCTCTTATGTGTTAGCATAACTCCTTTTGGCCTTGATTCCGTTCCACTTGTATACAATACATGTGCTAAATCATCATCATCCATTTCGACATCGACAAATTCAACCGGCTGTCCTTCACGTGCCTTAGACAAAGCAACCCAAGAAGAAAGTTCTCCAGCGTAATCCTTCGTCACATCCATTACATAGCGGTGTCTGATTTCCAGACTAACGGCCGACTGATCCAGCACTTGAGCATATTCCTCCGATGCAATTAGTCCACTAACTTCAGCATGTTCCAAAATATATCTTATATCCTCTCGTGTTAGCATATAATTTATTGGAATCATAACAGCCCCGATACGGGCCAACGCGAAATTAACGACGACGAAATCCAGGCTGTTCTTTGACATAACAGTTACCATGTCACCTTTTTTCATGCCATCACTCAGGAAGGATTGCGCCGTTTGATTCACTAAATTATCGAGTTCCGAAAAGGTTAATCGCTGCCCATTGTAAGCGATTGCAAATTTATCGGGAATACGGTCTTTCGTGCGATCCAATAAATCACCAAGCGTATTTCTTCGTGCTCGGCTTACAATCTTACGAAGGTCATCCTGCACTTTTGCATTTATACTCATTACACCACTCCTTAAATAGGGTTGAAGATGATTTTCATGCTGAATATTCTTTCTATTAGTTTATTTCAGTTAACTTTTAATAGCAAGTACGAGATGTATTAAATTTCTTTGCTTATCAAGATATACTCAACATAGAAAAAATTTTATATGGATAACGGCTATTTTGTTGGATGGGGAAGCTTAGCATTAATAAATGCAGGATTAGCATAACGCAAAAACAGAACCGGATTTAATTGGTTTTTTCTTTCTTTATTCATCGGTCCAATCCAATTGCAACGTTAATCTTACTATTTGTCGAAAAAAGATAACTTTCATGTAAACGAAAGGACTAAGCATACATCGCTTAGTCCTTGATTATTTAAAAGAAATTTTCCTGCTGCCTTTTGCTCGTTTTGTTTTTGGTGGCATATAGCCCCGTTCATAAATTTTACCTTTTGTTAGATTACATTCATCTAAAAAGATGTCCATTGAACTTGTTGGATATTCTTCCATTGCTTTCATAAAAACTTTTGCAGCGACTCGTGCATCTTCCAAGGCATGGTGGTGTTCAAATGATATGCCATGATGTGATGCTAATGTATTTAACTTATGGTTGTATAATTCAGGCCACATACGCTGCGAAATTTTCACGGTGCATAGATAGTCCATGAATGGATATGGCAGTTTAAAATAATCGAGTGTATTACGGATCACACTCATGTCAAAGCTCGCGTTATGCGCGACAACCAAATTATTCATCAAATACGCATGAAGTGTTGGCCACAATTCAGCAAATGTAGGAGCATCTGCAACATCTTCTTCGGTAATCCCATGAATATATGTATTAAACGGACGAAAATCCGTCATTGGGTTAATTAGACTATAATATTCATCAATAATTTCATGTTCGTTGGCGACAACAAGACCAACAGCACACGGACTGTGGCGTTTTTCATTCGCTGTTTCAAAATCGATGGATACGAAATTCATGGTTCTCCCTCCTCTTACAGCTATTACCTTCTTGGTCATCTTAAAAACTTTATTGGTCAAATCAATTAGGGAATTATATTTCCATTATATCCCAGTTTGTTACGATTCCCAATAGTTTCTCTTGAGAGTTTCCTTTTCCTGTTATGAGCAATGCTTCCAGGCGATATCCTTTTCCAATCTGCTTCTTAAAAATTTCCATTGCCTCATATACAGATGTATCTCTTGATATAAATTTATAATTATCATTTTTCTCACATTGAAGGATTTCCTTCAATTTGGTGTCCAATAAAGGTACTGTACCATCTTGCATTCCTTTTGCCAGCCATTTCGTAATCCCCTTATGCGTAATCAACCCTTGGAATTCGTCATCGTTATAAACAGGAAATTTTGTTATCCCCTTGTGATTAATGACTTCCAGCATATTGGTCATTGGCTCATTTTGCTGAAAGGATATCACTTTTCTTATAAAAAGTGGATCTACTTTGCGTGGACGGGTGAGTTCCTGTTCAATTCTTTCGATACGTTCTACGACAGTATCATGTGGTTCAGCAATCGCAAAAGCCATATCAATTTTGTTATGAACAATCGCATTTCTTAGTTCAGCAAATTCCAGTAAGTCATCCGTGTACCGTTTAATAATTGCATTAGAATCTCGAAGCACTCTGACAGCTCTGGAAAAACCCATTTCTTTTTTAATAAGCAATGCTTTTATCTCTTTTTCAATTCGATTAAATGCAGTTATAAATCGTTCCGAATTTTTGTACATGATAAATTCTCCCGTGAAATTAAAGGTTTTTTAGGAACTTGCTCTGAGCGTTGCTTCCGTGTATCGACTTTTTGAAGAATACGATTCCATTTTCTTCCACTCTCAAAAGTTCGCCTACTGCTTCCAAATAAATTAATCGGGTTAACGTAGCCATAAATGGACTAATATATGTATGAATCGTTGACTCCCCATAAATTACTTCACATAAATCGTTTGCTGTCTTCCCTTTTTCAGATATATGTTCCAACAGTTGCTGCAGACGATAATCATGCTTTTCTTTTATTCTTTGCACACGTTCCTCTAAGTCCATAATCGCTTCACCATGACCTGGAAGCGCAATATCGACCGGATAATTGATTATTTTTGCAAGCGAATGATAGTATTCTTTCATTGGATTTAATTCTTCTCCTGTCCATAGTCCAATTACAGGAGAGATATTTTTTAATACATGGTCTCCCACTATCATTACCTTTTTTTCCCTTTGGTAAAAGCAATACTGATCGGGAGCATGACCAGGTGTCCAGACTACTTCATAGAAATCATTGCCAAATTGGATTTTATCATGTTCTTCAAAGAAACCATCGGGCTCAAAATCATAAATAAGTGAATCATTTTTAAGATGATCGGGTAATTCAGGAATACCATGTTTCTTAATTAGCCCTTTGAGTTTCCTATTAGAAGCGTCGGCGTTACGGCCTTTCAACATTTCTTTATATCCAAGCTTAGAAGTAAAAACAGGAACACCAATGTGCTCCTGAAACCATTTTGCAAGACCGATATGATCCTGGTGGGTGTGTGTCAAAATAACTTTTTCAACTACTACACCTGATTCCAATACTATTTTCCACGTGTCCATCGCTTCTTTTGAATATAAACCGGTATCAATAACTGTATAACCGTTATTTCCTTTTATAAGATAACTGTTCACTTCATGCATTCCACCGGGAATATGGATAACGAGTTTGAATATATTTTCAGTTACTTTACTTAACATATTACTGTCCCCTTTTCATTAATCTCCAGTAGATGCAACAATAAGATTAAAACTTTATAATTTCTATTTTATCGTTACTACTATTAAATGCCAAGCAAACAGTTTCTTAAGTAATCTCTATTGCTTTATAGAATTCCACAACAAGAATTAACGAAGTAAGTGACGTATCTTTTAGTAGATTATTTAATCTATTCTTGACTTATTCGATTTTAGCATGTATTCTGTCTATTAACAGTTAATTAAATATGTATTTCTTATTTAGAGAGGTGGAGGGACTGGCCCTTTGAAGCCTCGGCAACAGACTGAAAATGTACTGTGCCAATTCCAGAAGCAGTGATCTGCTTGAAGATAAGAAGAGAAACTAGTCACGGTATCTAAACCTCTTCTTATCTTTGGAAGAGGTTTTTTTGTTTGTAAAACTTAAGATGAGGTGAAGTAATGTCCAAGAAAAAAGGAAATGCACCATTTAAAGCAGACCATGTAGGAAGCCTACTGCGTCCGGAAGCCATACATATTGCGAGAAAAGAATTTAAAGATGGAAACATTACTGCTGAGGAATTACGGGCAGTGGAAACAAAGGAAATTAAAAGAGTTGTAGATAAGCAGATTGAAGTTGGTTTAGAAGCAGTAACCGACGGAGAATTCAGACGTACCTGGTGGCATTATGATTTCATAGAAAATCTGAATGGACTTGAAGGATTTGAACCAGAGAAAGGACAGAATTTCCATGGTGTTGAAACAGAAAAACACAGTGTACGAAACACTGGAAAAATTTCTTTCAACGAGGACCATCCATTCATTCATGATTTTATGGAGTTAAAAGAAATGGTAGGCGATCGTGCAGTTCCTAAACAAACGATTCCAAGTCCAAATCAGTTATTTATCGCTGGTATTAGAAATCCGGAAATTTATCCGGACATTGAAGCATACGCAGATGATGTTATCGAAGCTTACCGCGCTGCATTAAAAGCATTTTACAATGTCGGTGCACGTTATATTCAACTGGATGATGTGTATATTGCAAGACTATCAGCAGATGACAATCCATCTATAGAAGGCAGCTATTCCAGACAGCAACTGATAGATTTAGCATTGCGAGTTGTCAACGAAGTTCTGGAAGATAAACCAGAGGATTTAACCGTTACAACCCATTTATGTCGCGGAAACTATCAGTCTACGTGGGCATTTGAAGGAAGCTACGCAAAAATTGCACCAACACTGTTTGCAAAAGAAAAAGTAGATGGTTTTTTCCTGGAATATGATGACGAACGCTCTGGAAGTTTCGAACCATTGAAATATATTCCAAATGGTGGAGCACAGGTAGTTATCGGTGCAGTAACATCCAAGTTTGGTGAACTCGAAGATAAAGAGGCAATTAAAACGCGGGTAAAAGAAGCGGCGAAATATGTCCCCTTTGAACAATTATGTATAAGCCCACAGTGTGGATTTTCGTCGACACATCACGGTAATAAACTTACTGAAGAACAACAGTGGGACAAATTGAAATTCGTTGTTGACGTTTCAAAAGAACTTTGGGGTTAAGCTCCCTATCACTATTTTAGAAATAACATTACATATTAGAAAAGGGGAAATAAAATGACAAAAACAGTAGTTAAAGCTCCTTTCAAAGCAGACCATGTAGGAAGCTTCCTGAGACCAGAAAATTTGCACCAGGCAAGAGAAAATTTTAAAGAAGGAAAGATTTCAGCTTCCCAATTACGTGAAGTCGAAACAAAAGAAATCGAGCGCATTGTCGATAAGCAAATTGAAATTGGATTACAGGCAGTTACAGATGGCGAATTCCGCCGTAGCTGGTGGCATCTCGATTTCCTGGAAAATTTGAATGGTATCGAAGGCTATGAAAAAGAAAAAGGGTATGTATTTGATGGCATCGAAACAGATAAACATCACATTCGCAATACCGGTAAAATTTCATTTAACCCAGATCATTTTTTTGTGAAAGATTTTATTGATTTTAAAGAAATCGTTGGTGACCGTGCAATTCCAAAGCAAGCCATTCCGAGCCCTAATCAATTGTTTGAAGCAGGTATACGGAATCCGGAAATTTATGCGGATATTGAAGAATATGCCAATGACATCATAAAAACATACCAAGATGCGATTAAAGCTTTCTATGATGCAGGTGTACGTTATTTACAATTAGATGATGTATATATTGCAGGTCTGTCATCTCCTGACTTCCAATTAACGGAAGATGGATATTCAAAAGAGAAATTAATTGAACTGGCATTGCGTGTTGTAAACGAATCCCTTGAAAATAAACCAGATGACTTGTATGTAACAACTCATTTATGCCGAGGAAATTACCGTTCTACATGGGCGTTTACTGGAAGCTATGCGGAAATTGCTCCAACTCTATTCGCTAAAGAAAAGGTAGATGGTTTCTTCCTTGAATATGATGATGAGCGTTCCGGGAGTTTTGAACCTTTGAAATATATTCCAAATGGTGGAGCACAAGTAGTTATTGGTGCAGTTACATCTAAATCCGGTGAACTGGAAGATAAAGAAGCAATCAAAGCACGCATTAAAGCGGCATCGGAATTCGTTCCATTAGAACAGCTTTGCCTTAGCCCACAATGCGGATTCGCTTCTACACATCACGGCAATAAATTAACAGAAGATGAGCAATGGGCAAAATTAGAATATATCGTTGATCTTTCCAAAGAAATTTGGGGATAAACGTAAAAGGAACAGCAATTATGCTGTTCCCTTTTTATTAAAAATGATAATTCTTTGTCCACTCTGTAAAATGATTGAATGCTTTTTCATCGATTTCATATCCTATACCTGGCCGTTCAGGAACATCAATTACCCCATTTTCTACAACAACTTCAGGTTTGATAATATCTTTTTCCCAGTATTGGGATGAGCCTGCTGTATCTCCTGGTAATACAAATTGGTTTAATGTGGTTAAAGCTATATTATGGGCTCGTCCAACACCAGCCTCTAGCATTCCACCACACCACACTTCCATTCCTTTTTCCTGACAGAAATCATGAATTTTCTTTGCTTCTGTCAGTCCGCCAACACGGCCAATCTTAATATTAATGATTTTGCAGCTACCGAGTTCATAGGCTTTTTTTGTATCCTCGATCGAATGAATACTTTCATCCAAACAGATAGGTGTCTTCATTACCGACTGAAGTTTAGCATGATCGACAATATCATCATGTGCCAGTGGCTGTTCGATCATCATTAAGTTTAATTCGTCCAATTGCTGTAGCTTGTCCATATCATTTAGAGTATATGCTGAATTCGCATCTGCCATGATTGGCGTATCCGGAAAATGCTTTCGAACTTCTTTTAATACTTCATAGTCCCAACCTGGTTTAATTTTAAGTTTGATCCGCTTATAACCCTCTTCTACAAATTGATGGATCTTTTCAATTAAATCAGGTATGGTAGGCTTTATCCCAATGCTTATTCCAACATCAATTTCTTTCTTGCCACCACCGAGGGCTTTTGCTAAACTCAGATTTTCCCGTTTTGCGTATAGATCCCATATGGCACCTTCCAATGCAGCTTTCGCCATATTATTACGTCTAATCGGTCGAAAGAGTTCCGTTACCTGATCGGGGTGTTTTATTTCATTTTCTTTTAAAATAGGTATCAGAAAGTCTTCCATCACATGTAAATTTGTCATCACCGTTTCCTCGCTGTACCAAGGGCTTGAAAATGCAACAGATTCACCAAATCCACGATTTCCTTCATAATCAATTGCTTCAGTGATGAAAAATTCCTTCTCCTGAAAGGTACCAAAGCTTGTACGAAACGGATTCTTTAAACGCATCGTCAACTTATGCAACTTAAATTGTTTCATAGGTATCGTCATTATGTGCCTCCCTTAACCAAACTATCCCATTAGAGGGGATAATAAAGCGTTTTTATCTCGTGAAAATATAATAGCTGCATTCTGAACGAGAGTGAATAAAATCATCTGCTTGATATCCGTCATCAAATAGCAGATTGAAAACCTTCTTTGTCGCCTGTCTCCAGTCTTTTGCAAGTTCCAAATCTTTCTGCTTGATTTCCTGAAAGTTTGTTGGAATTTCCACGAACCATACGTCACTATGCTTGTTATAATGAACGTGAAAATTATCATTTATTACCGGTCTCTTTTCTACATCCATGGTAATTAAGACTTTTGTTTCATCAAAAACGACTGCATCCTTTTCCCTGCATGGTTCACTGATATCCCACATAATCTGTATTCGATCAGATGGCAGTCCCTCGCTGAATTCATTCTGCAAATCGCCGTAATGGTTTCCTTTGAAATCCGTGCCTCTTGCTCCAAGTTTGTGCAAGTTTAAATAAGCGTTGACACTTTCCAACGGATCGAACGTCCATGTAACCATTTCATAACCCATCTTTTTTGCAATTTCCGCCTGTCTCACTTTTATTTTTTTGCCGATTCCGATTTTACGATATTCCTTCAATATCCCCATCATATGCGAACATAGATAAGCATTTTTTCCGTCAAATCCCGGGAAACTATAAAGAAATCCGACCATTTTGTCACCTTCATAAGCACCTAAAATCATTCCACCATTATTGATTCCTGTATAGGTTTGATGTAGTGGGGTGGGAGGCATATGCCAAACCAATTCCTCAATATGTTGTACTTCCTTTAATTGTTCCATTTTTGTTAATTGCTTTATTTTAATTTTATCTTCCATAAAAAAAGCCCCTTTTAATGTGATTCAGAAACTCTATCATCCATTCGTTATTAATCAATAATCCTACTACAAAATTCTCAAAACCGAACAGTGCCTGTCACTCCCCGAATTTTGTCGAATATCGTTTACATTGGGCGGGGACATCTAAGTTGCCGCTAGTTTCGCGTTTGGCCAGTTCCTTTGATAAAGTATTTACTCGATGTTAATGCCTCTAACCCCATTGGCCCTCTGGCGTGCAGCTTTTGGGTGCTGATTCCGATTTCAGCTCCATAACCAAATTCGAAGCCATCTGTGAATCTGGTGGATGCGTTATGATATACTGCAGCGGCGTCCACATTTTTCAAAAACATTTCTGCATGTTCCTCAACTTCTGTAATAATCGCTTCGGAATGTCTTGTTCCATATTTATTAATATGCTGTATTGCCTCTGTGACACCATCCACTATTTTGATGCTTACCGCTAGACCGAGATATTCTTTATACCAGTCTTCTTCCAATGCTTTATTTGCCTGCGGATACACTTCCTTCACTTTATCATCCCCATAAATTTCCACATCATTTTCTAAAAGCTTATGCAATAGCTCATCTCCATGTACGTTAAACCATTGCGATTGGATCAGAATGGATTCAATTGCATTACAAACGGATGGACGCTGCAGCTTCGCATTTAATACAATCTGTTCTGCCATCTTCTTGCTTGCAGTTTCATCAATGAAGATATGACAATTGCCAGCACCAGTTTCAATAACGGGTACAGAAGCTTCCCTAATTACTGTATCGATCAGGTTTTTTCCACCTCTTGGTATTAACACATCCAAATAGTCGTTTAAGCGGAATAGCTCCTTTGCTGTCTCTCTGCTTGTGTCTTCAATTAATTGAACTGCATCCGTCGGAATTCCGCTTTTTTCCAATGCACGGTGTATCGATGTAACGAGCGCAATATTGGAGTTCCTTGCTGACGAACTCCCTCTTAAAATAACTGCATTTCCAGTTTTTAAAGTAAGTGCAGCTGCATCAACCGTCACATTCGGTCTTGCTTCATATATCATACCGACAACACCAATTGGCACCCGCTTTTTATGAATATGAAGTCCGTTTTCTTTCTCAATTGTTTCCAACGTATCACCGATGGGGTCTTTAAGTTCGGTAACCTGAGTTATAGCATCCGCAATTCCCTTCATTCTTTCTGAGTTTAACATAATCCGGTCCAATACGGACTGTGACAAACCCTTTGTTTTACCTGCTTCAATATCTTTCTTATTTTCACGAAGAATGAACTGCTGGTCGATGATTAATTGTTCTGCCATTAAACATAATGCTACATTTTTTTCTTCTGTTGTTACTCCTGTCATCAGATAACTTGCAGCTTTGGCAGCCTTACCCTTTTGGATTACTTCACGCATTATACATTCCTCCCCGTTTTTTTTGCTTTCACCCAACCATCACGATGAATAACCTCTATCGTTGGTAAATGGTCCTTTTCATTTCCCATTCGGTTCTCAGTCAATTTTTTCAAATCGTCGGATGAACAGCTAACCTGCCCTCTGCCAAGTAGTTCATCTAAGCCAAACACCTGTACAACATCTCCTCGTTGAAATGTTCCAATTACTTTAAAAACTCCTGGCGAAAGAAGACTGCTACCGTGATATAAAATAGCCTCCTCCGCACCTTGATCAACATATAATTTCCCCATCGATTCTGAATGAAGAGATATCCATTGCCTTCTTGTATTAATGGGAGAATTCGAATGACTAGCGATATATGTCCCATCCCCTTCTCCTTTTAAGGCGTCGAGGAGTTTATCCCTACCTTTTCCATGTCCGATAAAAACTGGTACGCCAAGTGATGTTGCTGTTTTGGCAGCCATCAGTTTTGATTTCATCCCGCCGGTACCCACTTTGGAACCGTTCGTATCCGCAACACCAATCATTTCATTTGTAATAGTATCTAGAAAATCATATTTTATAGCCGATGGATTCGTTCTTGGATTACCACTATATATCCCATTAATATCCGTTAAAATAATCAGTTGATCTGCGTGGATAAATCCACTAACTAAGGCTGACAGCATATCATTATCACCAAATGTCAACTCTTCAACTGACACGGTATCATTTTCGTTAATGATCGGTAAAATCCCTCTTTCCAAAAGCTCCATAATCGTTGCAAAAGCATTTCGATAGCGCTCCCGGTTGGAAAAATCACCTCTCGTTAAAAGTAACTGAGCGGATGTAATTTTGTAATTGTTAAATTTTTCAATGTATGTCTGGATTAACAGACTTTGTCCTACCGCCGCTGCTGCCTGTTTTCCTTTTAATGTAACTGGTCTAGAGGAATAACCAAGTCTTGCAAAGCCTGCCGCGACCGCACCTGATGATACGAGAATTACTTCATGGTTAGCATGTCGAAGCGCAGCCAATGCATGAATATGATCATCGAGTTTTTGCTGATCGATTTCACCCTTATCATTTGTTAAAGAACTGCTTCCAATTTTGACTACGATTCTCTGTTTACGCATCATGCATTACCCCTAATTCATTATTTATTAGAAAACCTTTGCATTCGCCAAGCCTTTAGCGAATGCCTTAGTTGCAAATAAAAAAAAGCCCAATCATCCTCAATTATAAGGACGAAAGAACTCTACTTCCGCGGTACCACCATTACTTGAATGTATGCACATTCCGCTTGAATCCATAACGCTGGAGAAGCGCCCGTGTATTGGCACGGGACTCTGCAGGCAGGTTCTGCGGATAGAATACGACAGGGTCTTCCAGCTGATAAACCCCGCTCTCTTTCATATCAATTGTCCGCATACTAATCCTTCATTAACGTTCATTATTGTTGCTATTATTATGTATAGTAAAAGAGATTATGTCAATAGGGAAATTATTAATTTAATGTAAATCATAAAAAAAAGACTGCTTAAAAAATTAAGTCAGCCTCTTTCTATGCGTTTAATAATTGTGGCGCAGGATCATGTGGTTCACATCACATGTAATACGTTATCCTTCCGTCTTACACAAATCAGCTCATCGCTTGTTAAGTATAGCATTATTTTGAACGGGAGACCAGGTCTTTTTTAGCAGGTAGGAAAGTATAAAACTTTCCTACCTGCATAAGTGCAACTAAGGTTGTCACCGAAAGGCTTGGTGACAACCAAGTTTTCTAAGAAAACTAGGTTTATCTCCAAGCTCTAATGATCAATATTTTTGATTATAAACTTCTCCTCCTTCTATAATAAGGTAGAAAGGAGAGATTTTAACGATGTGTTTAATTAATTTTCAACTTCATGATCATTCGAACTATAAATTAGTAATAGCAGCTAACCGAGATGAGTTTTACGAGCGTCCAACCGAACAGGCTCACTATTGGAAAGACAATCCTGAAATCCTGGCAGGTAGGGATTTATTGCTGATGGGGACATGGCTCGGAATTACGAAAAGTGGCCGCTTTGCCGCACTGACAAATTATCGGGATCCGAAAATGGAAGAAAAAAGGAAGTCATCACGTGGTGAAATCGTGACGGACTATCTGCAAAGCAACAAGACTTCCGAGGAATTTTTAAACGGATTAAGTAAAAACCGTGAAAATTATGCAGGGTTTAATGTTATTGTCGGAGATGCTGATCAGCTATTTTATTATAATAATATTCAAGACAAATATTCCAGAATCAGTCATGGCACGCATGCGCTGAGTAATCATTTTCTTAATACTCCATGGCCAAAGGTAACAAAAGGACGAAGTATGTTAAACGATTATCTCCAACAAAATCGGACGGTTCATATTGAAAATCTATTTGATATTGTATCGAATGCCGAAGAAGTAGACGATACAGATTTACCGGAAACTGGCGTAGGTATGGAATTGGAAAGAAAGCTGTCTCCTCTATTCATTCGAACACCTGATTACGGAACACGCTCTTCTACGGTTGTATTAATCGATCATAACAATCATGTCACTTTTGCGGAACGAACTTATGAAAAGGGAGTTTTTCTAACTGAGAATCATTACACATTCGATATTAAAAAAGGGTAACACGGTAACTCTTAGGTTAATTTAAACGTAGGTATATTCGATTTGCATTATCACTTGAATTCAATATATTTGTTCACAAGATATTCATTTCGATGTTGAAAAGTTGCCATAAATAAATTACATTTCCGTCAGTTATAAGGTTATAATAAAACTATGTGCATTATTTAACAAACTGTTAATAATGATTATAAAAAAACGCTTATTTATGCTCAGACAGTATACTTGCGTACTTAAAGAGGAGGATTTCACATTGTTATTTGATGATCCAGTATACGCTAGCAGATTACTAACCCTCCTAACCTTATCCTTTCACATTATCTATGCAACAATCGGGGTTGGGGTACCACTAATGATTATGATCGCACAATGGATTGGAATCAAAAAGAATGATAATCATTATATTTTGATGGCAAGAAGATGGGCGAAAGGTTTTGTTGTGACAGTTGCCGTTGGTGTTGTAACAGGTACGATTATTGGACTACAGCTTTCTTTACTGTGGCCTAGATTTATGGAACTTGCCGGTAACATTATTGCACTACCTTTATTTATGGAAGTATTTGCTTTCTTCTTTGAAGCAATTTTCTTAGGGATTTATTTGTACACGTGGGATCGATTTGAAAATCCTAAAAAACATTTCCTATTGTTAATCCCTGTTGCCCTCGGAGCGGGTATGTCAGCTTTCTTTATTACGATCGTAAATTCGTTTATGAATTCACCAGGTGGATTTGATATTATAAATGGGCAACTGATGAATGCAAACCCATTGGCAGCAATGTTCACTGCATCCATGCCTACAAAGGTATCGCATGTTTTAGCTACAGCTTATATGACAGTAGCATTTATGCTCGCAGCGATTGCAGCTTTCAAGTTAATTAAAGGATCCAATCATGAATATCACAAAAAAGCGTTGTATATGACAATGAAAGTTGGTCTTGTATTCGCAATAGCTACTGCATTAATTGGGGATCTCTCCGGTAAATACTTAGCAGAATACCAACCAGAAAAACTGGCTGCTGCTGAATGGCATTTTGAAACAGAAGAAGGCGCACCATTGCTCATGTATGGCGTATTGGACGATAAACAAGAAGTTAAGTATGCAATTCAGGTTCCGTTTGCATTAAGTATGCTTGCTCACGGAAATCCTACATCTGAGGTTATCGGGTTGAATGAATTCCCTGTCGAAGAACAACCTCCATTGGTCATACATTATTTCTTTGACACCATGGTTACGATTGGCGGATTTATGATTTTCCTATCCCTTGTTTACTGGATTGGCATTAAACGATCTTGGCCATTTGTTAAGGCAAATTGGTACCGTTGGCTAATAGTGCTCGGTGGACCATTATCCTTCCTTGCAATTGAAGCAGGATGGTGGATGGCTGAAGTTGGTCGACAACCTTGGATATTAAGAGGGATTATGACGGTCGATCAAGCAGCAACAACGAGTGAATATGTCGGACATATGTTTATCCTGTTTGCAGGTCTTTACCTTGTTCTTGGAATTGGGACAGTTGTCGTGCTCAGGCGAATTTTCAAAAATGATCCCGTAGAGAAAGAGCTCGAAAAAATGCAAGGTGGTGATCCATCATGAGTTTAGAGATTCTTGGTATGTCCGTACTTTGGTTATTCCTGTTTGGATATGTTATTGTCGGGTCCATTGATTATGGCGCAGGTTTCTTTAATGCCCACAGCATCATCACAGGCAAACAGCATATTCTATCAAAAATAATTCAACGTTATCTTTCCCCTGTTTGGGAAGTGACAAATGTATTCTTTGTCTTCTTTTTCGTAGGAATTGTCGGGTTCTTTCCACAAACAGCATACTATTTCGGAACAATACTACTCATTCCGGGAAGTATTGGTTTGATATTGCTTGCAATTCGAGGTTCCTACTATGCTTTTGAATCGTATGGAACTAGCGGTCACAGAGGATATGCATTTATGTATGGAGCTTCAGGCTTATTGATTCCAGCTTCTTTATCCATTGTGCTGACTATTTCAGAAGGCGGTTTTGTATCCATAATTGACGGAAACCCGGTACTGGATTATGCAGCCTTATTCACGAGTCCATTAACATGGTCCATTGTTGTTCTTAGTATTGGAGCTGTACTTTATATCTCGGCTGTATTCCTTACTTGGTACGCAAATAAAACCGGTGATGTTAAAGCTACGGATCTCATGCGAAAATATGCAATCGGTTGGTCGATACCATTAATCATTGCAGCTAGTGGAATTATCTATGAATTGAGTTCTCATAATGAAGAACACTTTTCCAGGATTATGGATCTTTGGTGGATGTTCGCCTTATCATTCGTATTATGGATTGGAACCGTTTGGCTTCTATGGAAACGGGAAAATTATGGACTGGCGTTCGGCTTTCTTGTAGGGCAATTCGCTTTGGCATTTTTCGCATATGGAATATCACATTATCCATATTTACTTTATCCACATCTGACCATATATGAAGGATTCACCAATACAGCAATGGCAATCTCACTTGTCGTCGTATTTATTCTGGGAATGGCTCTCTTGCTCCCATCATTATATTTATTAATGAAACTGTTTCTTTTTGATAAGAACTATGTACAAGGTAATAAAAATAAGGAGGAGTGATCCAGATGTTTAACGATTTTCTAATTTTTGTTGCTCCCTTTCTCATTATTATCGTCGCAATCGCACTCGCATTTTTGGTAGCTGGAAAAGATGAAATAGTTACTAAGAAAGATTAACGGAATGCTTAAAAGGCAGTCTAAAGGTGGTATACCTTAGACTGCCTTTTTCTTATGGGTATAGACGAAATTATTTACTCCCCTAGAAATACGCTCTTTTCAATCTCTTTCATCTGTTGGAAGTAGCCTTTTTGATTCATCAATTCATCATAAGTTCCGGATTCAATAATTGTTCCCTGTTCCATTACGATAATTTGATCCATTTTCTCTAAACCTGTAAGTCGGTGACTAATAAGAATAACGGTATCATCTTTCGCAACTTCAAAAAGACGCTCGTACAGTTTAGACTCTGTTAATACATCAATCGATGAGGTCGGTTCATCCAGTAACCAGAAAGGGGCTTTTCGTGCCATAACTCTGGCTATCGCTAATCGTTGCTTCTCTCCACCCGAAAGATTCTCCCCTTTTTCCAGCACTTGATCATCGAGATCCAATTGGCCGAGCTCTACGTTTCGGAGGATTTCCTTCATTTCGACATCACTCAAGCCGTCCTTTGCAAGTTCAAGATTTTCTCTAATTGTTCCATAGAAAAAATGATTCGATTGCAGTACAACATTGGCATTTTCCCAGACGCTTTCCTGTGTTGTCTGCAAGAAGGATTGGTTATTGAAATAGATATCCCCATTACGGACAGGGTATATTTTCAGTAACAGTTGCATGATTGTCGATTTTCCTGAGCCACTAGGTCCAACGATTGCCGTTTTGGATCCTGCTGGAAGATGCAAGGATATATTTTTCAGTGTATCACTTGATTCTCCAGGAAAGGAAAAACGCACATTTTTAAATTCAATGGAGGGAGCGATTCCTTGCTCTATCGTTTCTGTCTGATTTTGCGGTAACGGCTCATCTTCATTTACAACATTATCCAATCTCGCTACAGCTTGTCTGCTATCCTGTAAATGGCTTGGATACGCAGCCATGGCAGTTGTATTTTCAAATACCGTCAGTGATATCATGACAAGCAATGCAAGAAATATTCCGTCCAATTGCCCTTCTGTAACCAAGTAAGCTCCCACTGCCAAAATAGTTACAGAGACGAGAAGTGATATAAAGGTATTTACCGATTCACTAAACAAATGATGGATGCTTTCCCGTTCCTGCTCCTCCACATAATTATTCGATGACTGTATTAAATCCTTTTCTTTGTCATTTACTTGCTGATATATTTTCAAATCACGAAAACCATATAAAAACTCCGTGACATCTGTCGATAGTTTCCCTCTGCGCTGCCTCACTTTACGATCCACTTTTCGTTGGCTGTATCCAAAAAGTGCTGGAACAACAAAAGTTGTCAAGAGCAACCCAACAACGAGAATGAATGCCGTTTCGATGGATAAGAATGTTGTAAAAAATATCGTAACGAGAAATACAAGTACAATAACGATAGGTGGATAGAAAACCCGCAGGAAATAATTTTGCAATGTCTCCACATCTCCAACGATTCTGGATAGCAAATCCCCACTTCTATATTTTTGAAAGATTGCTGGAGCAAGTGGTTCGAGTTTTTCATAAAAAGACACACGCAGGTTGCCAAGCATCGTAAAAGTCCCTCGGTGGGAAAAATACCTCTCCCCATATCTGCTTAATGCGGAAATAATTCCAAGCAGTTTGACGACGGCAACAAGCACCATTAATGTGTAAATAGGCGGAGCAAGTGCGGCCTGTGAAATTAAATATCCACTAGATGAAAAAAGACCGACAGCAGTAATTCCGGCAATAAATCCACAGATAATGGAAAGAACAATATCCTTTTTTTCCTTCAGCAAAACGAGAATTACAGACTTTAAACCTTTCATTGCGCTTCCCCTCCCTGCTGTACAGTTACCATATTTCGATACATTTCATCTAACTCTAACAGATCTGTATGTGTACCGAATGCGCGTAGTTCTCCGTTATCCAGCAACAGAATTTTATCTGCACTCTTAACCGTGTGTAGTCTGTGAGCTACGGTAATAACTGTTGAATTTTCTCCAAGCTCTTTGATAGATGATTGGAGAATTTGCTCTGTTTGCAAATCCAATCCGGTAGTTGGCTCATCAAAAAGAATGATAGAGGGACGTTTTAAAAAGGCTCTTGCAATAGCAATCCGCTGTTTTTCACCACCAGAGATTCCTCTTCCAGCTTCTCCAATTGGTGTATCATACCCTTTTTCAAGTGTATCGATTAGCTTATTTATTCCTGCCTTCTCAGCTGCTTTGGTTATTTCTTCACGTGTCGTTTCCGCTATGGAACCAATTGCGATGTTATCCGCAATGGTTCCTGAAAAAAGATATGGATCCTGGGAAATATAACTTAGGCTATCAAACCAGGATTTTTCACTTATGAGCTCTCTTTTTTCTCCATTGATCCTCATCTCACCTTCTTTTAGTGAAACAAGACCTGCTATCATATTTAGAAGTGTCGATTTTCCTGCACCAGTTTTGCCTATAATTGCAACCTGTTCATAAGGACGAATGACCGTACTGATATTTTCAACAGCAAACCCGTTCGATTCATAGCTAAACCCAGCGCCAGCCAGTTCAATGGACGGTGGTTGATTCGTTGGAATAGACGCTTCTCCCCATTCAACTGCCTGTTCCTGTTCAGATAACTCATTTTCCAATTTCTTCGCAGCTCCCATGCTCGTTCTTCCAGTATGAAAGGCACTACCTAAATCCTTCAATTTGGTATAAAACTCCGGAGCAAGTATGAGCATTAAGAAACCGGTATAAAATGTAATATCCTGAAAAATAATCATGCGCACCGCAACTTCCAGTGCCACAAGACCAATACTTAGCATGGATATAAATTCAAGTGCTAACGAATTTGAGAATGCTACCTTCAGTACCTCCATTGTTGCATCACGGAAATCCAAACTGCTTTTTCGAATTTTATCTCTTTGCTGCTCGGCACGTCCGAACAATTTAAGTGTCGTTAACCCTTGTAATGTATCAAGAAATGTCCCTGAAAATGCAGCCATTTTATCAAATTGTTCTTCCGATTTATCTTTCGTTTTAAATCCAATGACCATCATAAAGATTGGGATAAATGGTGCCGTAACCAGAATAATGACACCTGTTGTCCAGTGTTCCATGAAAATGACAATAAGAAGCATGATTGGGATGATAGATGACTGGATAACTTGCGGAAGATAGCTGCTATAATAACTGTCGATTTCATCCACCGTATCCATCATTACGCTCACCTTTTGTCCGGATTGCCCATGCAATGATGCTTGCCTAGGGTTATTCGAAAATTTATTTAAAAGGGACTGTCTTAATTTCCCCTTCACGATCGAAGCCATCTTAATCCCTGTTCTCCCACTCAAATATGTGAAAAAGGTTCTAGTTAAAAGAACTGCCACTAGTCCTACTAATAGTGGTATAATTTCAGAAAAGGAATTACCCTTCAAAAATATACGATCAACAATCATAACAAACAGATAACCTTGTCCAATTATCGCAAAACCTGATATTATAGCTAAAATGATCAGAAGGACCAATTTATTTTTCTGCTCCATCGTCATTTCTTTAAGCTTGTTCATTGTTATGCCTCCTATATGCAATCAGGTTAGTGAACACCTTCACATAAGTATACATGATTTGACTCATCGTAGTAAATTCTACTACCCTGAGTTAACACAAATGTCGATTTTATTATCACTCAACTTTCGCAGAATGAAATGGATACATTATGAGGAGGAATCGTGATACACTGCTCCGGTTGACTTTGGATAACTGTTTGTCCTAAGCATTCCGGATTTTTATTAATTTAGTTACTTTTCTTACTTCAGAGTTTCTATAAATTTCGAAGTGACTGCTAGTTTTCTATCAGTATGCAGAAACTTCGGCGACCGCTATGGGAAATACACTGCGCTTTCCACGGGCGGCTGGTGAGCCCCTTCATGCTGACGCATTTCAGTGTCTCACCTATGCCTCTCTTCCCGTTGGAGTCTCCGTGTATTTCCCATAGCTAGTTAAGGTTGCTAACAATTACTATACTTGCGGGTGCTAAAATAACATCATACAACTTCACCAGTCCGGGATTGCTCTGGGCGGTGACTCCTACGGGAACAGCACGTGTCCGAAGACCCCGCAGAGCGATTTTCTCGAGGAGGCTGAGGCCGTGCCCGTGGAAAGCATCCGCCCAGAGCAATCCCGGACGGTAGCAAGAGCACATTTCTCCTGAAAATGATTTCTAACATGATAGAAGTTACGTCGCAGTTTATCTCAATAGCGAAGATTATAAATCAACAGACATTAAAATATCCATATTTCACCAAGTTTAGCAAGGTGATTAGTAGAGACATTCTAAATTTCCCACAGTTATCATTATACGTGAAATTTTATTAGGTTTAGGGCAATATAACTAAAGGTATTTTAAACGTATGGAGGTCATTATCATGATAGACAATAATGTACGTATCAGTAGGGTAGCTTTAATCGGAACAGGATTTGTTGGATCTAGTTATGCATTTGCTTTAATGAATCAAGGGATCGTGAATGATTTAGTAATGATCGATTTGAATGAGGATAAAGCAAAAGGAGATGTAATTGATTTAAATCATGGAAAAGGGTTTGCGCCAAGTCCCATGAACATTCGTTTTGGTACATACGAAGATTGTAAAAATGTAGACTTAGTTGTAATTTGTGCTGGTGCCAATCAGAAACCTGGGGAAACCAGACTTGATTTGGTAGAAAAGAACTTGAAAATTTTCAAAAGCATTGTAGATCAAGTTATGGATAGTGGCTTTGATGGCATATTCCTTGTAGCAACCAATCCTGTCGATGTTCTTACGTATGCTACATGGAAATTCAGTGGTCTGCCAAAAGAACGCGTTATCGGATCAGGTACAATATTGGATACAGCAAGATTTCGTTATTCATTAGGTGAATACTTTAAAGTGGCACCGAATAATGTGCATGCCTATATTGTCGGAGAACATGGAGACAGCGAACTACCTGTGTATAGCTCTGCCAGTATAGGAACGACACCAATCCGAAAACTTATTAGCAGGAATGATAAATACAAGCTGGAAGATCTTGATGAAATTTTTGTGAATGTTAGGGACGCTGCCTACTCCATTATCCAAAGTAAAGGTGCAACTTATTACGGAATTGCTATGGGACTTGCTAGGATTACAAAGGCAATATTTTCAAACGAGAACTCCATTCTGACAATATCGGCTCATTTGGATGGCAGCTATGGGGAAGACCATGTCTATATTGGTGTACCTGCAATTATTAACCGAAATGGAATTCGAGAGATTGTAGAAATCGACCTTGATCAGGATGAGAAATACAAATTCAGCAACAGTGTCAACGTATTAAAGGATATCCTGGCACCATATTTTGAAGAATGTAAACCAAAAAGCTAATCCTATACAAACAAAAAACGAGCTCAAAACGCTCGTTTTTTTTGTTACTACTACCTTCTTCTATTTTTATTAAACTTTACAAAGAGATAAATAACCAATGCAATAACTGCGTAGACAAAAAACATGACCATAAAGCCCCATAGTCCCATTACTGCATCAGCAAATTCCATATTCCCTCTATTCGTTATGGCCTGCTGAAGCTCTATCGCAAACACAATTACAATCATGATGGTAAACGTATAAATGAATGAAAAAATAGTTGTACTCCATCTCATATTTTCTAGAAGTTTGAAAAAGAAATAAACGACGAAAAAAGTACCCATTCCGATTACACCAATGACCCAAAAATGCAGTTCTTTATCCGACATGGTTAAGCCAAGCATATCTACTAAAATATCATGTATTTGATTGACGATTTCTGCTAGTATAATAACTATTTCTTTCACCTGAAACCTCCAACTTATTTATTCTCCAGACTAACTTTTCACTCAGCATGGTAATTTACATTAATTTAGGAATTTTTTAAACATGTATTACTTATAATTATAGTATAGGCTTCAGAAAATTAATAACTCCAATCGTAGTAGGAGGCTATCAATTTATGACTAAGTTAAACGATGATTTTCAAAATTTGAGCAGAAAGAATATGTCATTCAGTCAGGTGTTTCAGTATATCAAACAATTTATGGAAAAAGAACCAAACGGTTGCTATAAGCTGATGTTTGGTACCGATTCGCAAGTCCACCCTGACTATACAAGATTTATAACCGGTATTGTTATTCATTGTAAAACGAAGGGTGCCTGGGCTTGTATTCGAAAAGTAATGGTACCAAGGAAGATGATTAATCTTCATGAGAGAATCTCCTTAGAAACTACATTAACAGAAGAAGTAGTTTCTATGTTCAGCGACGAAAAGATAGAACAATTAATTGACATTATTTTACCAAATATATATAAAGGTGCATCCTTCTCGATTGAAGGTCATATTGACATTGGATCTGGAAGCAGAAACAAAACAAAAATCTTTGTCGATGAAATGGTATTGCGAATGGAAATTTTAGGGATCGAACCAAAAATCAAGCCGGATTCTTTTGTCGCGAGTTCTTACGCGAATCATTTCA
Organism: Oceanobacillus sp. CF4.6; assembly: GCF_051262635.1. NCBI lineage: Bacteria > Bacillati > Bacillota > Bacilli > Caryophanales > Bacillaceae > Oceanobacillus > Oceanobacillus sp. CF4.6. The sequence goes on along the minus strand of NZ_JBIMEX010000008.1, from coordinate 9,717 downwards.
CAAAATAACTGGAATTACATACATGTGCTTGAAAAAGAAACAAACGCCCGGATGTGTACTTTAGGGCGTGGAAGAAGTCATACAAGGATATCCGGTAGAGGAAAATGTAGTAAATTGATTAGATTGAAATTTGTTTTCGATTTACTATAAGAATGCCAAGGTGTCACACTAGGAGCAGACCATCTAAATCAAAAACTTCAATCCTTTTATGTGACTTCTGCTTAATTAGTCCTTGTTCCTCAAGATCTGCCAATTTGCGGCTAACGGTTTCAGGTGTAGTTCCTAAATAAGAAGCTAAATCTTTTTTACTCATCGGCAATATAAATTCGTCCGTTTGTGCTTCGTTATCCACACACTCAGCTAAAAAAAGTGCTATTCTAGTCTCTACTTTTTCAGTCGCAAAGCGTGTCGTTTGTGTTTCTGACTGGTCCAGTCTCTTAGAGAATTCCGTGAGAATTTTAAAGGAAATGGAGGGATATTTTAAAAGCAGCATTTGTAAATCGGATCGTTTAATCTTACAAATACTTGTATCCATGATCGCTTCTGCATATGATTCGTGCGTGGATTCATTGAATAGCGCATATTCTCCCGTATATTCTCCTATATTTAATATTCGCACCAGTTGTTCTTTTCCAGATTCTGCTAATCGATAGATTCTCACTTTCCCTTTATTCACAATATATAAGGAATCCGATTGTTCACCTGCATGGTAAATAATTTCACCCTTTTTAAATGAAACAGATTGTGCTGTTGTCATTATCTCATTCATTTGGTCGTTTTCGAGATGATTAAAAATCGGTACCAATGAAACACATGATTGATGCGCATCATTGGTATGATGAATGCAGTGTGTCGAAGAATGCAGTTCATCTTTACTCAATTGTTTCACTCCTTCACCTATATTACTAGTTGGATTTGTTGTTATATTTTTTTTTGATGTGTATATCTATCGTAGAATTTAATCCCTTTAATGTAAAGGATTTACTCTGTGGCCTAACTTCGTTGCAACCAATTCAGCTGTATGTTGATTATCCCCTGTCAGCATTACGATTTTTTTAATGTCTTTATATCCGTAACTTCCGGTTTCCCTTTTGTTAATGTACCTGTTTTATCAAAAATAAGTGTATCCACTTTGGAGAAATTATCCATCACTTCTCCACTTTCTCCTCTCCATTATTGTTTTCTTTATGTCTTCATTGTAGTGCTATTCTTGATTAAAAAAATTGACCAAAATCAATTACGGCATAAAAAAAGAAAAGCATATGAAAATTCTTTTTGAATTTCAGATGCCTTTCTCTTAAAAATCTATATTAAGAAACTTTTGTTGATTTCACTGGATAACCTAATTTACTAATTGTCTCTTCTATTTTGCTTGCTTCAATTTTAGTATCATCAAATTCTGCTCGTACTTTACTGGAATTGAATAAAACTTTAGCAGATTCGATACCTTCTGTTTTACTTAATGTTGTTTCAATCTTTTTAATACATGATGGGCAACTTAGGGTTTCTAATTGAAATACGCCTTTACTCATTTTGTTTTCCTCCCTCTTATTTATATCCTTATTGTAATGCGTATTTCATAAGATTAACTTGATTAGCATCAAGTTTCGGAGTAATTTACATATAAAATTAGCTTAAATGTACTATTCGGTACTTTTTACGATTTTACTAATTTCTGAGATATGAAATAGGCTAATGTAGCAATCATTAAAATTAGCAGTAGTGGAAAACCTGAAACAAATCCAAATTCTACTTGCTGATTATGATTTCCACCAATTGAAGACATGTTCGGAGTATAACCATTTGTGAGTAGTAACCCTGTTCCAATCTGGAAGACAAAATACAATAAAATAAAACTGATAATAAATGCGAAATATTTTTTCACGTTGCACCTCCTATACTTTCCTACGAATAATTACTTAAAAAGTTTCTGTTTATTACGTTTTATTGCCTACACCAGTCCGGGTGAGCGGCGGGCGGTGACTCCTGCGGGAAAAGCACGTGTCCGAAGACCCCGCAGAGTGGGTTTCTCGAGGAGGCTGAGGCCGTGCCCGCGGAAAGCATCCGCCCAGAGCGATCCCGGACGGCGAGATAGCAGTTACTTCGCAGCATTTAAAAGTAAATCGAATCTATCTAAGGGAGTTTATCTCAACTCTGTGATGATAAAAAAGCCTCTTTCTTACCCAAGATTAAAAAGTGTATTTGACAGATTCTAAATAAATAAAGAGCACTAATCCTTTCTGCAGATTAGCGCTCTCTATCAAGTACTCTTCGTATAACATCTTTTCAACTCTATTTTCAAAATCCATATTCTGCTTCTTTTGCTTCACGAATTTCGGTATATGTTTTCGTTAATACGACTGTATCTTCAACCAAGCGATCGATACGGAATAACACATCATCATTCGTAATTTCTTTTCGATAGAAATCCTTTTCTTCAATAAATACATACGTCTGAACCATTTGTGCTTTCATATAACCCAAAATAGGTTTTAATTGATTTTCTGCAATTAAATAATGTTTTGGTGAACCTGCTGTTACAACCATACTAACAACTTTATCCAGAAAAGCTTGCTCTGGTAGTAAATCAAAGATGTTTTTTAATGTGGCTGGTATGGACGCTTGGAAAATTGGTGTACCGAAAATGATGGCATCGGCTTCCATCAAAGTTTTCGTTACATATCCTGTATCACCTGTATACTCCAAATAATTACGGCCATCACTAAACTGAATATCATAATCAGCTAAATCAATTAATGTCACATATGCTTCCGGGTACTTTTCAGTAACTGCTTTAACGGTGGATTCCATTGCCGTTCTTGTTTTTGATCCCACGATTGAACCGGATACTCCAACAACCTTCATTATCTCAACTCCTTACGTTTGTGCCGTATATTTTTTGATTGCCGGTAGAATTTCTGTACCGATCAACTCAATATTTTTCATTAATTTATCAAATGGTACACCACCAAAGTCGATTTGTGCGATATAGCGCTGATGACCAAATAGTTCATGCTGATAAAGAATTTTTTCGATAATTTGTTGCGGGCTACCAATATTCATCACATCTCGCTTATCCGCTCCTTGAGCAAATTGCTGTTTCGGATAGCCTCGACCGTTAATGAGCTCCAGTCCCTGGTTAACGTGTGGATATATTTCTTTCTGGGCCTGCTGTGTTGTTTCAGCAGCATAGAAGAAACCAGCAGTAGATATCGGAAGCTCCGACGGATTGAAACCACTGCTTTTCGCAGCCTCACGGTAAGAATCAATGGAATACTTAAAGCTGGTAGCTGGCCCTCCTAAAGTAGCGAGGAACATTGGCACACCTGCGTAACCCGCTTTAATTGCACTGGCAGGTGGTCCACCTACAGCACGCCAAATCGGCATGGAACCGTTTTGCGGACGGGGGATAACTTCTGCATTTTTTAATGGTGCACGGAACTCTCCACTCCAATTGACAACTTTTTCCCTGTTGATCTTTAATAACAACTCAAACTTTTCTTCATATAACGCTTCATAATCACGAAGTTTGTAGCCTAATAAATCAAATAGCCCAACTCTAGATGCACGACCAGCAATAATCTCTGCGCGTCCTTTGGAAATCAAATCAAGTGTAGCAAAATTCTCATACACACGCACTGGATCAGATGTACTGATGATCGTAGACGAGCTAGCGATTTTAATTTTTTCTGTAGCCTGAGCAATCGCTGCTAAAACAACAGCATGCGCTTGCGTTGTAAAATACTCCTGATGACTTTCACCCACACTAAAAAAGTCAATCCCTGCCTGCTCAGCTAACTGCGCTAATTCAATGATTTCATGAATACGTTGTTCAGCAGAAATCCTCTCTCCTGTTAATGGATTTGGTATGTGGTCTCCCAATGTATAAAGTCCGAACTCCAATCCTTTACTTTGATCAATACGATATTTTTCCATTTATGACTCAACCCTTCTATCCAACGATGTACTTTCTACTGTTATTATAGACTATATTAATAATGATAGGAAGTACGCACTTAAAAGTGGTATAGTATACAAAAAGATACTAAGGAGAATGTTTTATGGAAAAGATACCTGAATATTGCCGCGTAGAGGATGCATTAGGTATTTTAGTTGGAAAATGGAAACCGATTATTTTATTACATTTACTGCAGGAGGGTACAAAACGTTTTAGTGAATTAAAACGTAGCATGCCTGAAGTCACACAAAAGATGCTAACCAAACAGTTACGCGAACTGGAAAAAGAAGATATTATACAACGCGTTGTCTATCCACAAGTTCCTCCAAAAGTTGAGTATTCCATTACAGAATACGGCAAAAGCCTGGAACCGATTTTAGAAGCCATGCATGAATGGGGTACAAATCACACATTGCATAAAAGGAAAAAAATGAATCAAGAAATTTTATAATGTGAAAGATAAACACAACATAAGGGGCTCGGATGATAGGAATTAGTAACCTATTAATACCGCTTGTTGCTATTCTCTTCTGGTCGTCACTGAACATAAGAATATGCAAAATCATAATGTATAAAAGGACTCTATTTCCTGAGTCCTTTTACTTTTCCATAAATAGAAACACCGTATCCTCAATGTCCAATTTTTCTGTTTTGTATCCTTTGTAACCAAGTTTTTCATAAAGTGCTATATTCTTCGTTGAGCGGCTGCCCGTGAACAGTTTAAAAGTAACATGATTAAAGTACTTTTCGATTTCTTCCATCAATTTTCTCCCTATACCCTGATTCTGATATTCGGGATGTACCATGAGTTTATTAATGTGACAGTTCCCATTCTCCTCAAATGCTCTGACGGAACCGACAATTTTACCATCGTTGAAATATTTTAACACTACATTCTTATCAAATGATTCGATAACAGTTTCGATATCTTCTTTTAAAGGCATGATATCATAATTATTGTATAGTTCTGCTTCACTAATATAAGCAAGTTTTTGGATCTCTAAAATCTCGTTTGCATCTTCTTTTGTTGCACGTTCAATCATTGCCAAACAACATCTTCCTCTCCAATAATTCTAAATATGTATTATCTTAAGAAATTACGATTTATCTTCATTTTACACTTATTTTGAGAAGGGAAGCAATAAATTCAGGATAAAAAAAGCAGTGCTACCTGTCTCACTTGGTAAGCACTACTTATTTTAATGATTAGGGCAAGAATTTATGTGTTACTGTCCAGTGTTCAATTGCGTTTTTAACTGTTGTACAACTTCTTGTGAAGCTGGAGCAGCAGGCTGATAATAGCCTTTTTGAAGAGCAAAGTCATATAGTGTTCGTTGGCGAACTTCATCTTGATTTCTTAATTGAATGAGGGTCTGTCTTAATTCAGCATTATTGGATTCACTAATGTAGCCAGCATATCCTGTTAAGCTAGCATTTAAACCCGCTAAATAATCATTGACCATATCTTTGTCTTGTAACATTGTTATTCCTCCTTATCCTAAAAAGTTCATTAATTGTTGTTTGGCTTGTCTTGCTGCTTGGGCATCTTTTTGTAAAATGGTTTTAAACTCTGGATCTGTGCTACTTTGTGCATAGTTATCCAATTTATTCGCAATCGTACCATGCCCACCAATAATATGGCGCAGATGTTCAACTTCAAGTTCTGTTAAATTATTCATAATTGTATCCCTCCTCCATGATCACCTTTAATTTACCCATTACAAAAAAAGAAATACTTCATAAAAAAAGTAAAAAATTCACTGTACAAATAAAACAGAAAACCTACCTTTAAGTTCCAGTTCCCTAGCCTCTCTTATAGAACATCATTAATATTTTGTTGCGCTTCTTTAACTTGTTGTCTTGTATTATGCAGTTTTTCGTATGCTTGCTGAAATTGCGGATTCTCTGTTGCCTCTGTACCTGCCTCGTTTTGTGTATTTTCCAATTCCTGTTCCGCTTGCTGCAGTTGCTGCTCTGCTTGTTCCAATAGTTGGCGATCGTAACCTTGTGCCCTTAGAATAGCATCTTGCGCTTCTTTTATTTGCTGACTTGCCTGCTGTAATTGCTGATGTATGTTCTGCTCGACCATATACATACCCTCCGTTTTTTTAAGTCACTAAAAATCTTTATCTATTGTTCCTCAGATTTAATGCATTATGTGCAGGTAATCGTTATAAATTCACTAATAATAAAAACAAAAAACCTCGCCCTAAGACAAAAATTGCCTAAAGACGAGGTATATTTCGTTTTACCACCTTCATTCACTGATAACTCCCAGCATCAGATAAGACGGAGTTATGAATCACTCTTCTACTTTTCCAAATTCCTTATGAAAGTGCAAAATAATAAATAACAAAGGCGGTAATAAATAGTGTATCTGCTACTATCCGATATAAGTTTAGGTTAGACTTACTTAGATTTTCTAAACTTGAGTTGTAGAAGGAATGATATAAATCAGCTATTATTGAGACACCAAGTATAAGAATAATCATGGCATTTTCTGTTAGCTGAAAGACAATCAAATATATTAACCAACTTCTAAAAAATTGAAATATTAATCTGAAAATAACAAGTGAAAAACGATTAACATCGATCTCTATTTCGTCCTCAGAAGAGATATTTTTCATTCCTTCTCTTATACTTTTGTGCTCTTTTAAGTATCCTATATTCGTCCATAATAAAACAATACAGTATAGGAATATAAGAATATCTTGGTTATTTTTAATGATTTCTGTAAATTTGATCTCCCCCGTCATGAATTATCTTTTATAATAAATGTAATACGTGTCTTATGGTTATCATTCTCTTACATCTTCGCAATGCCTAACTATTACTTCTATTTCTTAATTGAATAATCCTCCTTTCCCACAAAAAAGAGCAGTAATTCAAAGAAACTACTGCTCGCATTCTCCTATATACTTTTATAAAAATACCATCGAAAGTAATTTTAAAGTTACTTTTAACTTACTTCAACGCAGCCATGACTTCTTGCAATTTTTTTAATTCCTCTTCAGAAAGCGTTACTCCTTTTCCCATCTTCTCTTTTTTAGGTGCCCAGTCCCGCAAATCATATTTAGGTTCTCTTCCATTCCAGCTGATTAAATTTAATTCCTTTGTCCAACCCTTTGGTGATTCGGAAAGTACTGCAATTGTTTCAATAATTTCATATTTCAGCTCTGCCATCATGTATCGACTCCTTTTTATATATTGTAATTTACACCGTATATTAAATCAAAAAATTCTAATACTAAGTATCATCGTTTCACATCTTTTTTAGAAAGGAAGGTAAGACCTTTGAGACATGTAAAAGCATTAGCTATTAAATTTGCAATAACTTCCATTGTACTTTTTTCTATTTTAACGATATTTTTAACAGCTGGGTTAGGTGAAATATTTTTCATGAGTGTACTTATAACAGGTATTGCATATGTAATCGGGGATCTCTTCATCTTACCCAGGTTCGGTTATTTTCTTGCAGCTATAGCTGACTTTGGGCTTGCCACTATTTCAGTCTGGTTTCTAAGTACCCTATTCATAGGAACTGGTGAGTTCATTCTAATAGCATCATTGGCAACTGGTCTAAGTATGACCATTAGTGAATCGATTTTTCACATCTACATGAAAGAAAAAGTATTAAACAAGCAAACGTATGAAATTGGTTATTTTCGTAAACTTAATCAGATGCAGATAGAAGTCGCTGAAGAAGACGATATACATAATTTAAAGCCAAAATCGGAAGATGATTGATGATATCTGCCACACGATTCCACGATACGATAAAATTTTGACACGTATCTTTTTGTAAATATTTCTTCCAATTATTCATATGCTATCTTATAAACTTTTTACAGGAGTGTACTGTGATGAATAACTCGTACAAAGATACTCCCCCAGACATTGGTGATCGACTATTATATTATGGAGGAATGCTTGCAACAATTGGAAGTGTGATTGCATTTGTCGGTTCAACGATCATTTATGAAAGTGAGTTTTCGGAGCCTAGTCCTTTAGAGAATGAAAGACAATTCACCATGCAACAGTTCAACCAAATGCAAAAACAGATTGATGATTTGCAGAAAAAGATGGACCAAATTCAGAACGGGAGAAATCCTTAGTTATTCTATGGAGTTTCTCCTGTTAATTATTATCGTTTCGTAAGACGTTGCTCACAGATAGTGTTTAATGGGCAGCACTCACAAATAGGATTTGACTTACAATGTACTTTTGCATGTTCTACTAGCAATGCATGAAACTCATTATACAGTTTTAAATCACTTGGTAACTCCTTTTCAACCTCCACTCTTAAACCATCATAGGTTGCGGGCATGTTAACTCCCAATCTGTAAAAAATCCTTCTGGCATATGCATCAACAACGAATATCGGCTTATCAAATGCATACAAAAGCATCACGTCTCTAGGTAATTCGTAAATTACTTCTGGATCGAGATAAGGTCTTAACTTAGGATACTATTCCCGAATGAAGCAAATTCATTCCATTAGCTATCATTTTCCAGTAAACTCTTGCTTGAGGATATAGCAAGCAATGAAGGAGAAAAATAATGCCAAAAGTATTTAGCGATATTATTCAGTTTCGCGGTAATCATTATGATTTTGGATATATGCAAGGTGAGCTGTTAAAAGATTCCAAGGTCCTATATCATCGTAAAAAACAATCGAAAAATCGTTGGAGGCATTTTCTTTTTGAAGAAAGTGAAGTAAGACAAGCATTCGCACGTTTTGCCCCGGCAATATGGGAAGAGCTTCACGGTCTTGCAGATGCGCTGTCCATGGATTTTGAGGATTCCATCCGTGAGTTCGGCGGATATTACTATGAGTATGGGCGTAGTGGCTGCTCTATTTTTGCTGATTCGGACTATATGATTCGTAACTATGATAATGCCCCACTTACCTATGAAGGACGGTATTTACTTTACCAGCCAACAGATAGCGGATACGCAGTAATTGGACCTTCGATGCAGATAACAGGAAGGACAGATGGCTTAAATGAAAAAGGTCTGGTCATGGGCTATAACTTTGTCAATCGTAAGAAATCCGATGATGGATTTCTCTGCAATATGGTTGGACGTATTATATTGGAAACCTGTGCCAGTGTGAAGGAAGCTATTTCACTTTTGAAAGAAATTCCACATCGCCATTCCTTTAGTTATGTTCTGCTGGATCCAACGGGTGAATCTGTAGTTGTTGAAATTTCACCAAGAAACGTAACTATTCGCCAATCTAATATATGTACCAACCATTTTGAAAAATTAACTGTAGAAAATCGCTATCAGATGGATGATTCAATTCGAAGACAAGAAGTGATGGAGCAAGAGCAAATAACGATAACAGATCCATTCCAAGCCTATAAGATGTTAAATGATACAGACAAGGGTATTTTCTCAAAGAAGTACGGAGCATGGGCAGGCACGCTACATACTGCTGCTTACTTACCAAAAGAAATGAAAGCCTGGTTTGCTCTAGGAGGAAATAGACCTCCACTAATATTTGATTTCACCAAATGGCTGAATGGCGAAAAACTAAATATAACCCGAATAAAAGGAGAACTCGATTCCACGGACACTTTTATAAATGACTCACCTATCCCAGAAGAATAGGGCTGAAAATAACACTGCTCAAGGCTCTTTTATTATTTTTTTTGCTTTTTTCATTGCATTTTCTATAAACTGCGAAGTAACTGCTGGTTTTCTATCAGTAAGCAGAAACTTCGGCAACCGCTCTGAGAAATACACTTCGCTTT
>NZ_JBIMEX010000007.1:0-203609 GCF_051262635.1 Oceanobacillus sp. CF4.6 | reverse complement strand
ACACGGTAGAAATTTATGATATTACCAATCCTACAGCACCTGTACGTGTAGGAGAGTTTAATGGAAACTTACTTGTGCCTGTCGGATTGGCTATTTTTACGTACGAAGGCGGAAATGATAGACAACCACACAAAGGACAGTTTAATGGAGTTTTTGCATTAATCGTTGTGTTGTTTATTCTGTTAATTATTGTTGGCACAATTTTTAGAGTTGATGATAAAAAATCTTATTAAGACAAAGAATGCGTTAATTGAATAAGCATAGAAGGATCTTCAATAAGAAGATCCTTCTTCATTATTGATCAACCAACCGCAACACCAACAGTGCAACAACAATCCAAAAATGACACCAATCCTATGCTTTACAACTTCAAAACGCACTGAAACAAATGAATGCAATCATGCAAGTGATTGCAGATCAAAAAGAAGAGATTGCAGAACTGCGGTAATATATTGCGGATGTAGAATGGGTACCTACTATGAATATATATATACATTTTAAAAACAATCTTATTATCGAAAAATAAGAAAAAACCTATGAATCTTCTCTTTAATTTGTCCAAACAAAGTCAAAAAGTAAAAATACTATTTAGAGCCAAAAGAGAAAGGGAATTGTTGTAAACTGTGCATACAGGGATTGATAACTATTTGGTTAACATTTGGTGAAATTCGGTGTCTAATATATACTAATCGGGCGCAATTGTTGAATAAGCATCTCTTTTCTTATGCATTTAATGATGCTTTACTACAATAAGTGACGAGAATCTTTCTAATTAAACAAACTAGAAGTACGATTCCTAAAATGAATCGATTTTTTCTTATGGGACAACAAAAGGCGGGGACTTATGGCATATCATTTTGGATTGAAGGTACTTGAGGGCAAACGAGGATTGAGGTTAACACGAGAAAAGTATGCAATTGTTAATAATAAAAGTTCAATCAGAGTTCGTTCTTCTAGGGATATCTATGCTGATGAAGAAGGTAAGATATACACCGAACAATGGTGTGAAAAACAACTTAAGGACAGTTTAGAGAATTTTGATTTAAATATAGAATATTTCTCTTTATTAAATCACAGCGAATTTAGTACAGAAATAGGGGCGTTTCTTGAACGTAATAGTCAATTCACTGAGGTGTATGACCTTAATTTATATGATGGAAAAGCTGGTTATTACGTAATGGTACTTGATGAATATTCACAAGTGTACATTGGTACAACGAAGGATATTAAAAAACGTATTAAACAGCGTTGGTCGAATAGCAAACCTTTTGATCGCCTTCTATTTCCAATGGCTAATGTTGATTCCTCGATACTTTCAATTGATAGTTTTCGTGCTCTTGATACTACCAGGATTTATGCTTATGAAACAAACAAAACGTTTAGTAGTGAGGATAACTTCATAAATCAATTTTCAGCTAAATTCATATGTAATAGGATAGCCGGCGGGAAAATTACTGGTGGTTTACTACAGGCAATAACAATGATGAAAAAGCGAAATTTAAAAAGATAAATATTTGTTCGTAACAATAGAACTGTTTCAAAGATTTCAATTTTAACAATCGGGCGTGATTGTTGAATGAGCGTTTCTTTTCTTATTCTATTAATTGGTGCTTTAACGAAAGAATGACTATTGCTGTTTGCTATAATCAAGCAGCAATAAAGTTTATTATTACACGGAGGCGAGAAAGATAAATAGGAATCAAAAATTAGCAATTGTATTTATATTGCTAGGTACTTCTTTTATAGCAGGTGGTCTCGCATTAAATGAAATTATTGAACATTCGCTTGTTTATGGGGGATTATCTGGATTAGTCTGCCAAATGATTGCTTTAGTATTTACTATTAAATGGTACAAAGATTATAAAGTTAATTAAACTAACCAGCTAATAGAAGCTTTCCTTTTTCACTATATAGTGCGATAGTCCAAGAAGGATTATCGCTTTTTAGGTAGAAGTTATTGTATTAACGGGCAGGTTAGCTCAATAGCAGTGAGTTGATAGGGCGGAAGTTAAGTGGCCGTTGAGGACTTTGATAACGTATGGAGGATGTGCAATTAAAGCAGCAAAATTATTTGTCATTCTAGTTCTGACCGAAAATCGATGTTTAGCGAACCAGAGAAGGTAATTTAATATATCACATAGAATACAATACTTAAGGATGGTGATTGAAGATGAATTTAGAGGAGCATTTTATGCCTTTCATTAAAGCTTTAGAATCTGGAATAAAAGAGAAAAACTGGATTCTGTCGGTGATGTGTGCTTGTACGTTACCTGATATTTGTACATCCTTAGAAGGTAAAAGAGGTAATGCAAATTATATAAAATGGTTTAATAATTATGTTAAAGAGTATCAACCTAGGCTAAGTCGTCGAAAGGGATTTATTGCTAAAACCTTAGAAGAATGGATAAATAGACCACCTTTAAAACCAGAAGATATTGAGCTGCATACACACGTCTTTTTTTCAGGAGTAAACGCATACGCTTTACGATGTGCTTTTCTGCACAATGGTAATGGAAATTTATCATCACAAGTTGTTCAAAGTGGTACAGATAAGTACGAAAAATATAAAGATCAAATTTTAAATATAGAAAATGTCGAGTTTAAAAATGACCCTAATCTCATTTTTAATCAAGTAGGTAAAACTGCATATATAAATCCCGAAAAATATTGCCTAGCTGTCATAACAGGTGTTATCAATTGGATTGAAACATAAAAAAATTTAAAGATAGTGACAGACCTAACGACCAACGATTATATTCAATCGTTCAAGAGAATGCTTCTAAAATGCTTATGTTTGAATAATTATGTGTTTTCGTCCATTTTTCAGTGAGATTTTTGCTAAAGACACAGAGAAGAATTTTCCGAAGAAGATATTGTGTTCGATCTTTTTTTAAAAATGTACTTAAACAAACGGGTGCTTTAATGGAATAAGCCAATCTAAAAAAGTCGAATTCTTTAGCAATACGGGCATTCGACTATTTTAGATTGAAATTCCTTAGTGTACAAACAAAATTTCAATAAATGTTGGTGGTAATACCAAAATGCAAAATATCGATTAAAATAGGTGCAAGATAGCGTCTAAAGTAACACCCTGTGTTCCTGTGTAGCTTTAATCATCTTTTTGTACGGATTAGCTCTACGAATTGGACAGGAAATATCATATTTTTTCATTATTCTTTTAATCCTTTTCAAGTTGTAGATGATATTATATTGACCTTCTAATGTCATTTTAATTTGTCTAGCACCCTTTTTACGCCCTTTGAAATGGAAGGCTTTTAAGATGATTTCTTTTACAATCTCATCTTCTGCATCTCGTTTCTCTCATTGTTTCTTTGATTGTAATGAGAAGTAATTATAATATCCAGAGCGCGAAACTCCAGCTATTTTACATAAATAGCTGACTATATTTTTAAGTTGATATTTTTCGATTACAGAGTGAATAAGTAGGAACTTTTGTTCAGCTGATACTGTTACTTCTTCATCCTCCTTTCGGCAAAGTCTATCTTTTTTAACAATTCGTTCTCTGCTTTCAATAAGTTATTTACAGCTTCCAGCCGTGCATATTTGTTTTCTAATGAAAGTTCCTTATCGCTTGGTCTACCAGAGTTTCCTTTTCTAGTATCTCTTAGCCCAACTACTCCGTTGTCTCTATATGCAGCACGCCATCTCTTCCCTGATGACTTAACACGAACCATCCCAATAATTTCAATTTCAAAACCATTCTCTTCAAATATTTCTCTTGGTGATTTCCCCTTTTCGTTTTCAACGATAAAAATACGCTTGAAATCCCCAGTGTAGGTGATCCCCTTAGGACTGACAGACTTCACGTGTAGGTTTTTTGATAGTATTTTAATTTCTCTCTCTGTAAATATCTTTTTACTCATTTGAACTTTCCTCATTCCCCATATTTTCTTTATTATATAGAAAAAGTACCCTATAGGTAGACTTTTTTTAAATGTCTACTCTATAGGGTACAGTTTAATAAAAGGGAGCTTTCTTTTTTATGTAATGATAACTGCATCTCTATTGATGTGGTTTCTTTAATCTTGTTTTGAACGGAAATAATAGAAGATGTACAGAGATCAAGACAACAGAGATAGCGATCAGCCATTCAATAGATATGTCTATAAAAACACCTATTAAAATAACAATAGGTAGAATCATTAATGCCTTATTACCACTTTTTTCCTTGGGCATAAAATAATTTTCCTTCCCACAGTGGGGACAAATCATCGATAATCGAAAGTTATTTTTTAACGTTTCCGTATAGCTCCATTTTTCTTTGCAATATGCACATGCTGGTGTTTCCATCTAATTATCTCCCTTAGTTGCTGTTACCTAATTCAATGGAGCGACATCGAGCATCATTGATACAGGATATAATGGTTTCCTGAAATTCATGCCTTTTTAAAACTTCGATCCCCGCCTCCGTTGTTCCTCCTGGACTAGTAATATTTTCCCGCAGTACTTCTGGTGTTTTTCCAGATTTTTGCAACATAATTCCTGCTCCAATGACCATTTGCGCTAGTAGTTCTGAAGCAGTCTCTGCATCCAAACCAGCTTCTAAGGCTGCTCTTTCCATCGATTCAACTAAATAATAGATAAAGGCAGGTCCGCTACCCGATATTGCTGTAACGGTATGCATATCTTTTTCCTCGATCATTTTTGTTAACCCTACGGTTCGAAACAATTGATCTGTTACTTGAATATGCTCATTGGTCACATACTTTCCTGGAGAAATTGCTGTTGCAGAATGGCCTATTAAGGCTGAAGTGTTAGGCATAACACGCATAACTGGAATATCAATCCCTATCGCACGTTCAATTTTCTCTGTAGACAAACCTGCAATAACAGATATCACTAATTGGTTATTATTTAAATACGTTTTAATGGACTGTATCGAATCTATAGCATCGTTCGGTTTCATAGCTAATACAATAATATCCGCCTCTTTAGCAAGCTCATTCTTATCCGTACTGCATTGTACTTGATAACCTTTCTGCATATACTCCAGACGCGCCGTATTACTTTTGTTGGTTACATAAATATTTTCTTTTGCAATTAGTTCAGATTTGATAATACCCGAAATAATCGCCTCCGCAAGGGATCCCGCTCCTAGAAATGTTATTCTTTTATTCATATACTTCCTCCTCGAAAATAGAAAAAAACTAATGTCACATCCTTGTAAAAGGACGGAATCAGTTTCCGCGGTACCACCTAAATTGGCTATTTGCCCATCTCTAATTATTAACACACTTTCCTGTGGTTAGTTTATTGCTAACGACCCTATGGTATGTTCCTATATGCTGTTTCAGGGGGATTTTTCAGCCGGCGGATCCCTTGACAAACCTTGTATTATTGGCCCAATTACGGTCATATATATTCATTTAATTGATTGTACTATAAGCGTTCAGTTATCTTTTGTCAAGAAATTATATAAATGTAAAATCATTTGTTATACTGAAAGATATGCTGCATGATGGAAAGGAAATAGAATAATGAAACCAGAGGAAATTCAGGCATTGAAGCTAGTCCGCAATGAACTAACCCGTTTTATGGTCACCTATAAATTTGGATTGGATGAGATGAATACGAAGTTAAATATATTAAAAGAGGAATTTCAGTATATTCATAAATATAATCCAATTGAGCATTTGAAATCACGTATTAAATCTCCTGAAAGCATTCTAAAAAAAATGGCTAGAAAGAATTTGGAAGTTTCCATGGATTCCATTAAGCATAATATTAAAGATATAGTTGGAATACGCGTTGTTTGTTCATTCATTTCCGATATCTACACAATAAGCGATATGATACAAAAGCAAAAGGACATAAAAGTAATCGAATTAAAGGATTATATAGAAAATCCAAAACCAAATGGTTATAAAAGTTTGCATCTTATTTTGTCGATTCCGGTATTCTTGTCTGACCGGGAGGAGGAAGTATTTGTAGAAATTCAAATACGAACCATAGCAATGGATTTTTGGGCAAGCCTCGAGCATAAAATTTATTATAAATACAATGGGGAAGTACCTGATAATTTAACAATGGAAATAACGGAAGCAGCAACAGTAGCCAATGAACTGGATCTCAAAATGGAAAAACTGAATAAAGAGGTAAATAATATTAAAACAGATAATGGCATAGATGATGAAGACATTTTTTACCTGCAAGTTAACGAGGAAAAGGTTCATCTACCTACCAACTTCTTAAAGTCATTTTTAAATGAAGGAAATAAATAATTATCGATGTGTCTCCATGTACGGTCTCGATTGGGAATATCGTGAAAAGTGAAAGTCATTTGAACAAAATACTATCGTCCGGAGTGGCTGACTATGTTCATAATTTATCGCCACCAAATCTTTCTACTTTCATACCTAACAAAAAAACCGCTGCAGAACAGCGGTTTTTATATATCTATTTAAGTTTACGATTTAAAAATGGAGGAGGTAGAGGGATTCGAACCCCCGCGCGGTTTGACCCGCCTGTTGGTTTTCAAGACCAATCCCTTCAGCCGGACTTGGGTATACCTCCGTATGACGACAAAAATTAATATAACATGTTGCATCGTCGGTTGTCAATTATTTTTCGACTTTTTTACTGTTTTATAATCTGCAAAAAAAATAAGATGGAGGAGACAAGAGTGCCTCCGCCATCTTATTTTTTACTTAATAACTTCTTTTCCGCCCATATAGCCATGAAGCACTTCCGGGACAATAACCGTGCCATCTTCCTGCTGATAGTTCTCCAAAATTGCTGCAACTGTACGTCCAATTGCAAGACCTGAACCATTTAATGTATGCACATACTCCGGTTTTCCATTTGCATCTCTGCGGAAGCGGATTCCCGCTCTACGCGCCTGGAAATCCTCAAAATTGGAGCAAGAAGAGATTTCCCGATAAGTTTGCTGACTTGGAATCCAGACTTCGATATCGTATTTTTTCGCCGCGGTAAAACCTAAATCGCCGGTACACATGCTCATAACACGATATGGAAGATTTAACAGCTGTAATACTTTTTCTGCATTTCCTGTTAAAGTTTCCAAAGCCTCATAGGATTCTTCAGGTTTTACAAATTTTACAAGTTCCACTTTATTAAATTGATGCTGTCGAATTAATCCTCTTGTGTCTCGCCCAGCAGAACCAGCTTCAGAACGGAAACTTGCACTATATGCCACATATTTCTTCGGTAATTCTCCCGTGTTTAAAATTTCATCTCGATGGTAGTTTGTTACTGGGACCTCCGCTGTTGGAACCATAAAGTAATCCCAATCTTCTAGTTTAAATGCATCTGCTTCGAATTTAGGGAGCTGGCCCGTTCCCGTCATGCTTGTTCGATTAACAATGCTTGGTGGCAGCATCTCCACATACCCATGTTCTTCTGCATGCAAATCCATCATAAAGTTTAATAATGCACGTTCAAGTCTTGCTCCCAATCCTTTATAAAATACAAAGCGGCTTCCGGTTACTTTTCCAGCACGCTCAAAATCCAATATATCCAGGTTTGTTGCAATATCCCAATGCGGTTGGGTTTCAAAATTAAATTCCGGTAGGTTCCCCCATTTGCGTGCTTCAATATTGTCATCTTCGTCTTCACCAATTGGCACACTTTCATGAGGAATATTAGGTATGGACAGCATAATACGCTGCAGTTCTTCTTCAATTTCTCTCAATTCTTTATCAAGTATGGCTATTTTATCCCCAACTAATCGCATTTCCTTGATTGCAGGTTCTGCATCCTTTTTCTCTTTCTTTAGAACAGAAATTTGCTTGGTTGCCTCGTTACGTTGGGCTTTCAACGTTTCCGTTTCCGCAATCAATTCACGGCGTCTTTCATCCAACTCACCGAATTTAGCTAAATCGGTTAGATCCTCACCACGATGTGCAAGCTTCTTTTGTACTTCTTTAAAATTATTTCTTAAATACTTCATATCCAACATAAAAATTCCTCCTTTATAGCTATAAAAAATCAAAAAACTCCCGTCCCTAAAAATAGGGACGAGAGTATAATTCCCGCGTTGCCACCCTTGTTGAAGATGTAATATCTTCCGGCTCAAAGTTGTTAACGGTACTCTACCGAGTCTACTTACTTGGATAAAATCTTTTCCGTAAACCAGTTCAAGGATGGATTCACAGGACTCTGACACCGATTTCCACCTACCATCGGCTCTCTAGGGAAAGAAGTTCTGTTACTGCTTCCTATCAATACATTTAATTTTAATTATTGTTATCATAATCAATTTTTCAAGAAGATGCAAGTTTTCTAAGAGAAACTTAACTATCTATGCATCAATTAGCTAAAAAGCCCTTTAATCCAATCCACAGCTGATGTGAACAGATTTGCAAAGAAATCACCAATGGCACCTAATGTAAGCATAAACCAGTTTGACTTTTCGACTGCTTCATTCGTTACTAACTCTATCTGATTTGAAGAGTCAGAGAAAATATATCCATAGTCTTTATCGCCATTATATACGAGCTCGGCAGTACCAATAACATCCCCTTTTTCAACCGGGGCAATCAATTCACCAGCTTCATTTAGTTTATCTTCATCTAAATGGTATTGTAAGCTGTATAATTCTGCTTCATCTGCTTTAACCGGAACATTAATAGCTTTACTTAAGGAAACATTCACTGCATCTTCTTTTCCTTTTGCTACAGGAATTGTTTCATCTCCCTCAAGCTGATAACCTGCTGGGAAAAGTTCTTGTTCACTAAATTGGCTAAAACCATAATCAAGTAGCTTGGCTGTTTCTACAAAACGTTCTGCTTCACTTTCGGTTTTCATTACAACCGTAATGAAGCGTCGATTATCTACCATGGCAGTACTAGTAAAGCTATAGCCTGCAAGTGTTGTAAAACCTGTTTTTAGGCCATCTACTCCCTCATAAAAGAATTGCTGCAGGTTAACTCCTTCATGTGGAAGCATGTAATTCCAGTTATCAATTACTTCTCCATCAAATTCGATTTGTGGAATTTTAGAAATTTCCAAAGCCTCTGGATAATCATTAACAAGATAATATGCAAGTAAAGCTGATGATCTTGCTGAAAGTAAATTGGTAGCATTTGGATCCGTACCCTCAGGATAATTTTCACCTAAATCTGCATTATCCAGTCCAGTGGAATTAACAAACTCATATTCCTCAAGACCCATTTCCTCGCCTTTTTCATTCATTAGTTTAACAAATTCACCTTCTGAACCTGCGATTAGTTCAGCTAATGCAATTGTTGTAGCATTATCAGAATTAATCGCCATTGCTTCATATAATTCTTGTACCGTATAATCCTGTTGTTGTTTTAAACCAACACCAGAGAAGGAATTATTTGCAGATATACTATATGCATAATCACTAATCTGCGTTGTCGTATCCCAACTGATTTGCCCATTTTCGACAGCTTCCCACACAAGATATTCTGTCATCATCTTTGTCATACTAGCCGGTGGAAGTAAGATATCAGGGTTTTTAGCATAGAGAACTTTTCCTGTTTTCGCATCGACAAGTATTGCTGATTCAGCATTTAATTCAACTTCTTCTGCTGCTGTAGTTATTGGATATGTAATATATGACGCCATTATTACGAATGCTGTAAGTACCAATGATAAAACTTTTTTTATGTTGTAGTTCAACTTTCCGTACCTCCAAGAAGCTGTATCGCTTTATAGTTTATTTTTGTATTCTGTTTGGCTCATTAATATGCACCTTTTTTATTTTACCACAGAAAAAATTAAAAAAATAGATGAGGAAAGTCCCTCATCTATTTTTTTATTGAATAATTCGATGTATGTTCACTATTGAATGGAGTAATTCGGTGCTTCTTTCGTTATTTGGACATCATGTGGGTGACTTTCACGAAGTCCAGCTCCTGTAATTCGTATGAATCGTGACTCATTACGTAAAGCGTCAATTGTTTTTGATCCACAATAACCCATACCCGAACGTAATCCTCCCACGAGCTGGTGGAAGGTATCAGAAAGCGCGCCTTTATATGCAACACGTCCTTCAATTCCCTCTGGAACAAGTTTTTTATTATCGGAATCGCTTTGGAAATAACGATCTTTAGAACCAGATTTCATTGCACCAACAGATCCCATTCCACGATACACTTTATATTTTCTTCCCTGATAGATTTCCGTTTCTCCAGGACTTTCCGTTGTACCGGCAAACATACTCCCAATCATGACAGCATGAGCTCCTGCAGCTAATGCTTTTACAATATCACCAGAGTATTTAATACCTCCATCAGCAATGACTGGAACGCCATATTCTGATGCTGCTAATGCACAGTCATAAACTGCTGTAATTTGCGGTACCCCAACCCCAGATACAACACGGGTTGTACAAATAGATCCAGGGCCAATTCCGACTTTCACAACGGATGCTCCAGCTTCAATTAACGCCTTTGTACCCTCCGCCGTAGCGACATTACCTGCAATTATATCCAAATCAGGATATGCTTCACGAAAGGCCTTCAGTTGAGTGAGTACACCCTTTGAATGTCCGTGAGCCGTATCAATAACAATAGCATCGACACCTGCTGCAACTAATTTCTCAATTCGATGCATTGCATCACCGGTAATACCAACGGCTGCTGCTACAAGTAGTCGTCCTTGATCATCTTTCGCAGAATTTGGAAACTCAATTACCTTCTCAATATCTTTAATCGTAATGAGTCCTTTTAAGATATTATTTTCATCAACGAGTGGCAATTTTTCTATCTTGTATTGCTGCAAAAGTTTTTCAGCTTCTTCCAATGTGGTGCCAACTGGGGATGTTACGAGATTATCACTTGTCATTACTTCTGAAATAGAGATGGAATAATCCTGAATGAAACGAAGGTCACGATTCGTTAGAATACCTACAAGTTTTTGTTCTTCAATATTGTTAACAATTGGTACTCCTGAAATTCGGAATTTACCCATGAGATGCTCAGCATCATATACTTGATGCTCTGGGGTAAGGAAGAATGGATTCGTTATAACGCCACTTTCTGAGCGTTTTACACGATCCACCTGCTCAGCCTGTTCTTCAATCGTCATGTTTTTATGAATAACTCCAAAACCGCCTTGACGTGCCATTGCAATAGCCATTTTAGCTTCTGTAACAGTATCCATACCCGCACTGATAAAAGGTGATTTCAACTTTAATGTTGATGATAATTGGGTACTAAGATTTACCGAATTAGGTAACACCTCTGATTCGGCTGGCATTAGTAGAACATCATCAAAAGTTAACCCTTCCTTTGCAAACTTATCTTCTCTCATTTTAATTCCTCCTTTTAAGGTTATGTATTTACCATGCAGTCACGGATAGTATGACCGCAAACAGTTAATTTCATTGATTGGAAGTCACTACCGTTTCATGCCTATTCTGTGAAATAATATGGAAATTCCACTTATGCATGAAGTTAGACGTTATCGTTCACACTATATACGTATATCTATTTTTATTTACATTACTCTAAACCTACTGCTTTTTCAACCCAGTTTTAGTGGAATTCAAAAAGAAACTTGATTCAAAATATTAAAACAGTTATGAGGTTAGGGAACAAATGAATACATCTGATTTCTATACATACCTAAATGCACAGCAAACAGCTCAGCAATATTTGTATTCTTGTTATAAGGGAATGGAAGATGCAGAGTCCAAAAGCTATCAGAATTGCAATACATTTATGTATTATTTAGACCATGGACTCCGTTTCTATGAAAATGGAAAGAATGCTGATCAAGTGGTGCAGCCCGTTCTTTATTTTTACGGAATGGTTCACCTGTTGAAGGCATGCCTCTTGACGGAACGTCCGGATTACCCTGAGTCTACATCATTACTTGCACACGGCGTCACAACAAGAAAGCGCAAGAAAAAACAGTATACCTTTATGGATGATGAAGTCAAAATTCAGCAACAAGGTTTATTTCCTTATTTTTCCGAGCATCTTTTTTCCATGAAGAAATTTCCCTTTGAGAAAATCAATATGGAAATGCTTTTCAGTACATTACCGGAAATGAATGATTTTTTCTTGCTTCAAAATAAGAATAAAATGACTGAAATTGGTTTTTCAGAATCACGATTATTGCAGTTTCCAATCCAATTATTGGATAACTATCATTTAACAGATAAGGCATTTATTCGACGTTTAGAAGGTTTTCTGCCAACGATCAAGGAGATAAAGATAGATAATTCGAGCATCTCCATTCATTTAGGAGAATCATTTTCTTCGTTCCATGGTCCTTTTTATGTTCATATGCATAATAAAAAAATTTATTTTCCCTCAGATAGGAATCATTTTCTTCCCATTTCTGAAGTCATTACCCATTATTTGATTTTATTCAATCTTAGTATGTTGTGCCGTTATGAAGCCGAATGGTGGGGGGATCTATTATTATCAAGACCTGATATTGATTATCCATTTATACAACATTTTTTAAAGACCCATTCGGAAAAGGTTCCCGATTTGATTGGAAAGAAACTATTCGAAAAATACAACGGTCAAAAATTGCATTAATATAAAAAAAGGGAGCTATAAATTTTAGCCCCCTGTGATTTCCTCGATATAAAGTTCAGGTGTCTGTTCCAGTGCGATAATTTCCTCATTATCGTCCATTCGAATCATTGGCCGGGTAGGTTTATCTGGATGGATATATACAATTTCTCCGCTTTGTTGATTGGATAAGGTAACTTTTGAACCTAATGATAAATGATAGAAACTCCCTAGGAAGAATTTTACTACCTCTGCATCAAATTTTAAATACTGATCTTTCTGAATTTCTTCGATTACTTTAAATGGGGACTGTTTTTTTTGATAAAGTCTCTCACTCGTCATCGCATGGTACATATCAGCAACAGCTATAATTTTAGCGTATTGATGGATTTTTTCTTTTGTTATTCCAAGCGGGTAGCCATTACCATCAACGCGTTCATGGTGCTGCAAAACTGCCAATTTCACGCCTATCGTAATGGTCGGAAGGTTCTCCACCATTCGATAGGAGTATGTCGGGTGATTTTTAATGTCATTAATCTCCATGGATGTTAAAGGATCCGCATTTAAAATAAGATCCGAATCAATCCGCACCATTCCGCAATCGCATAATAATCCTGCCAATCCTATCTGCAGCCATTCTCCTTTGGAATAACCCATCTCTTTACCTAAAAATGCAGAAATAAGTGAAATTGCTACGCTATGATGATAAATATAATCATGCTTTTCCACATATTTATGTAGGGAATATATTTGTTCTGATTTAATATCTTCCAACCGTTCCAATAGCGGAATGATAATCTTTCGAACAGATGGAATATCGATTGGCATACTGTTTTTCCAATTTTTATATTGATTCTTATAAGATGCTGTAGCTGTTAGATAATGATCCACAAATGGGATTTCATCCATACCCACTTGATCCGGTTTTCGAACATCTTTTTCTTTTTCTTTGTTATGTATTTGTTTCGGTTCAAATTTATTCCCATCAGAAAGTTTTGTTGATACTTCAACGGATTCAACGAGAAACTTATTAAGAATGGTTATATGTTTTTCTGTCAAAACAGTGTTTTTTAAAACGATTGGCCGATTGGATTTCCCTTTTACCTCATCAAGCAGTATACAGCCTGGGACCAATTGTGATGGCTCCACTCGCATATGATTTCCCCCGTTGTAAATAAGATGAAGAAGATGACTTCGGAAAAGGTTACTGATTATCCGAAGCCATCTTCTAAGCTTTATCCCATCATGCGGGCATTATTGCCCCGTAAAAGTATTTTTTATTAATCTTCATCTGTTGTGTTATCTTCCGTATTCTCCGTCTTCTACTGTGTCTTCAGAGTCTTGAATAACTTCTTCATCTACTTTCTCTTCTACCGGTTGATCCTCAATTTCTTCTTCAACCTCTACTTTTTCTACTTTAGCGACGGTAGCAACTTCTTCACCATCCTGAAGTCGAATCAGATGGACACCTTTTGTATTACGACCAGTAGTGGAAATCTCTGATACCTGAATACGAATCAGTACTCCAGCTATAGTAATCATCATAAGATCTTCATCACCGGTAACGGCTTTTACAGCAACAACATCGCCAGTTTTTTCATCGAGTTTACAAGTGAAAACACCTTTTCCTCCACGATTTATACGGCGGTACTCAGATTCATTCGTTTGTTTTCCAAATCCCTTATTGGTAACATGAAGGATTTTCGAATCAGGTTCTATAATCTCCATGGAAACTACGATATCGTCACCTCTTAGTGAAATACCTTTAACACCAGCGGCAGTTCTTCCCATTGCACGCATCTGCGTTTCTTCAAATCGGATCAAATAGCCATTTTTCGTTGCAAGCATCATATCTTTTGTTCCATCGGTTAATCGAACAGAAATCAGCTCATCATCTTCCCGAAGGCCAACAGCAATTAATCCACCTTTACGAATATTAGCGAATTTGTCTAACGATGTCCGTTTTGCAATCCCATGTCTTGTTGTAAAGAATAAGAAGGATTCTGCATCATAATTACTTACAGAGATAACAGCATTGACCCATTCGCCTTTTTCTATTTGAAGCAAATTAATAATCGGAATTCCTTTTGCAGTACGACTATACTCTGGAACTTCATATCCTTTTGCCTTGTATACTTTACCTTTATTCGTAAAGAATAGCACCGTATCATGCGTAGATGTGGAAACGAGATGTTCTACGAAGTCATCTTCGTTTGTTCCCATACCTTGAATTCCACGACCGCCACGTTTTTGTGTGCGGTAGGTCGAAGCAGGCAGTCGCTTGATATAACCCTGATGTGTTAGCGTTATAACGATGTTCTCTACAGGGATTAAATCTTCATCCTCAAAGAATCCTGCGCCCCCAGCAACTATCTCAGTCCGACGTTTGTCATTAAAACGTTCTTTGATCTCACTGAGTTCTTCTCGAATAATTTCAAGAACTTTCTCTTCATTTGCCAAAATAGCCTTTAATTCAGCAATAAGCGTCATTAATTCACTGTATTCATTTTCTATTTTTTCGCGTTCTAAGCCTGTCAAACGTTGCAAACGCATATCTAAGATAGCTTGTGCTTGTTTTTCAGAAAGTTCAAAGCGCTCAATCAATCCTTCTCTTGCAATATCGGCTGTTTTTGAATTACGGATCAGCGAAATTACCTCATCCAAATGATCTAAGGCTATACGTAGGCCTTCTAAAATATGCGCACGTGCTTCTGCCTTTTTTAATTCAAAGGCTGTTCGTCGTCTGATCACTACTTTTTGATGATCTAAATAATGCACTAAACATTGTTTAATGGTTAGAACCTTTGGCTCACCATTGACAAGTGCTAGAGTATTAACACCAAATGTAGTCTGTAACGAGGTGAATTTATATAGATTATTCAGAATGACATTGGCATTTGCATCGCGGCGAATTTCCATGACAACACGCATTCCATCACGGGAAGATTCATCCCGTAAATCTGTGATTCCCTCAATTCTTTTGTCACGAACAAGCTCCGCTATTTTCTCAACCAGTCTAGCTTTGTTTACTTGGTAAGGCAATTCGGTAACAAGAATGGTCGACTTTCCATTTGCATGTTCCTCAATATCTACTTTCGCACGCATCGTAATGGAACCTTTTCCTGTTTCATATGCTTTACGGATACCACTTCTGCCGATGATGATTCCTGCTGTTGGAAAATCTGGTCCGGGAATATAATCTTCCATCAGTTCTTCAATTGTTATTTCTGGGTCTTTACTTATAGCTAAAACAGCATCAATTGTTTCACCTAAGTTATGAGGAGGGATATTGGTAGCCATCCCAACTGCAATCCCTGACGTTCCATTTACAAGTAAGTTAGGGAATCTAGCAGGGAATACAACTGGCTCGCGTTCAGAACCATCATAGTTATCCCTAAAATCAACGGTGTCTTTATTCAGATCACGTACTACTTCCATCGCAATTTTTGACATTCTAGCTTCTGTATAACGCATAGCTGCCGCTTGATCCCCATCAACAGATCCAAAGTTTCCGTGACCGTCTACAAGCATTTTCCGATAGCTAAAGTCTTGCGCCATACGAACCATTGTTTCATAAACAGCTGTATCACCATGTGGATGGTACTTACCAATAACTTCTCCAACGATACGGGCTGATTTTTTATGTGCCTTATCTGAGTGCATACCCAAATCATTCATAGCATACAAAATTCGACGATGTACTGGTTTCATTCCGTCGCGTACATCAGGCAAAGCCCTTGAGACAATAACACTCATTGAATAATCTAGAAAAGATGTACGCATTTCATTACTTATATTAACTTCCTGAACGTTTCGACGTTTTTCCTCCGCCATTTTAACTACCTCCCATTAGAAAAACACTTCCTATGCTTTCCTAGTAAGTAGTAAGAGATTTTAGAAAGGATTGTAACCTAGTAGCAAACGAGCTATTGTTATTTTTGATCCAAACATAGATTTCTTACCACTGACACTTTTTTCTTGCCTTCGCTATTCATTAGCACTAATAGATAGATGTGGATGCAACTAGGCATCCTTTTCTTACTATACAATCGTTTTGTTTTTCTTTAAATATCTAAATTTTTCACGTACTTTGCGTTTGCTTCAATATAGTTTCTCCTAGGTTCAACCTTATCGCCCATTAACATATCAAAGACCTGATCTGCTTCAATCGCATCCGCCAAGTCTACTTGCAGCAATGTACGCATTTCAGGGTCCATTGTAGTTTCCCATAGTTGATCCGCATCCATTTCACCAAGACCTTTATATCGTTGGATAGCTGGTTTAGGAGTTGCTGGGATCTCTTGTAAAATTTTGGTTAATTGATTGTCATTGTAGACATACTGTACTGATTTACCCTGCTTCACTTGATATAATGGTGGTTGAGCAATGTAAATATAGCCATATTCAATTAAAGGACGCATGTAACGGAAGAAAAATGTCAAAAGTAACGTACGAATATGTGCACCATCAACATCCGCATCTGTCATAATAACTACTTTATGATAACGGGCTTTTGCTATATCAAAATCTTCTCCAATGCCTGTACCAAGTGCTGTAATCATGGAACGAATTTCTGTATTAGATAATATTCGATCAAGGCGAGCTTTCTCTACATTTAAAATTTTCCCACGTAAAGGAAGAATTGCTTGAAAATGACGGTCTCTTCCCGATTTTGCAGAACCACCTGCAGAATTACCCTCAACAATATATAATTCACTAATGGAAGCATCTTTTGATGAGCAATCAGCTAATTTTCCGGGCAAGCTCGAAATTTCCAATGCACTTTTTCTTCGTGTTAATTCACGCGCTTTTTTTGCTGCAGACCGTGCACGTGAAGCCATCAGTCCCTTTTCAACAATTATTTTTGCAGTAGATGGGTTTTCATATAAAAATTTGGAAAATCGCTCACTGAAAACGGAATCTGTAATCGCCCGAACTTCACTATTTCCCAATTTTGTCTTTGTCTGGCCTTCAAATTGAGGATTTGGATGTTTAACAGATACAATCGCGACCAAACCTTCGCGTACATCTTCACCTGAAAGATTCGGATCATTATCCTTAAACAGACTCTTTTTCCGTGCATAATCATTAATCACACGTGTCAAACCACTTCGGAATCCAACTTCATGTGCTCCACCTTCATAGGTGTGAATATTATTCGCAAAGGAATAAAGACTGCTTGCAAATCCATCGTTATATTGAATAGCGACTTCAATAGCTATTCCTTGTTCTTCTCCCTCTGCATAAAAAGGCTCATGTAATACTTCTTTATTTTTGTTTATATACTCTACATAAGAGCTTACGCCACCTTCATAAAAATAAGTGATTGGCTCTTTATCAGAACGTTTATCTTCAATCGTTAATGTTAAACCTTTGTTCAAAAACGCTAATTCACGAATACGTTGCTCTAATGTATCAAAATTGTATTCAATTGTTTCTGTGAAAATTTCCTGGTCTGGTGTAAAGTGCGTAACCGTACCAGTAATATCTGTTTCACCTACAACTTCTATTTCTCCAAGCGGGGCACCTTTAGCGAAGCCTAGAAAGTAAACTTTGTTATCACGGTGGACATAAACCTCTAAATTGCTTGATAGTGCATTTACAACGGAGGCACCTACACCATGCAATCCACCGGAAACTTTATAGCCACCGCCACCAAACTTAGCACCAGCATGCAGAACCGTCATAATGACTTCAAGTGCTGGGCGACCGGTTTTTTTCTGAGTATCAACTGGAATTCCACGACCATTATCTTTAACAGTTATACTATTATCTTTTTCGATAATGATTTGAATATGATCACAATATCCTGCCAGTGCTTCATCAATACTATTATCGACAATTTCCCATACGAGATGGTGTAGTCCTTTTTCACTTGTTGAGCCAATATACATTCCTGGTCTTTTACGAACGGCTTCCAAGCCTTCCAATACCTGAATCTGATCGGCATCATATGCTTGATTTTCTGTTACCTTATCTTCCATCGACATATTCTCACACTCATTTCTATTGAAGTACGCTTGTCTTAATTGCTGCTGATTTCTTCAGAGTAGTCATCCAGTTTATTAATTGTTGAAATAATACTCGATCTCTTCTTTAGTGTGGAGACGGATAATGTGCTGTAGTAAATATAATCTTTTGTTATCATAACCGCTTTCGCATCTTTCTTCGGACCGATAACTTTCTTCTCCCGTTTGGATGCAGTCATCATTTCATCGATTATGACGGAGGAAGATATTAAGTTACAATCAATGATTGCAATAATCTCTTCCGACTGAATCACATTTCCATTTCCAATATGAATAAACATCATGTCAACTCCTATGTCAGGGTTTACCTGTCGACTTTTCCATCTGAAATCCGGAACAGTTCTGCTTGTTTTAATGTCTCATGATTAATTCCATCAACACTTGTGGTCGAAACAAATGTCTGAACACGGCCTTGAATCGTATTCAGTAAATGCGATTGTCTGAAGTCATCCAACTCACTTAGAACATCATCCAAAAGCAGAATTGGATATTCACCTACTTCTTGGTAAATGAGTTCAATTTCAGCCAATTTTACCGATAATGCTGTTGTCCGCTGCTGGCCCTGAGAACCATAAGTCTGAACATCTTTGCCATTTACATAGAAAAGAAGATCGTCTCTGTGGGGACCAATTAAGGTAGTTCCACGTTCAATTTCTTTTTGTTTAAGTTCATGAAACTTTTCAATATATATATTTCCTATTTTTTCCTTATTTGCTTCTTCTGATACTTCGATTGTGGCACTATAGCGAATTTCGAGACTTTCAAGTTCTCTGCTGATGCCATGATGAATAGGCCGAGCCCATTTTCGTAACAACTCCAAGAAAACAAACCGTCTTTCCAATAAAGTTGCGGCATGTTCAATTAACTGTTCAGTCAGCACGTCTAGCATAGTAAGATCGGGATTATCTTTTCGCTGCATTTGCTTTAATAAATGGTTTCGCTGTTTCAGTATTTTTTGATATTGTCCCAAGTGATAGATGTATCGCGGCTGAATTTGACCGAGCTCCATATCAATAAAACGTCTTCTGATCTGAGGTGGCCCTTTTACGAGAGTTAAATCTTCGGGCGCGAACATGACGACATTGATAGCGCCTATATAATCACTCAGACGCCTTTGTTCAAGTCGGTTTAGTTTGGCTTTTTTACCTTTTGAAGAAACAATGATTTCAAGTGGAATGGACTGCGTTCGTTTTGTTATTCTACCTTCTATTTTAGCATAATCTTTTTCCCATTGGATAAGCTCTTTTTCACGAGGGGTACGATGGGACTTCGTAAAGGCCAATACATAAATAGCTTCCATCAGGTTCGTTTTCCCTTGGGCGTTAGCACCTATGATTACATTCACTTTATCATCAAAAGAGATATCCAAAGTTTCATAATTACGGTAATTTTTTAATTGAAGTTGTTCTATGTGCATGCAAACTAATCCTCTTTAATTACGATATACGAACCTGTGCCTTCAACTTCAACCACATCTTTTGGGTATAGTTTACGGCCTCGTCGGTGTTCCAATTCACCATTAACCAATACTCCTACATCCGTGAGGAAGGATTTTACCATTCCACCGGATTCCAGTATATTAAGTAATTTAATAAATTGGCCTAACGTAATATACTCAGTATTTATTTCGATTTGTTCATGCAATATTATCACCAAATTCTGTATTATTTTATAGCAACGTATCTTTAAATGTCCTATAACCTATTTTACTAAAGTTTTAAGTGAAAGGGAAGGTAAGACCCTCAATTCAGATAAAAACGCGTAAATTAGCCTTATTTTTGATTTACAAGAAAAAAAGCTCTGTAAAAGAGCTTTTTTTCTAAGTGCCATATTATCTTATAACTTAATATGTTCTTACCGGAAGAATCAATTGTAATATCGAATCATCGTTTAATGGGCGAATTACGAAAGGTCGCATTGCTCCTGTAAATTCAATTGTCACATCATCGTATTCAATTGCTTTTAGAGCATCAATCATGTATTTGGAGCTGAAAGATATTTTCAGTTCTTCTCCTTCAATGAGTTCAACAGATATTTCTTCTACTACAGTTCCAACTTCAGGAGAATTACTAGAGATTTCAATAACAGAATCACCTTGTGTAAAGAGCCTTACCACATTATTGCGTTCTTCTTTGGCAAGAAGGGAGGCACGATCAATTGTGCTGAGCAGTTCTTTTGTCTTCACCTGGAGTTTTGTTTTACTTTGCTCAGGGATAAGACGTGACGTTTCCGGATAGTTCCCATCAAGCAGACGAGAAAGGAAATTTAAATGTTTTGTGCGGAATAAAATTTGGTTGTTTGTAACACTAATTTCCACTGTTTCTTCTGAATCATCAAGAATCTTATATAGTTCATTTAAACTTTTTCCTGGAACAACGACTTGTTGAAATTCAATATTCGCATCTGTTACAGGGATTTCCCTTTTAGCTAAACGATGACTGTCTGTTGCAGTAAACGATAATACGTTATTTGCTAATTTCAAATTAACTCCCGTTAGAATGGGCCTTGTTTCCATCGTTGAAACAGCAAATACCGTTTGTTTAATCATACTTTTTAATAATTCAATTGACATTTCAAAGCTGTTTTCAGTTTCTAGTTTTGGTAAATGTGGATATTCTTCTGCATCTTGACCATTTAAGTTAAATTCAGCTTTTCCGGATCTAATGGTTACTTTCAGATTGGCATCTACTTCAATTTCCACTGTTTTTTCTGGTAATTTACGTACAATATCAGGAAAATACTTTGCCTGTAAGATAATTGTTCCCTCTTCAATTTGCTCTACATGAACGACACCGTCTTCTTCGGCTGGTATGTATGACTCGATAGAAATATCGGAATCACTTCCTGTTAATGTTATGCCATGTTGTTTTGCCTCAATTTTCATTCCTGTCAGAATTGGAATTACGGTTCTGGATGAGATTGCTTTCATAACATCCTGTACACCTGCAATTAGTTGATCACGCTGAATTATAAATTTCATCAAAATATCCTCCTAATGGAAGTTCTTTTATTTATTATTGTATATAAAAAAATAGTAGTAATAGTACTAGAGCCTGTGAATATGTGGATAAGTGAATAATTACCATAATGGTTATAGTTTTCCACATGTGCATAACTTGTTTGTATGTTTGAACAGTTATTAACAGTATTCACATGTGGACAGTTCTTATAAAAAATCGGATTGCTAGCAAATGGGATAACCGTTTCTTGAACTTAATAAATCGATTTTAATTTTTCCTTAATATCCTCAATATCGCGATTAAAATCGGAATCCTGCTCCAATAACCTGGATATTTTCTCATGTGCATGGATAACCGTTGTATGATCTCTACCACCAAACTCTTCACCAATTTTAGGTAAAGAAAAGTCAGTTAGCTCTCTGGATAAATACATGGCTATTTGTCTCGGGTATGCAATTGATTTTGTCCGTTTCTTTGCTGAAAAGTCTTCCAGACGTATGTTATATCTTTCTCCTATAATTTCCTTAATACCCTGAATGGTAATGATCTTAGGTTTGCTGCTTGGGATTATATCCTTTAGAGCGTCAGCCGCCAGTGATGCATCAATATCCTGATTAACAAGTGAAGAATAAGCAACTACCCGAATTAGAGCACCTTCTAGTTCTCGAATATTCGTGTTAATTTGGTTGGCAATATAAAGCATGACTTCATTTGGAATATCAAGACCTTCAGCTTTTGCCTTTTTATTTAAAATAGCAATTCTTGTTTCCAAATCAGGTGGTGTGATATCGGTAATCAGTCCCCATTCAAATCGTGAACGCAGACGATCCTCCAATGTAGGGATTTCCTTTGGTGGACGATCACTGGAGATGATAATTTGTTTGCTTTCTTCGTGCAGCGCATTAAATGTATGGAAAAATTCCTCCTGGGTTGATTCTTTTCCAGCAATAAATTGAATATCATCGATTAGTAGGACATCAATCGTTCGATATTTGTTCCTAAAGTTATTTGATTTATTTTCCATAATGGCGTTGATAAATTCATTCGTGAACTTTTCAGAAGTAATATAAACGACTTTTGCATTTGGATTATGATCACGTACATAGTGTCCGATAGCATGCATTAAATGGGTTTTCCCAAGTCCAACGCCACCGTAAATAAAAAGCGGATTATAAGCCTTGGCAGGTGCTTCAGCTACAGCCAATGATGCAGCATGAGCGAATCGATTTCCTGCTCCAATTACAAAAGTATCAAATGTGTATTTGGAATTTAGCATTGATTTTGGTGTATCCGTGCTATTCATACTTGGTTTCGGTTTAGGCACTGGTTTTAGATCTTCTACTTCTATCGTTGAATCTGGAATAATAAATTTTGTATCCAATTTAGTACCAGTTACTTCATCAAGAATTTCAGAAATGAGTTCAGTATATTGATTTTCCAGCCAGTCTCTAGCAAATTCGTTTGGAGCGGAAATGATCAATGTATCTTTTTCAAGGGATTCTGCCTTCGTATTTTTTAACCAAGTATCAAAGCTGGGTTTGCTGATTCTCTCTTCTATTTTTTCTAATGTAGCAACCCAAAGTTCTTCGATGTTTTCCAAAATCGATGTCACTCCTTTCAAAATAATCTACAAAATAATAAAGCATAAAAAATAAAAAATAAAAACATTTAATACATAAGTCTGCCACGTCCTCCGGCGTTCAAGCGTAGTTGACTTCTTATAAACTCTAGATGATAAGTCAACATCGGTAAATGAAAAGGGATGACAGAAAAAGCCTCTCTCAATCTAAAGTAGATGGAAAGGCATATCATAATAGATCCTTCTATTTGATAGGGAATATAAAATTAAAGTTTTTTTTGCAGAAAATACTTGTGGATAGATAAAGGTGATAGATATAGGACTTGCAATTGTTACAAACGTTATCCACAACCCTGTTGAAAAAGTTATTAGGATGTGTGTGAACAAGTATCCACATCTTATCCACAGATTGTGCATAACTTTAAAAGTCGAATCTAGTTTCCACAGGTGAAAACATAAATATAATATCAAATTAAAGGTAATAAAGCAATGGTTTTAAGATAGTTATCCACATATTCTACTGCTTGTGTATTTAATCTATCCACACTACTATATTTTGTGATTAACTTGCAACCATCTATTGTGGATAGAAATATAAAGCATTTTTTTAATTAACTAGGTCTGTGGATAATTTATATTGAATAGGATGTTGACAAATGGTAGTAATATTTCGTATAATATCAAGGACTGTCTACTGGATTAGTTATTATTTAAATTTAGATACCGAAAAAGGGTTCCCTTGGGGAGGTGCAAGATACATGAAAAGAACATTTCAACCAAATAATCGTAAACGCAAAAAAGTACATGGCTTTCGCGCGCGCATGAGTACTAAAAACGGACGTAATCTTTTAGCTCGCCGTCGTCGTAAAGGAAGAAAAGTATTATCTGCATAGGCCACTGAAATATCAGTGGTTTTTTTCTGCTTTTTTAGTGGAATTGGAAAGAATAAAAGCAGCGATTCATGCTGCTTTTTACATAAAAACTTACAGGCTTGCAGGTGTAAGGCTGTAAGTAAAGGTGATAGAGATGAAAAAACAATTTCGTATTAAAAAGAATGAAGAGTTTCAATCCACATTTAAATATGGAAAGACCTTTGCCAACCGACAGCTTGTTATCTATTATTTGAAGAAAGAAGATCAGGAGCATTTTCGTGTAGGCCTTTCTGTCGGCAAAAAAATTGGGAACGCTGTAACTAGAAACAGAATTAAACGCTATCTGCGTCAGGCTTTTCAGGAACTGGGAGTTTCTATTCGCTATCCTCTAGACATTGTTATCATTGCAAGGAATCCTACGAAGGATATGGGCTATGAAGACATTAAAAAAAGTTTGACGCATCTGTTGTATAAAGAAAAATTATTAAAGAAATGAAAGAAAAATAAGTTTAGGATAGAATCTTGTACTTGTTTAGGATAAAATAACATATAGAATTGATGTTGGTTTTGTTAAGGAGGAAATAAATTGCGTAAAAAGTATTTATTGCTTATAACCATGATTGGTTTAGTAGCAATTCTTTCCGGTTGTATGGAAGTAGATCAGCCAATCACACCGGAAAGTGAAGGAATCTGGAATACAATCTTTGTTTATCCGCTATCATGGTTAATTATAAAAATAGCTGAATACTTTAATAATAGTTACGGGCTATCCATTATTATTGTGACGATTCTTGCTCGATTAATATTAATGCCATTGAATATTAAACAAATAAAAAGTTCAAAATCAATGCAGGATATTCAACCGAAACTTAAGGAAATTCAGAATAAACACAGTTCAAAAGATGCGAATACACAGCAGAAGCTGCAACAGGAAACAATGGAATTATTCAAAAAAAATGGTGTAAATCCGCTTGCAGGCTGTTTGCCAATATTTGTTCAGATGCCGATATTGATAGCGATGTACCATGCGATTATGCGTACAAATGAAATTAATTCCTACAGTTTCCTTTGGTTTGAACTAGGCTCACCGGACCCATACTTTATTTTACCGATATTGACTGCTACATTTACATTCCTGCAGCAGAAATTGATGATGTCAACGAATACTTCAATGAAAAATAATCCACAAATGGCAATTCAGATGCAGGTTATGTTATATGTAATGCCGATTATGATTGGTGTATTTGCCTTATTCTTCCCGGCTGCATTGGCATTATATTGGGTAACTGGGAACATCTTTATGGTTGTTCAGACACTTCTCATTAATAAACCAATGATGACGAACAAGTAATGGAGGAGACAAATAGTGAAAGAAATAACTGCTAGCGGACAAACAGTTGAAGAAGCGGTTCAATCAGCATTAGAGCAGTTAAACACCACGAAGGACCAAGTAGAGATCGATGTGATAGATGAAGGGAAAAAGGGTTTCTTTGGTATATTTGGTTCAAAACGCGCCATTGTCAAAGTCACACTTGCCAAAAACCCTGTTAAAGAAGCAGAAAAATTTATCAAAGAAGTAACAAGCAATATGAATCTAACTGTAGAACTCACGACTACTGTAAAGGGAAATCATGTTACTTATGAATTAGACGGCGAAAATATTGCAATCATCATAGGTAAACGTGGACAAACCCTTAATGCGCTGCAATATTTAGTTCATTTGGCTATTAATAAAGACAGTAAGGATTACTATACGGTCACTTTGGATGCTGAAGGCTACCGAAACCGTAGAAAAGAAACCCTTGAATCACTGGCTCTCAAAATGGCTGAGAAGGCAAAACGGATGAATAATAAAGTAGCTCTTGAGCCAATGCCGGCTTTTGAGCGTAAAATTATTCATAACGCACTTCAGAAAAAAGGGGATATTTCCACTTATTCTGATGGTGTAGAGCCTCATAGGCATATTGTAATAAAGCCATAAATCATAAAATAAAGAGACCCTGGATTTTTTTCAGGGTCTTTTTTTGATTAAATAACGCCAATTTGCACATAATATTAATATTAAATCCTTTTATGAATCATTTCTTGAATTTACAGCATACTAATTATATTCAATTAGAATTTCAAAAAGGAGTAAAAAACGTGCGAAATTTTTCTGGAAAGATATTTAGTGGAGAATTGGATCAATTACAAGATTCATTTTATCTAACCCAGGTTAAGAACCTCCAAACAGCATCAAATTTATCAGAGAGTAAATTAATGCAGCTTAATCAATATTTAAGCAATCAAGGTGAATCCTGTATGATTACAATTAATGATCAAATGCCAATTCTTTTGCAGGAAAAAGAAGTAGAAGAATTACTTGTTGATCTTGCAAGTATAATGGATGCTTTGAAGACCTCGTAAGGGAAGGAGAATGTGCTAAATGGATAAGAAAATAAATGAAAAAGCTAAGACTGTTGCTGACAAAACATATCAGTACTCCGACTACTATAGTAATGACCAGCTCTCCAAAGGTGTGGCTGTATCCCACGAACAGGTTTCTGATACGTATATGGAAGGAACCATTGACCGATTAGAAGGAAAAAATGGTCGTGATGATCATGCAGAAAGCGAAGAAATTCCAAGAAAGTAGTAAGAGACAATAAAAAATTATTGAAAAAAAGCGTAGTTATCTACGCTTTTTGTGTCTTTAAATATAAAAAAATAATTATTAACATGTGGATAATTATTTTTGTGTAAGAAAACACATTTTTTGTGTGGATAACTTTATTTTTATTGTAAATTATGTTATTCTATATTGTTAGTGACATTAAAAATATAAAACATATTTATTTATATAGATAGAGTAAGAAGAATGTTGGAGGTGACGGAGATGGAGACAGATACAATTACTGCAATATCAACCCCGATTGGTGAGGGTGCAATAGCCATTGTGAGGTTGAGTGGCCCGAAGGCAATTTCAATAACAACAGAGATCTTTAAAGGCAAAAACTTAACGGAAGTTGATTCGCATACGATTCATTACGGAAAGATTATAGAGCCACAGACAAATGAAATTGCTGAGGAAGTAATGGTTTCTGTAATGCGTGCACCAAAAACATTTACCCGTGAAGATGTTGTTGAAATAAATTGTCATGGTGGAATGGTTGCTGTTAATAGAGTACTGGAAATTATTTTAGCAAAAGGAGCACGACTGGCTGAACCAGGAGAATTTACAAAACGCGCATTTCTCCATGGTCGTATTGACTTATCCCAGGCGGAAGCTGTAATGGATTTAATTCGGGCTAAAACAGATAAAGCGATGTCTGTTGCACTTAAACAGATGGATGGGCGTTTATCGGGTTTAATCCGGCTACTGAGACAAGAATTATTGGAAACAGTTGCACATGTGGAAGTTAATATCGATTACCCTGAATATGATGATGTAGAAGAAATGACCCATGATATGATGCGTGTGAAAACGAAAGAAGTTCATGCTGAAATCGAACAGCTGCTAGGTGTTGCTAAACAAGGGAAAATTTTACGTGAAGGTCTTGCTACGGCAATTATAGGCAGACCAAATGTAGGAAAATCTTCATTAATGAATACACTTGTACAAGAAAATAAAGCAATTGTTACTGAAATTCCTGGTACGACCCGTGATATTATAGAAGAATATGTTAATGTCAGAGGGGTACCTTTACGATTAGTTGATACAGCTGGAATTCGTGAGACAGAAGATATAGTTGAACGAATTGGTGTGGAGCGCTCCAGAAAAGTATTGAAGGAGTCAGATCTAATTCTATTTGTTTTAAATTATAATGATGAAATTATTGATGAAGACTTGAAGTTATTCGAGGCGGTCAGTGGACTGGAATACATTCTTATTATAAATAAGACAGATCTGGATCAAAAGCTTGATATGGATAAAGTAAAAGAACTAGCAGGAAATAGACCAATTATTACCACTTCTTTAATAGAAGAAGAAGGGGTAGATGAACTGGAAAAGGCAATTGCTGAAACATTTTTTGCTGGAGATATTGATACAGGTGATATGACATATGTTTCCAATATAAGGCATATCCAACTGCTTAAGCAGGCGAAACAAGCGCTTGTGGAAGCTATGGAAGGTATTGAAATTGGCATGCCTATGGATATCGTTCAAATAGATGTTACTCGATCATGGGAATTTTTAGGGGAAATTATTGGAGATACTGCGAGTGACAGTTTAATTGATCAGTTATTTTCGCAGTTCTGTTTAGGTAAATAAATTAACAAAATTTGAAAGGATGAAATAAGATGACATACGATGCAGGTAAGTATGATGTAATCGTTATTGGTGCCGGTCATGCCGGAGTAGAAGCTAGTTATGCAGCTGCACGCATGGGCGCAAAAACATTAATGCTGACGTTGAATTTAGATATGATAGCCTTTATGCCGTGTAACCCATCAATTGGTGGGCCTGCAAAAGGAATTGTTGTACGTGAAATCGATGCCCTTGGTGGAATAATGGGCAAAGTGATAGATAAAAGCTATATTCAAATGAGAATGTTAAATACAGGGAAAGGCCCAGCTGTACAAGCATTACGTGCACAGGCTGACAAACCTATTTATATGAAAGAAATGAAAAGGTTAGTAGAAAATGAAGAGAATTTGACAGTTCGTCAAGGGATGGTTGATGAATTAATCGTTGAAGATGGCGTTTGTAAAGGGGTTATTACGGAATCAAAAACGGCTTACTATGCGGATGCGGTTATCGTAACAACTGGTACATTTATGCGTGGAAAAGTATTGATGGGTCATTTGGAATATGAAAGTGGACCAAATAACCAACGCGTTTCTGTTAATCTCTCTAAAAACCTGGAAGACTTAGGTTTTGATATAACGCGATTTAAAACAGGGACACCCCCACGTGTAAAT
Organism: Oceanobacillus sp. CF4.6; assembly: GCF_051262635.1. Classification (NCBI taxonomy): domain Bacteria; kingdom Bacillati; phylum Bacillota; class Bacilli; order Caryophanales; family Bacillaceae; genus Oceanobacillus; species Oceanobacillus sp. CF4.6. The sequence continues at coordinate 174,788 of NZ_JBIMEX010000007.1, read as the reverse complement.
AGTCATACCGTTGACTATTCAAAAACAGAGATTCAGCCTGGAGATGAAAATCCAAAGTATTTTTCCCATGATACAACTGATCAAATGGTAGAACAGCTTCCGTGTTGGCTAACCTATACAAATGAATTTACCCACGAGGTTATTAATAATAATCTAGGGCTTTCTGCGATGTATTCTGGTGCAAAACGTGGAGCGGGTGCACGTTATTGTCCATCCATTGAGGATAAAATTGTTCGTTTTAATGATAAGCCGCGCCATCAAATATTCCTTGAACCAGAGGGTAGGGATACGGAAGAAGTGTATGTACAAGGTTTGTCAACATCACTTCCTGAACATGTTCAGCATGAATTGCTTAAAACAATTCCAGGTCTTGAAAATGCTCAAATCATGCGCCCGGGTTACGCAATTGAATATGATGTTATCGTGCCGACCCAACTTTGGCCAACGTTAGAAACGAAAATAGTCCCTGGTTTGTATACAGCCGGGCAAATCAACGGAACTTCAGGATATGAGGAAGCTGCAGGCCAAGGCTTGATGGCAGGGATTAATGCTGCTGCTAAAATTCTTGGAAAAGATCCGGTCGTTTTAGACCGAGCGCAAGCATATATCGGTGTTATGATTGATGACCTTGTAACAAAAGGTACAAATGACCCGTATCGTTTGTTGACCTCACGTGCAGAATATAGATTGCTATTGCGTCATGACAATGCCGATATGCGACTTACTGAATTAGGGCATGCTCTTGGAATTGTTTCAGATGACCGTTATAATAAATTTGTTGAGAAAAAGCGTTTTGTTGAAGAAGAGAAAAAACGTCTGAGCAAAATTACAATTAAGCCAACAGATGAAGTTAATGAAATCATGGTAGAAGCCGGTGCTTCACCCTTAACAGAAGCGGTTAAAGCATATGATTTATTGAAACGCCCTGAGCTTAGTTATGAAATGATCGATCGGATGATTGAAAGTAATTCTGAAATTAATAATGAGGTAAAAGAACAAGTAGGAATTCAAATTAAGTACGAAGGTTATATTAAAAAGGCAAGAGAACAAGTAGAACGTATGCTAAAAATGGAAGATAAAAAGGTACCAATAGATATCGATTACGATGATATTCATGGGCTAGCAACGGAAGCGGTGGAAAAACTCAAAAAAGTTCGCCCACTGTCAGTAGGGCAAGCTTCCAGAATTTCAGGAGTCAACCCAGCAGACGTATCTATATTACTTGTTTATATTCAACAAGGAAGTATTGCTCGTATCGCAAACTAATTAAATGGATAAGACTTGAAAATAGCGGCGTATTAACATAATACGCTGCTATCTTTCAATTACTAAGAAGGAGATATCCTAATGAATCCAGAACAATTTGTAACCGCATTAAAAGAACAAGGAATTGAATTAAATAATTTCCAACAACAGCAATTCTCTATATATTTTAGAACATTGGTTGAAGGGAACGAAAAAATTAATTTAACTGCAATTACTGCTGAAGAAGAAGTTTATTTAAAGCACTTTTTTGACTGTATCACAGCATCCTTTTATTATGATATGAATAAGGAACTTCAAATTTGTGATGTCGGAGCAGGTGCAGGATTTCCAAGTATTCCATTAAAAATATGTTTTCCTCAATTGAAGGTAACGATTGTTGATTCACTTCAAAAAAGAATTGGTTTCCTTAATCATTTAGCAGCCGAGCTTAAATTGTCAGATGTGGCTTTCTATCATGATCGGGCAGAAAATTTTGGAAAAAACAGTCAATTCCGGGAGACGTATGATGTTGTAACAGCAAGGGCAGTAGCTCGAATGTCTGTACTTAGTGAATTATGCTTGCCACTAGTAAAGAAAGATGGCGTTTTTATAGCAATGAAAGGTTCCCAGGCTAAGAATGAACTTCAAGATGGAAAAAATGCAATTGAATTGATGGGTGGAGAAACAGCTGCGTTCCACACCTTTAAACTTCCTCAAGAAGAAAGTGAGCGTTCTATTGTTATTATAAATAAAAAGAGAAAAACTCCAAAGAAATATCCAAGAAAAGCAGGTCTGCCAAATAAAGAACCCATAGAATGATTCCTTATTTTTATGCTTGAACTAAATAAATAGTAAAAGCATTAAACTATTCTTTACTTTTTCATGGTCAGATATGGTAAAATAGGTTTATTAATAATGCATTCTACCGCACAGCAGCAATGCTGTGGCGTTTTTTCTTAATTACAGATTATTATGCTATACTATTTTTATATTAATTTATTAAATTATTCAAATTGTTTCACGTGAAACAATTTTATACATAGATAGAAAACTAGTTTATACTGTTAAATTATGAAGGTGGTGTCAGGTAGTGGTACATCCTTTTAATCGGATATTTGGTATGGGGGATAAGGGGAGTCCTGAACCGGACGAAGTAGGTTATACTCCGGATGAAGTGATTCAACTTGAAATAGAGAACATTCAACCAAACCGTTTTCAGCCAAGGACTATTTTTAAAGAAGAAAAAATTAAGGAATTGGCTCAAACTATTAAAACACATGGTATGATTCAACCCATCGTCGTTAGGAAAATAGACGAGGGAAAATTTGAAATTATCGCTGGTGAGCGTAGATGGCGGGCTGTTCAATTTTTGGGTTGGGATAAGATATCATCAATAATACGAGACATGACAGATTCAGAAACTGCTTCTATTGCATTAATTGAAAACCTTCAACGTGAAGAGCTTACGGTTATTGAAGAAGCACATGCCTATGCGAAGCTCCTTGAATTGCATTCACTGACACAGGAAGCTTTAGCTCAACGACTGGGGAAAAACCAGTCAACAATTGCTAATAAGCTCAGGTTGTTAAAGCTTCCGGATGAAGTACAGTCAGCTTTATTGAATAAAATAATAACAGAACGGCATGCACGAGCTTTAATTAAATTAAAGGACAAGGAAAAACAATTAATGGTCCTACAAGCGATTATAGATAACGATCTTAATGTAAAACAAACAGAAGAACGTATAGCTAAAATTAATGATCCGAAAGAACCGAAGAGAAAACGCCCCCAATTAAAAGGTGTTAATAAAGATATTCGCATAGCAATGAATACGATTCGTCAGTCGTTAAGTATGGTATCGGATACAGGAGTAGATGTAGAATCCGATGAAAAAGAGCATGATGATTATTATCAAATCACAATAAAAATACCAAAAAAGAAATAATCTTATTATACTTTATTTATTCTATACCCATCTTATATCTTTCAAGATGGGTATTTCTGTGTAGTGGTTAATCATTATAAGATTAATTTACTATTTCTTTAAAATTGTAAAATTAATAGTCCTTTTGGTGAAAATAATGATAATATAGTATTTATATAGTTAGGTAGGTGTCAACATGGGGAAAATAATGTCCATCGCAAATCAAAAAGGTGGTGTAGGAAAGACAACTTCATCAGTAAACCTTAGTGCATGCCTTTCATCATTAGGAAATAAAGTATTGCTTGTTGATACGGATCCACAAGGAAATGCAACGAGTGGGGTAGGGATCAACAAAGCTGATGTCAGTAATTGTATCTATAATGTGCTCGTTGAAGATTTACCTGCTGAAGAGGTTGTAATTCCAACAAATGTAAGCAACTTAGATATAATACCTGCAACCATTCAGCTTGCTGGTGCTGAAATTGAGTTGGTTCCAATTATTTCAAGAGAGATACGATTGAAAAAGGCTCTAGAAAGCTTAAAAGAAGAGTATGATTATATAATTATAGATTGTCCTCCATCACTAGGGTTATTAACGATTAACGCACTTACTGCCTCAGATACGGTAATGATTCCTGTTCAGTGTGAATACTATGCATTGGAAGGACTTAGCCAATTATTAAATACCATACGTCTCGTTCAAAAGCATTTAAATAAACATCTTATGATAGAGGGTGTGCTGCTAACAATGCTCGATGCGAGAACGAATTTGGGAATTCAAGTCATTGAAGAAGTAAAGAAATATTTTCAGGATAAAGTCTATAAAACAATCATACCGAGAAATGTAAGGTTGGGAGAGGCACCAAGTCACGGTTTGCCGATCATTATTTATGATCCAAAGTCCAAAGGTGCCGAAGTTTATCTTGAATTAGCGAAGGAAGTGATGGTTAATGGCGAAAGGGTTAGGTAAAGGGTTAAACGCCTTTTTTCCTGAAATTGAAAAACAAGAAGATGCTTCCATTCAAGAAATTGCTATCACAGAATGTAGACCAAATCCATATCAACCTAGAAAAACATTTCATGCGGATGCAATTGAGGAATTAAAAGAATCAATTTTAGAATATGGTATCATTCAACCATTGATTGCACGGAAAAGTATCAAAGGGTATGAGATTGTTGTTGGTGAAAGACGATTTCGTGCTGCAAAAGAAGCGGGGCTGAAAACCATTCCTGTCATCGTAAAGGACTTATCCGATGAAAAAATGATGGAAATTGCACTGTTGGAAAACCTGCAGCGTGAAGATTTAACACCGATAGAAGAAGCACATGCCTATGCGAATTTAATGAGTGAGCTGAAGGTTACCCAAGAAGAATTATCAAAACGTTTGGGTAAAAGCAGATCTCATATTGCGAATATTGTTCGCTTACTTTCTCTCCCAAATCAGGTAGTTGCCTATATAAATAACGGAGAATTATCAATGGGGCACGGTCGTGCTTTACTTGGATTGAAAGATAAGGACAAAATAATGCCATTTGTTAATAAAATTCGGCAGGAAAAGCTAAATGTACGACAAGTTGAAAAGTTAATTATAGAATTAAATGAAAGACCTTCCAGAAAAACAGAAAAGCCTAAAAAAGATGTTTTTATTGAGGAAAGAGAAACTGCCTTGAGAGAACGATTAGGTACAGCCGTAAATATTCATAAAGGTAAACGCAAGGGAAAAATAGAAATTGAATTTTATAATGATGAAGATTTAAACCGGATCATTGAATTTTTGGATAAATAGACATCTATCACAAGGCTGACAAAGCAATCGTCAGTCTTTTAATTTATTTTATTAAAGGTTTATCTAGAAGATTGAGACAGCACTTACTTATCCCACCGAAGGGGAATTGTTGTTATTTCATAAAAGATATAAATTGCGAAGTAACTGCTGGTTTTCTATCAGTATGCAGAAACTTTGGCGAACGCTCTGGGAAATATACTTGCGGTTCGCGGGCGGCTGGTGAGCCTCTTCATGCTAACGCATTTCAGAGTCTCACCTATGCCTTTCCTCCCGCTGGAGTCTTCGTATATTTCCCAGAGCGATTCCGGACGGCAGCAATAGCACATGTCCATGGATATCAGCCACCAGTTACTTCGCAGTTTATCTCAACTACGAGGATTATAATGTAACAAAATACTATAAAAAATCTATAGAAAGAACCTTTTGTGAAAGTAATTTTCTAAATAAAGTAGGTAATTCGAGAAGCAGAATCTGAAGTCGGATGAAATGCTAAATTAATTGGTTCTGAATTTTTATCTCTTTCTAACGAATGTTCCACGTGGAACATTCGTTAGAAAGAGCATTACGAAAACATATGTTGGAGAGATAGCGATGATTTTATTTGGAACATTAATAAATGGACTATTAATAATAATAGGAAGTATTCTTGGGTTATTTTTCACCAAAATCCCTGAAAGATATAAAGAAACAGTGATGCAAGGTATAGGTCTGGCGGTAGTGCTAATAGGTCTGCAAATGGCATTTGTGACTGAACAGATTATTATTCTTCTCCTAAGCTTGTTATCGGGTGCAATTATTGGTGAACTCATTCGTTTGGAAGAGGGGTTAAATAGACTTGGTCAATGGATAGGTAGTAAATTTACATCATCAGGAAGTGAATTTAGTGTTGCGCAAGGGTTTATTACAGCAACATTAATATTTTGTATTGGTGCAATGGCCATTATCGGAGCTTTGGATAGCGGTATTAGAGGCGACCATGAAGTGTTGATAACCAAAGGTGTGATTGATGGTTTTGCTGCGCTTGTGTTAACAACTACTTTGGGTTTTGGAGTAATTCTATCGGTCATACCGGTCGTTCTTTATCAGGGTGCTATTGCCTTGTTGGCAACGCAAATCGAAAAATGGATACCAGAGTCATTTTTGAACGGAATGATTGTCGAATTGACTGCAGTAGGCGGATTACTTATTGTAGCAATTGGTTTAAATCTCCTAAAGATAACTCAAATAAGAATAGGTAATCTATTGCCTGCTATAGCAACTGTAGGATGTATTTATTATATTTATCAACTTATAATTCACTAAAAATAGATTGAAATAAAAGGAGACAGGTAAAAACACACACGTTTATTGTAATTAATAACGTGTGTGTTTTTTGTATGTAATCGTTCATACATTGCTGTTTTTAATTGGTTGCATACAAAGTCAGACGGTCCATTTATTGGGTTTCTGGTTCTTTGAAATAATAACAGTAGGGGATAAATGGTAGGTTAAACTCCGATCAACGCTATCCAAAACTTTAGATATTTCTCTAGCCATATCAATAACAATTGACAGTCTAGTATTTTGTAAAATAGAATGCTCCATAAATCCACTAATATTGACAACTCCAGTGATGCTTATATCTCCGATGGCAGGCAGGGATTTATTTAAAGCAGACCCTGGCTGTAATGAACCCTTTTCTGTAATAATATGCCCGATTGAAGCATTCCGTCCGAGACAAGCATCAATTGCGATAATAAAAGGGTTCCTATGGTTTTCTTTTATTCTATCAATTGCTTCATGTAAATTTATGGCATGTACCGGTTTACGTAGTGTTCCATAAATCTGCATATGTTTTGGCTTTGTTTCTTGAAAAAACGTACCGGCTAATGGACCTAATGCATCTCCTGTAGAACGGTCGGTTCCTATACAGAGAATTACATATTCACGAGGGATTTCCGGAAACCAGGATATAATCCTTTCGCTCATTAAAATGGAAAGCTCAGCGTCTGTATGTGGCATACGGAAATAATCAGCAGATTTGTCAAATCGATTGTTTAGATTCATAGCTTATCCTCCCGAAACATATTGGTATAGTATACGGATTTTTTTAACGAACTATACATACGAATATTAAAAATATTGGAGGAAGCAAAATGTGGGGAGCTGGCTTTAAATGGATGTTTTTAATAATTGGTACAACGATTGGTGCTGGGTATGCTTCGGGCAGGGAATTATGGCAATTTTTTGGACATGAAAGTGGACTTGCTATATTATTATTTACGGTATTATTTTCAATTTGTTGTTCGGTGATTATGAATATAAGCTATAGATTGAAATCACCCCATTACTTACCGGTGCTTCAGGAGATTGTAGGAAAAAGATTAACTGGTGCATTTGATGTTATGATTTTATTATATTTATTTACAACGACAGTAATCATGATTGCTGGTAGTGGTGCAACCGGTCAGGCGTTTAATTTCCCCTACTGGATGGGAATAGGTATTATTGTTGTAGCCTTGGTTTTATTGTTTAGTAAAGGAGTTAATGGGCTTTTAAGCATAAACCAATTCATCCTGCCGATTCTACTTGGAGGAATGCTGTATATTCTAATTATGTTCACCATCGATCAGGAATTGGCGTTGTTCTCACATTGGCATGAACAACGAAATTGGATGGCTGCCTTTCCATTTACAGCTTTAAATATTTTGCCGCTTGTAGCAGTTCTTGGAGCGATTGGGAATAAGGTTCAATCGAAAAAGGAAATAATGATTGCCTGCTTGGGAAGCGGCATTTGTCTCGGTAGCATCTCCTATATTTATAATAATAGTCTGATTCAAATTGCAGATGAAATCCTTTTGTATGAAATCCCTTTGTTTGCCATATTAAAGCATTACCCATTTGAGATACTGATTCTTATGTCGATTCTTTTGTGGTTTGCTATTTTTACAACAGCAGCTTCTGGGATGCTGGGAATTGTTACTAGATTACAGGAGTATTTTCAGAAACCATTACAGTCAATAGCTATTGGTACGTTAGTTTTAATGCTTCCACTAACAACATTTGGATTTTCAACATTAATTAGCATTATATACCCCATATATGGGATACTTAATTTGTATATATTAGCTAGATTATTATTGTATCCACTATGGAGTAAGTTGGACAAATGGAAGTAATTGAATTTTGGAGGATAGAAATGGAAATAATTAATGAACAATTATCAGTATTATGGACATATATAACAGGTCCGGAATTATGGACTATATTGATCTCAGCTTTCGTAAGAATTACCGTTATTATTATCATCGCGACAACTATCGTGAAGGTTACGAGGTCACTGGTCGATAAGACTTTTACAAACAGGACAAGGGGTCCCATTCGAATTTCACAACGTCGTGAAAAAACACTTAAAAAACTGATTAAAAATGTAGTTGCATATGTTGTCTACTTCATGGCAATCGTAATGATTTTAGGTGTATTTAACTTTGATGTAGGGCCGTTACTTGCAGGTGCCGGGGTGATAGGTTTGGCAATTGGTTTCGGTGCACAGAACCTGGTCAGGGATATCATATCTGGATTCTTTATCATTTTTGAAGATCAATTCTCAGTTGGAGATTATGTAGCTGTTTCCGGTGTGGAGGGAACAGTAGAGGAGATTGGACTTCGAACAACACAGGTCTTGAGCTGGACAGGTGAAATGCATATTTTACCTAATGGAAATGTTACACAAGTAACGAATTACTCCCTTCATAATGGGCTTGCAGTAGTTGATATTAATATCCCTTATGAGAGCAATGTTGCAGATGCAGAGAAAATTATTGACGAGGTAGCGATTACGCTGCCGGAAAAGTATGAATATATTGTTGGTGCGCCGGAGACAATCGGAGTGCAGAATTTGGATGTATCGCACTTTGCAATTCGTATCATTGCAGATACATTGCCTGGGTTCCAATGGGCAGGAGAAAGAGTTATTCGAAAAGAAATGCAGGACAAACTTTATAAATCTGGCATTGAAATACCAGCGCCACGGCTTGTTATGTATTCCAATGAAGATAAAGAAAAATTAATGAGGGAAAATAGAGAGCGCGGGCTTTAAATTTTAGTTATAATTATAGATAAAAAAGGAGAGCCCGAAATGGAAAAAGAATTTGGATTAAATGACGTTGTACAAATGAAAAAACCGCATCCATGTGGGGAAAATCGATGGAAAGTGATTCGTTTAGGCATGGATATCCGGATTAAGTGCCTTGGTTGTGGACATAGTGTAATGATTCCACGAAAAGAATTTGCAAAAAAGATGAAAAAGGTCATCGAAAAAGCAGAGGAATTAAATTAGAGTTTGTTGCAATTATAAAATACTTTTCAAGAATATACGTCTTTGATAAATAATTTAAAAATAGTTAAAATTGACTATATTGCTCTTGAAATAGTATTATAGAAGCATAAAGAGATATAAAAAATTAAAAGTAATAGGGTTCAACGCAAAAATAGGCATCCATCATATGCCTATTTTTGCTTTTTACTCGCTTGTCTTTTTACTTACTACTATCTATAATTGGAATAACGAACGCGTTCATTTGAATGGAATCCTTAAGGAGTGAAAGTTTAATGGCATTAACAGCAGGAATCGTCGGACTTCCGAATGTGGGGAAATCTACACTATTTAACGCAATTACACAAGCTGGAGCAGAAGCGGCAAACTACCCATTTGCAACGATCGATCCAAATGTGGGAATTGTAGAAGTACCTGACGAACGCTTAAATAAATTAACTGAATTAGTAAAACCAAAAAAAACGGTACCAACAGCTTTTGAATTCACTGATATCGCCGGTATCGTAAAAGGTGCGAGCAAAGGGGAGGGGTTAGGAAACCAATTTCTTTCACATATTCGCCAGGTGGATGCGATTTGTCAGGTAGTCCGATGTTTTGTGGATGAGAACATTACCCATGTATCGGGTAAGGTTGACCCAATTGATGATATTGAAATTATTAACTTGGAGTTGATCTTGGCAGATTTGGAAACCGTCAATAAACGTTTTCACCGTGTTGAAAAACTTGCAAGACAAAAAGATAAAGATGCAGTAGCTGAACACGATGTACTTGTGAAAATAAAAGACGGTTTAGAAGATGAAAAACCGGTACGGGCTATGGAATTTACCGAAGATCAGCAGAAGGTTGTAAGAGGTCTCCATTTGTTAACAAGCAAGCCGACGTTATATGTAGCAAATGTAAGTGAAGAAGAAATTACTGATCCTGATTCAAATGAAAATGTGCAAAAGGTTAAAGCATTTGCTGCAAAGGAAAATGCAGAAGTTATTGTTATTTGTGCAAAGATTGAAGAGGAAATATCTGAATTGGATCCAGAGGAGAAAGAAATGTTCCTGGAAGATTTAGGTATCACAGAATCAGGGCTCGATAAGTTGATTAAAGCTTCATATAGTCTATTGGGTCTGGCAACCTACTTTACTGCAGGTGTTCAGGAAGTGCGTGCGTGGACATTCCGCAAAGGGATTAAGGCTCCACAAGCAGCAGGAATTATCCATACCGATTTTGAAAAAGGCTTTATCCGGGCAGAAACAGTTTCCTATAATGATCTTGTTGAAGCAGAATCTATGGGACATGCACGCGAAAAAGGGAAAGTTCGCTTGGAAGGTAAAGAATATATTGTTAAGGATGGAGACGTCATTCATTTCCGATTTAATGTATAGAAAGTTATTTAAACACGGTAGCTAGGTGTGGGTTAAACAGTAAAAATTACCATAACGTATAATTAGGATCTCTCGAGTACTTGTCAAACGAAGTAAAATTTGGTATAATTCATCATTGTGAGTAATTAGATTATGATTATTCCTTGCTCTTACCTGAGATGAACAGATAATGTTTGTGACAGATAGGGGCCGCTAAGACCAAAAGGAGGTGTAACGGATGAGAAAATACGAAATTATGTATATCGTCCGCCCAGACATTGAAGAGGAAGCTCAAACAGCTTTAGTTGAGCGTTTTAACAAGATCCTAACAGATAATGGGGCGGAGATTGCAAAAGTAGATGAAAAAGGCAAGAAACGTCTTGCTTATGAAATCAATGACTATCGTGATGGATATTATATTATTATAAGCTTCAGCAGTGGTGATGAAGCAATAAACGAATTTGATCGCCTAGCTAAGTTCTCTGATGATATTATTCGTCATATTGTAATTCGAGATGAACAATAATAAGGAGTGGTTCTGATGTTAAATCGTGTCGTATTGGTAGGCAGGTTGACGAAGGATCCTGATTTACGTTATACACCTAATGGCGTTGCCGTGGCTAACTTTACTGTTGCAGTAAATAGACCTTTTTCAAATCAACAAGGAAACCGTGAAGCCGACTTCATTAACTGTGTTGTTTGGCGTAGACCGGCTGAAAACCTTGCAAATTATATGAAAAAAGGTAGTTTGATCGGTGTGGATGGACGTGTTCAGACACGTACATTTGAAGGACAGGATGGTAAAACTGTATTTGTAACTGAAATAGTTGCAGACAGTGTACAATTTTTAGAGTCAAAAGGTTCCTCTCCTCAGGGAGGACAGGACTCATCAGGATCCCAGCAAAACAGAAGTCAGAACCAATTTCAAAATAAAAACCAGAACCAGAACCAGAACCAGAACCAAAATCAAAATCAGAGTCAGAATCAAAATCAAGACGATCCATTTAAAAATAATGGAGAGCCTATCGATATATCAGACGATGATTTACCATTTTAGAATCTAAAAGGAGGGGTATCAATGGCAGCTCGTCGCGGACGCGCAAAGCGTCGTAAGGTGTGTTATTTCACTGCAAACGGAATCACACATATCGATTATAAAGATGTAGATTTGCTAAGACGTTTCATTTCTGAACGTGGAAAAATTCTTCCACGTCGTGTAACTGGAACATCTGCAAAATACCAACGTAAACTTACAATATCTATTAAACGTGCTCGTACTATGGCATTACTACCATATGTTTCTGAGTAATATAATTAAACCTCAAAATCTTGATTAGATTTTGAGGTTTTTCATTTAGGCTATTTGATTAATGTTAGTTGCTTTTTAATTCGCAGTGTTGAGATAAAATGCGAACTAGGATAGGTTACTTCGGCGACCGCTCTGGGGAAATATACTGCGCGCATCCTAAGGAGGCTGGCGAGCCCCTTCATATAAAAATAATAATATAGTATGGATTTACCTTCCCACCTAAACAACCAACGTAAGTCTTACATTCTTCTTTTCGGATAGATTGAAATCATTTTTATTAATAATCCAATCGTATATATAAAAGCAAATAAGAGATATGTATCGTTCACATCAATAATGAATGTGATAATAGTAAAGAGTAAGAACGGAATCGTGGTTGTGAATGCACTCATTTTCCAAAGGATGGGAAACCGTAATTTGCGTTGCATTAAATAAGCGATCCCTCTTCCGATATAAGCAACAAGAGAGAGGCTAACAATAGCAATAATGGTCAACGGAAGATAATAAAACATAAAAAAATAGATGAATTTAAAGATAAAGTTAAGTTCTGATCCAAATCCGGTAGTAGCATTTAACCTTTCAATAAATTCAGGAATACAGACGATAGCCAAAAGAATGAACATATAAATGATTGCAACATCCATTCCAACTCGATTCAATCGGAACATAGCTTCTTTCTTTGGTAATTTAATACTGTTAAGAAAAACTTGTAGGTAATTCATAATTTTCATCCTTATATATGTGTAATTATTAACATTATAATGCAAAATAAAGAGGAATGCGTCTCTCATTGTGGAAAATAGATCACATTTTTCAAATTGTGACAAATATTGACAGATAAGAAACCAACCATTCCATTTAGGGTGCGCCAGGCTTGAATTCTTATTGCCCGGGAAATAAGAATTCCTACATTATCCGACAAGCCTTTCTATAAAAATCATGTTATCATATTAGAATACGTATCAATCAATATATTTTTACTAGCATAGAGGTGCAATGAATGAATCAATCTAGAAAAATGACAGACGGAGCATTAATGTTGGCAATATTTATGGTGCTATTGTTAATTACCATTTTTGTTCCTGTATTATCGATAATTAGCATGTTCTTTCTACCAATTCCATTTGTATTTTTTGCTTCCAGATATGGCTTTAAGCCATCCTTGTTAATGTTTGCTGTAGCCATGTTGTTAACTACACTTTTTACAACATTCTTTTCTTTACCGTTAGCAGTATTAATGGGATTGGGAGGCCTGACAATAGGTAGTGCTATTTATAAAGGATTATCTCCATATGAAACATGGGCCAGAGGAACATTGGGTTTTGTTATTGGTCTATTATTCGTTTTTGTTTTCAGCCAAGTCCTATTTTCGGTTAACTGGGTCGAGGAATTTGAGATAATTGTAACTGACTCCTTTGAAATGAGTGCGTCGTTAATGGAACAATTCGGTGCCGCAGAACAAACAGAAGCAATGGGGGAACTGTTGGAGTTGCAAGTACAAGTTCTAATTGACCTGCTGCCTGTAGGTGTAGCTTTATCTGCTATATTGCTTGCATTTCTCTCTCAATGGATTAGTTATAAGTTTATTAACAGGATTGAAAGGAAACAGCACCGTTTTCCGCCATTTCGAAATTTAAGATTCCCAACATCAATAATATGGGTTTATTTCTTTGCTTTACTTCTTTCATTCTTTAATCTTGATCCTTCAGGTATATATTTTATGGCGGTACAGAATGTTATCGTACTTACTGGTCTATTAATGACATTGCAAGGATTTTCATTTATATTCTTTTATGCCCATCATAAGAAGATGTCAAAATTTATACCAATTTTTAGTATTGTTCTTACAATACTTTTCCCGACATTTTTGCTTTATTTCGTTCGAATCTTAGGTATAATTGATATAGGCTTTAGGCTAAGGGATCGCCTGAAAAACGGAAATAAATAGATAGGTGATTTGAGATATAGGAGCTGAACGCGATGCCGGACTTACAAAAGAAACCTACACTGAGTAGTCATTTGTGGGTAATTTATTTATTATCCCTTATTTTACTCGGTGTCACATGGTACTTTCAATGGATATTGGGTCTCATTATGACTGTCGTTTTGGCTGCTTCCTTTTATTATAGTATTAGGACAGAAAAAGCACTTCTTCATGAAGCAGAGCAATATATATCCATGATTTCCCACCGGATTAAAAAGGTTGGGGAAGAAGCATTATTGGAGATGCCATTTGGAATTATTCTTTATAATGAAGATTTTAATATTGAATGGGCTAATCCATATATGAATAAATTTAGCGATAATAATCATAACTCGCTTGTTGGTGATTCCCTTAACAAACTATCTGAAAATCTGATCCCAATGATTAAAGAGAATAAGGATAGCATTTGGTTTGAACTGAATGATTACAAGTTTCACACAGTTATCAGGAGAGACGAACGATTGCTTTATTTAATGGACCGAACGGATCAGCAAGAATTGCAGCAGCTTTATCATGATGAACAAACGATATTGGCAATTATTTTCTTGGATAATTATGAAGAGATCACCCAAAACATGGACGATACTGTGAAAAGTCAATTGAACTCTCAAGTAACCACGGTATTGAATAATTGGTCCAGCCATTATGGGTTGTTTTTAAAACGTACATCACAAGAAAGATTTTTAGCGGTTGGAACGAAGGAAATTCTCCAACAGCTGGAAAAGGTTAAATTCGATATTTTAGATGAAGTGCGAGAGATGATTGGAGCAGAGAATAATCCAGTGACCTTAAGTATTGGTGTTGGGGTGGGCAATATCAGTTTGCCTGAGCTAGGAGAACTCGCACAATCCAGTCTTGATTTGGCGTTAGGGCGCGGTGGTGACCAGGTTGCAATTAAAGAGGATCAGGGCAAAGTGCGTTTTTACGGAGGAAAAACAAATCCGATGGAAAAACGAACACGTGTCAGAGCACGTGTGATATCCCACGCATTAAAAGAATTGATAAAAGCGAGTGATAATGTCATTGTCATGGGACACAAGTCACCAGATATGGATTCTCTTGGTGCAGCCATAGGTGTGCTAAATATTGCAAAAATCAATAATATTAATGGGCATATTATTTTTGACCCAGATGATTTGGATACAGGTGTATACCGTTTAGTTGATGCAATCAAAGCGGATGAAGAATTATGGAGCTATTTTGTTGAACCTGACGAAGCAGAGGAAATGATAACAAGTAAAAGTTTACTAGTCATTGTAGATACGCATAAACCTTCTATGGTAGCTGTTGAAAGCCTGCTTAATAAGTCGGATTATAAGGTTGTTATTGACCATCACCGCAGAGGCGAGGAATTTATCGATAACCCTACATTGGTTTATATGGAGCCATATGCTTCTTCCACTGCGGAACTGGTAACAGAGCTACTGGAATATCAGCCAAAAGGAACCAAGTTGAAAATGCTTGAAGCGACTGCTTTACTGGCTGGTATAATTGTAGATACAAAAGGTTTTACATTACGAACAGGTTCCAGAACTTTTGATGCTGCTTCTTATTTACGTTCCAAGGGTGCTGATACAGTCTTGGTGCAGCAATTTATGAAGGAAGACTTGGAACTTTATATCAAACGCAGCAAAATAATTGAACGTGCCAACATTTACCGAGATCATATTGCAATAGCAAAAGCTGAATCAGGTACAGCATATAGCCCTGTATTGATTGCACAAACTGCAGATACGTTGCTTACGATGACGGGAATAATAGCATCATTTGTCATTTCTGAAAGAAGTGATGGAAGAATTGGTATTAGTGCCAGATCGCTTGGTGATATAAACGTACAGGTGATCATGGAGAAAATGAATGGTGGTGGCCATTTAACAAATGCTGCTACTCAAATAGAGGATACAACGATTAATGATTCAGAAGCATTTCTAATAGATATTTTGAATGAGTATTATGAAGGGAGAGAATCGGAATGAAAGTAATTTTTCTTAAAGATGTAAAAGGCAAAGCAAAAAAAGGTGAGGTAAAAAACGTACCCGACGGATATGCACGTAATTATTTGTTAAAAAATAAACTTGCAGAGGAAGCAACTGCAGGAAGTTTGAAAGCATTGGAAGCTCAAAAGCGCAAAAGTAGTCAAATGGAGCAACAGGAAAAAGAAGAAGCTATGAATCTTAAAGATACGTTAACAGAATTAACGATAGAACTGAAAGCAAAATCAGGAGAAAGTGGTCGCTTGTTCGGTTCCATTACAAGTAAACAAATTGGTGATGCGCTAAATAAACAACACGGATATAAGATTGATAAACGTAAAATTGAACTGGATCAGCCAATTCGGGCATTAGGCTATACAACTGTACCAGTGAAACTTCACCCTGAGGTTTCTGGTTCTGTAAAAGTACATGTAAGTGAACAGTAAACGTAAAGGATTAAAAAATAGTACCTTACTGAAATCGGCTTAATCGCCGATTTCTTCTGTCTGGACAGCTGGCTTGTGTAATTTGGTAAAAATAAAGAGGAAATAATTTTACCTCTTTTGAAAAAGGGGGAGAGAACGATGAGTCAAACGTGGAATGATCGTACACCGCCACATAATATAGAAGCGGAACAATCGGTAATTGGAGCAATATTTCTAGAGCCGCAAGCATTCTCGACAGCATCAGAATTACTCGTACCTGAAGATTTTTATCGTGCAAGTCATCAGAGGATCTTTGCTGCAATGATGAGTTTATCAGACAAAGGTGAGCCAATTGATGTTGTCACAGTTACTACCTTTTTAAATAATAAGAAACAGTTAGAAGAAGCGGGCGGTGTAACCTATCTATCACAGGTAGCCGAGAGTGTCCCAACCGCTGCAAACATTGAGTACTATAGCAAAATAGTTGAGGAAAAGGCGATACTCAGACGATTGATCCGGACTGCAACAGATATTGTTACTTCCACCTTTGAAAAGGAAGATGAAGTTGAAGATGTACTGAATGATGCAGAAAAGAATATTCTCGAAGTATCAGGCAGGAAAAATACGGGCTCTTTTAAAAATATTAAAGATATATTAATTGATGTTTATGACAATATTGAGCAGCTTCATCAACAAAGTGGTGATGTTACTGGGGTTCCAACCGGTTTCCATGATTTAGATCGGATTACGTCAGGTTTCCAGCCAAATGATTTAATCATTATTGCTGCACGTCCATCAGTGGGTAAAACAGCATTTGCCTTAAATGTTGCCCAAAACGTAGCAGTGAAGACGGAACAAAATGTAGCCATTTTCAGTCTTGAAATGGGTGCAGAGCAGCTTGTTCAGCGTATGCTTTGTGCTGAAGGGAATATAGATTCACAACGGCTTCGTAATGGACAATTAGAGGCAGACGACTGGGGAAAACTGACAATGGCAATGGGGTCATTATCCAATGCAGGAATCTATATTGATGATTCTCCCGGAATTCGTGTTAGTGAAATTCGGTCCAAATGCCGTCGTCTAAAACAGGAGCATGGGCTAGGTATGATTTTAATAGATTACTTGCAGCTTATACAAGGTAGTGGGAGTTCACGTGAAAACCGTCAGCAGGAAGTTTCAGAAATTTCACGATCTTTAAAAGCACTGGCAAGAGAGTTAAAAGTTCCGGTGATTGCATTATCTCAGCTTTCCCGTGGTGTGGAATCACGTCAGGATAAGCGACCGATGATGTCAGATATTCGTGAATCTGGAAGTATTGAGCAAGATGCAGATATTGTGGGATTTCTATATCGTGATGATTACTATGATAAGGAAACAGAGAAACAGAATATTATCGAGATTATTATCGCCAAGCAACGTAATGGGCCAACTGGAACGGTTGAGCTTGCATTTGTGAAAGAATATAATAAATTCGTTGATTTGGATCATCGTTATCAAGAGGGAGATGTTCCTCCTGCGATGATGCAGGCATAGCAATAAAATAAAAAGCAGCCATTGGCTGTTTTTTATTTTTGTCCTTTCACTAATGTTTAAAGATTATAGCTTCAATAATTACAATTCTTTACGAAGGAATGGGTAACCGCGGCCCCAATCTTCTAGAAAGCAGACCTATTTCCCAATTATTCATTCGTATTTTAAAGGAATGATGAGCAAATGTATGTTATTTCGATTTACGAAGGATACAAGCAAATTTGCCAGTAATTACCTACGAAAACAGCTATTTTTAAGGTTTGTAATAAGTATTTATTACGTTTAAACTTAATAAGTTGATGAAAAGCAGTGCGGAATTAAGAATTTATCCTAAATGAATCAAAATTAGATTCATTTTTTTCCCGTGTTTACAAGATGATATAATGGTAGTGCGACTATACGACCATACGATCGTTTTACATATTTCGTCAAAAAGAGGCAAAAATGAACTATAAGAGGTGAAAGATGTGCCAATAATTGAAACAAAGAATTTATCAAAAATTTTTGGTAAAAATTCAAAACAAACATTAAAACTGATGGATAAAGGATTATCTAAAGAAGACATTTTGAAGGAAACTGGTAATACAGTAGGTGTGAACCGTGCCAGTTTTACAGTGGAAGAAGGAGAAATCTTTGTCATCATGGGGCTGTCCGGTAGTGGGAAATCCACTTTAGTACGTTTGCTGAATCGCCTTATTGAACCAACAGAAGGAAGTATTTTAATTGATGGGGTAGATTTGGCGAAGATGGATAAAAAATCGTTGCGAAAAGCGCGTAGAGAAAAGATGAGTATGGTTTTTCAGCAATTTGCTCTATTTCCACATCGAACGATTATAGAAAATGCAGAGTATGGTTTGGAAATTCAAAACGTACCAAAAGAAGAACGCAAGAAAAAGGCTGAAGAGGCTTTGAATTTAGTTGGACTAGGTGACTATAAGCACCAGAAGCCAGGACAATTATCTGGTGGGATGCAACAGCGCGTTGGTTTAGCCCGTGCATTAGCCAACGACCCGAAAGTATTATTGATGGATGAAGCATTCTCTGCATTGGATCCACTGATTCGTAAAGAAATGCAGGACGAGCTGATTGATTTACAATCTTCTATGAAGAAGACCATTATCTTTATCACTCATGACTTAGATGAAGCGCTGCGTTTAGGCGATCATATTGCCTTGATGAAAGATGGGGTTGTTGTTCAGATTGGGACACCTGAAGAAATTTTAGTGCATCCAGCAGATGATTATGTGGAAAAATTTGTGGAGGATGTAGATAGATCCAAGATACTAACGGCACATCATATTATGAAACGACCAGAGACAGTAAATATAGAAAAACATGGCCCACGTGTTGCTCTCGAACGTATGCGCGAAGAGGGAATCTCAAGTATTTTGGTAATTGATGGTAAACGTGATTTAAAAGGCTATGTTACAGCAGAAGATGCTTCCGATGCACGTAAGAAAGAAAGTAGTAATTTACAGGATATTTTACGAACGGATATTCCTAAAGTTAATCCAGATACAACGATGCATGATATATTTGCCATTATTCATGACTCACAAACACCTGTTGCGGTCGTTGAAGATAACAAACTAAAAGGAATTATCGTTCGTGGAGCTGTAATTGCCGCTTTAGCTGGGGATGGCGAGGTGAATTTAGAAAATGCTTAATAACATGTTGGATTTTGTTCCCGTAATACCTATATCAGAAGCAACAGAGGCTGTGACAGATTGGTTAAAAGAAACGTTTGCATTTCTATTTGATCCAATTAAGGAACACTTTGGGAATCTTATGGAATTCGTTGCTGAGGGTGTATTAATGAACATCCCACCTATTATTTTTATTATCCTAGTTGCCCTTATTGCATTTTTTGTCACTGGTAAGAGATTTGGACTCGCTGCATTTTCTATTGTGGGGCTGTGGCTAATTTATAATCAAGGCCATTGGGAAGACTTGATGAATACAGTCACCCTCGTATTGCTTGCTAGTATGTTATCCGTCGTTATCGGGGTGCCAATTGGGATATTAATGTCGAAGAGCAAGGTAGCTAATACAATTTTCACACCAATATTAGATTTTATGCAAACCATGCCGGCATTTGTTTATTTAATCCCTGCCGTTGCATTTTTTGGAATTGGGATGGTACCAGGTGTTTTTGCATCACTTATTTTTGCAACACCCCCAACGGTACGTTTTACTAATTTAGGAATTAGACAAGTATCGAATGACTTGGTTGAGGCTGCTGATGCATTTGGTAGTACAGGTGCACAGAAACTATTTAAGGTAGAGCTGCCAATGGCGAAAGCTACCATTATGGCTGGGATTAACCAGACGGTAATGCTTGCATTATCCATGGTTGTTATCGCATCGATGATTGGCGCGCCAGGTCTAGGTAAAGAGGTTCTCTCTTCCTTACAACGTGCAAGCGTAGGACCAGGCTTTGTCGCAGGGATCGGAATTGTTATTCTAGCGATTATTATCGATCGAATTACACAAAATATCAATCGCAAGGAAGCTTAATTATTCGTTGGCTATCTTTTCATTAGAAAAGTTTCCATATAAAAATTTTAAGAAAAGGGAGTCGGTATTTTATGTTGAAATTTAACTGGAAACGTCTAGGATTAGTATCTGGACTTTCATTAGCATTGTTTGCAGCAGGTTGTGGCGCTGCAGAGGAAGAAGAAACAGATACTGGATCAACAGATACAAACGAAGATACAGAACAATCTTCATCCGTGGAAGGTCAGGAAATTGAATTGGCTTATGTGGAGTGGGATACAGAGGTTGCATCCACACATGTCATTGGTAAGGTTTTAGGAGACTTAGGTTTTGATGTTAAATTAACGGCACTTGATAATGCTGTTATGTGGGAAGCAGTTGCAGGTAGTGAGGCAGATGGTATGGTTGCGGCTTGGTTACCAGGAACGCATGCTGCACAGTTTGAAGAATACGGAGATCAAGTCGTTGATTTAGGTCCAAACTTAGAAGGCGCAGCTATTGGCTTAGTTGTTCCAAGCTATATGGATGTTGACTCCATTGCTGATTTAGAAGGACAAGCTGATCAAACCGTTACTGGTATTGAGCCAGGAGCAGGTGTGGTTGCGGCATCCGAACAAGCATTAGAAGATTATGAAAACCTTGAAGGCTGGGAAGTACAAACTTCTTCAAGTGGTGCCATGGCAACAGCATTAGGTGAAGCATATGAAAACGAAGAAGAAATCATTGTTACTGGTTGGTCTCCACACTGGAAATTCCAAGCATATGACTTGAAATACTTAGAGGATCCAGAGGGTACATTTGGTGAAGCAGAAACGATTAATACAATGGTTCGTGAAGGATTGGAAGAAGATATGCCAGAAGCATACCAAGTTCTGGATAACTTTAACTGGACTCCTGCAGACCTTGAATCTATCATGTTTAATATCAATGAAGGAACAGATATAGAGGAAGCTGCAGCAACATGGGTGGAAGAAAATTCCGATAAAGTAGCTGAATGGACAGAAGGAATTGAATAAATAAGTGATAAAAACAGACTGTGCATGCTTGCAGTCTGTTTTTTTATGGGCTGTTTTTAAAAAGTGGTACTGTGGTTGCTTACCGTTGTTATTGCCATTTTACCGTACAATACTATTTAAAATCTATTTAATGTTCGTATTTTAAATTGACTCCCCCTTTTATTATTGATAAACTTACAATTGGTTATAATAAAAGCATATGATTCACATAAATTTATTGGAGGTGTACTATGTCCTCAGTAGTAGTTGTAGGAACGCAATGGGGCGATGAAGGAAAAGGGAAGATTACTGACTTTCTATCGCAAAACGCAGAAGTAGTTGCAAGATATCAAGGTGGAAACAATGCAGGTCATACAATTAAATTTGATAATGTGACTTATAAATTGCATTTGATCCCATCCGGTATTTTCTTTAAAGAGAAGATATGTGTTTTAGGAAATGGCATGGTAATTGATCCGAAAGCTTTTGTTGAAGAAGTTGCCTATCTACATGAGCGTAACGTCTCGACAGATAACCTTCGCATCAGTAATCGCGCACATGTTATTTTGCCATATCATATACAGCTGGATATTCTTCAAGAAGAGGAAAAAGGCATTAATAAAATTGGTACAACGAAAAAAGGTATTGGTCCTGCTTATATGGATAAAGCAGCGCGTATGGGTATCCGTATTGCCGATCTAATGGATAAAGAAGCTTTCCGTGAAAAGCTTGAACAGAATTTGAATGAGAAAAATCGTTTGTTTGAAAAAGTATATGAAATTGATCCATTGAAAGTAGAAGATATCTTGGAAGAGTATTATGAATATGGCCAGCAAATGGCGCAATATGTGACAGATACTTCGGTTGTATTGAATGATGCACTTGACGCGGGTCGACGTGTTCTTTTTGAAGGCGCTCAAGGTGTTATGCTTGATATTGACCAAGGAACCTATCCGTTTGTTACTTCTTCCAACCCGATTGCCGGTGGTGTAACGATTGGATCTGGTGTAGGCCCGACAAAAATCAATCATGTTGTTGGAGTATCGAAAGCTTATACAACACGTGTAGGTGACGGCCCTTTCCCAACAGAACTACATGGTGAAATCGGTAATCAAATTCGTGAAGTAGGTCGTGAATATGGAACAACAACCGGAAGAGCTCGTCGTGTCGGTTGGTTTGATAGTGTCGTTGTACGTCATGCGCGTCGCGTGAGTGGAATTACAGATTTATCATTGAATTCCATTGATGTTTTAACAGGTATCGAAAACCTGAAAATTTGTATCGCATATCGTTACAAAGGAGAAATCATGAAGGAGTTTCCTGCCAGCTTGAAGGTATTAGCTGAGTGTGAGCCTGTTTATGAAGAAATGCCCGGTTGGACAGACGATATTACAGGTGTTAAAAGCCTTGATGAATTACCGTCCAATGCCCGGCATTATTTGGAGAGAGTGTCACAATTAACGGGGATTCCTTTATCGATTTTCTCTGTGGGTCCAGACCGTTCGCAAACAAATAATGTACGCAGTGTGTACAGTCAATAATCAGTTCGTGTATGAGGTTGTCTACGAAGACAGCCTCTATTTTTTTGTTTCCAGGCAAAATATGTAAAATAATGGGAGTAATGATACAGTTTCTTTACATTATTCGACATTCTCTTTTTAATCCTTTTTACCTATGGTAGATTAATAGAGTACTTAAAATCTATAAAAAAGAGAAAATTCATATTGATATTGATATACATCGTATCAAAGAATGTCGGAGGAAATACAGGAATGTTTAAGAGGAAAACAGAGAGTCTTACAAAAAAGAAAAGTAATCTATTAGGGAAACTGGCATTAACTGCATGTTTAGGACTTGGGTTTACCATGACAACCGCTTATGCCGATGACGCACTTGGAACGGTTTATCATGTGTATGTGGACGGGGAACATGTTGGGAAAATAGACAAAAAAGAAGTGGTTCAGCGTGTTATTGATATGAAGATTACCGAAGGCGAACAAAAATATGAAAATCTATCCTTAGCAGTAGGAGAAGATGTCTCTTATATTTCAGAGAAGGTGTTTAACCCCTCTTTTGATAACAATAAGGTACTAAATAGACTAAATGAAGAGCTAACTTTAAAAGCGAATGCTGTAGAGCTTAAAATTGCTGATCAGACAGTTGGATATTTCAGCAACAAAGATGCAGCCTATCCTATTTTAGAGGACTATATGAATGAATATGTGGATGTAGAGCTTCTTACAGATATAAAGCTCGAAAATGATACAGAAGAAGTAACAATTGAAGGTTTATTGAAAAGTGAAAACATGGAGCTCTCTGTTGGAGAAAGCGTGGTAACAGATGTTACTTTATCAGAAGTAGTTTCATTATCCACTCAAAAAGTATTGCCTGATGAGATTTTAAGTGGTGAGCAAGGTATTACCATGTTGGAAAAAGGAACACTTGAAGAACAAGTCCATACGATACAAGAAGGTGAAGTACTAGGTAAAATTGCCAGTGAATATGATTTAACCATAAATAAATTACTGGAAATAAACCCTTCCTTAGCTGAAGATTCCATCTTAAAGCCAGATCAAAAAATACATGTAATGGAATATGAACCGTTTGTCGATGTTATCATAACGGAAGAAAAGTTAGTTAAAGATACAATTGGTTATGAAACGGAAGTAATCGAATCTGATGAGATGTACAAAGGTGAAGAGAAAGTGAAGCAGGAAGGAAAAGATGGTATAAAAGAAGTTCTTTATTCCATCGAAAAAACAAATGGAAAACAGACTGATAAAAAGGCTTTGGATGAAACAGTAACCAAGGATCCAGTCAAAGAAGTAATTATCAAAGGGACAAAGATATTATCACCTACAGGTACAGGCGATATGGTTTGGCCAGCTGTTGGCGGATATATTTCCAGTCATCCAGGCGAACGCTGGGGGAAAACACATAAGGGAATTGATATTGCCCGTCCATCAAACCGCAATATTCTTGCAGCTGATAATGGAGTAGTTGAATCTGCTGGATTCAACAGTGGTGGATATGGTAATAAAGTTGTTATTAATCATAATAATGGAATGAAATCTATTTATGCTCATCTTTCTTCGATTGATGTTAAAGTTGGTCAGGTTTTAGAAAAGGGTAGCAAGATCGGTGTAATGGGCTCAACGGGAAATTCAACAGGAATCCACCTTCACTTTGAAGTCTATAAAAATGGAGCACTACAAAACCCAACGGAATATGTAAGCAAATAAGAAAAAGGCTGACTCTTTGAAGTCGGCCTTTTTTCATTCCTTGGTGTTCGACAAAGTTCGGGGAGTGACAGGCACTACAAGACAGATGAGCTGATTTGCGGTAGAATAGAGGGTAGTAATGGATGAAAAGGATGTGGCTAAAATGAGTCAAAAAATATTAGTAGTAGATGATGAACAGCCAATTGCAGATATATTAAAATTTAATTTAGAAAAAGAAGGATATCAGGTAATTATTGCAAATGATGGCGACACAGCGATTGAACTTGCAGAGAGTGAAAGACCTGATTTAATCCTATTAGATATCATGCTGCTAGGTAAGGATGGAAATGAAGTCCTTCGGGAAGTAAGAAAGACACAAACGATGCCTGTCATTATGCTTACAGCAAAAGATTCAGAGATTGACAAAGTGCTTGGTCTGGAGTTAGGTTCAGATGACTATGTGACAAAACCTTTCAGCAATCGTGAATTACTTGCCCGGGTGAAAGCTAATTTACGTAGACAACAGGTTCCAGAGGATACAGTTAAAACAACAAAGGATATTGTTATTGGCGATTTAACGGTTCATCCGGATGCATACGTCGTTTCAAGAAAAGGTGAGCAGATCGAATTGACACACCGCGAATTTGAACTACTGCACTATTTAGCACGTCATATTGGCCAGGTTATGACGAGGGAGCATTTACTCGAAACCGTCTGGGGCTACGATTACTTTGGAGATGTACGTACCGTTGATGTGACGGTTCGCAGACTTCGTGAAAAAATCGAGGAGAGCCCAAGTAACCCGGTGTGGATTGTCACAAGACGGGGTGTTGGATATTATTTACGTAATTCTGAGCAGGAGTAGTTGTTATGAATAAAGTTGGTTTTTTCCGTTCCATTCAATTAAAGTTTATTATCATCTATATCCTTTTATTACTTCTTGCCGTTCAAGTTATCGGATCTTTCTTTACACAAAAATTGGAGGAGAATCTCCTTAACAATTTTAAAGGTTCGATTAATGAGCGTGTGGAGCTGTTAAGCTATAACTTGGAGCAGGCTTTTGACAGGGAACGCAGTGAAGAGGGTGACGGGCCAACTTTAGAGGGCGAAATTCAACAAATTGTGCAAGATATCAATACAGATAATATAGCAACGACCGTGAATGTTATTAGTAATCAAAGTCGTATTATCGGAACAAATAAACTTAACCAACAGGAACAACTTGGAAGAAAAGTAACACAACCATTGGTGCAACAAGCGTTGTTTTTTGATTCGCCACAAAAAAAGGAGCTTTGGGACCCTGAAGCAGAAAGTCAGGTCTATGTACATGTAGAACCTTTAATTGACGCAGATGGTATTGCAGTTGGAGTTATCTATTTCCAATCCTCGTTGGAAGAGGTATATGATCAGGTAGAAGACATTAACCGTATATTTTTGCAAGGGTCAATTCTGGCAATTAGTATATCGGCAATTATTGGAATACTTGTAGCACGAACCATTACAAAGCCAATCATGGAGATGAGAGAACAAGCCCGGATAATGGCAAATGGAGATTTTACTCAAAAAGTTAATGTGTTTGGGAAAGATGAGATAGGCCAATTAGCGGAGACATTTAATGATCTGAACAGCCGGCTTAAGCATTCCTATGCTACCATCGAGGAGGAACGGAGAAAGCTCAGTTCGGTGTTATCAAATATGTCTGACGGGGTTATTGCAACTGATAATTCTGGCTCAATAACATTAATGAATGAAGCAGCAGGAAGGCTAATCGGGGAAAACCCAGAAGAAGTAATTGGGGACTACTTACTTGATGTACTTCAGTTGGAAGGGAAAATAATTGATTTAACGGAACTCCAGGATAGTGGTTCCATGATTATTGATTTCAGTGATGATTCCCCTTTCTTAGTGCGAGCTAATTTTTCTACGGTTTCAGATGATGAAGATGAAATAACCGGATTTATAACCGTTATTAGTGATGTTACAGAACAGGAAAAAGTAGAACAAGAACGTCGTGATTTCGTATCCAATGTTTCGCATGAATTGCGTACACCATTAACGACGATGAAAAGCTATATTGAAGCATTGACGGATGGGGCTTGGGAAGACAAGGAAATTGCGCCACGATTCCTTCATGTTGCACAGAATGAAACGGACAGAATGATTCGCATGGTTAATGATTTGCTCCAACTTTCCAAAATGGATTCCGATGAATTACCATTGCACAAGGAACGTGCAGATTTTGTAGGTTATTTCCATCAGGTGATTGATCGATTTGAAATGAATAGACCTGAACAAATAACCTTAATCAGAGAAATTCCAAAAGGACAATCCCTTGTCTGGATGGATAAAGATAAGATGACACAGGTTTTGGATAATATCATTTCTAATGCCATCAAGTACTCCCCAGAGGGCGGAGATATTCGCATGAAGCTAGATATAAAACGACATTACTTACTCGTAAGCGTCGAGGATCAAGGGATGGGGATTGCTTATGATAAACTTGAAAAAATCTTTGAACGATTTTACAGAGCTGATAGAGCAAGAACAAGAAAACTTGGCGGTACAGGATTAGGCCTTGCAATTACGAAAGAATTAGTGGAAGCACATCATGGGAAAATATGGGCTAAAAGTAAAGAAGGTAAAGGAACAACGATTCTCTTTACTCTACCGCTGATGAGTGAGAAGCGGAGGGATATCAGATGAAATTGGAAACAGCAAAATCCTTTATATTAATTATCCTTATAGGTACCAGTTTAATTCTTACATTTGGGATGTGGAATTATCAGCCTGATGTAGGAACGTTACGTGAAGAGTCGTTTGAAGAAGTTGAATTGGGTGGTACAAAAGAAGAGACGCGAAGAAGTCTGATTCAACCAAGTGAGATTATATTTAAATCAAATGAAAGTTTTTATGGTTTTTCAAGCTCACAAAATCGAGAGGGAATGTATGTGGATATGCAATCCTGGACCTTTGCTGATTTTACAACTCGGGTTGCGGATGAGAGAAATCCAGATAACGATGAAGTAGAAGTGATATTTCCAGATGCTATTCCAATGGAGTTATTCGGCAGTATGATGTCTTTTAAAGATGACGATATTTTATTCCCGGAATGGTCATTTGAAAGGTTATACATCACCTTTACAGATACGGCATCAATGGGTATTGAATTTGTTTCAATGAATGGTAATGAAAAAGCGACTGCAACGGTAAATAATCCAAATGATTATGAACAGATGTGGTCTCTCATGACCAATTTGGAAGCAGATATATTTCGTGAATATACTGTGATGGATACAGGGGAAAAGGATATTTACATTCCATCAGGTGAAATTGAATTAAATAAAGAAACAATGCGGTTTACGGGGATCAGTCCTTCTGATATGCGGGATATCCTATTTCCAAACCCATCTGTGGTTATGCAATCAACCACACCACAAAGTGGATTGACTTACTTTACTGACAGCCGGCAAATGCGAATTACTGACAATAATTTGGGAATGGAATATGTTAACCCTTTTACTGAGAATACAGACCCACCCCTTACTGTAGATAGTCTCTTGGAAAGAAGCATTGCAAACATTAATGATCATGGAGGTTGGACAGGTGATTTTCAATTAACCGAGTTGAATATCTATCAAAACCTAGTGAAGTACCGGTTGCATTATAATGGATACCCAACATTTAATAATGGATATCCGGACTTGTCTGTAATTGAACAAAAATGGAACAGTCAGCAATTGGAGGAATATCGTCGCCCACTCTTTCTGATAGATAGATCTTTTCAGCAATCCACTTTCGATTTGATACCAGCAGAAAATTTTATTGCTAATTTATTGAAACATCCAGATTATGATAGAGAAATGATTGAGGATATAAAGCTTGGTTATCGGTTAAGACTTAGTATTGAAAAAAATGCGATAGAATTGGAACCTGCTTGGTATATAAAATATAAAGGAACTTGGCAGGCGCCTGTATTTAACGAAACGATTCAAAAAGGAGGAGATTGAGGATGCAATGGGGTCATATAAAAACATTATTCATTCTCAGTTTTCTTGTGTTAAATATTTATTTACTCGTACAATTCATTGACAAACAAAGAGACTCTGCAGATATAGGTTTCTTGGATGGTGAAGAATTTGGTAGTTATGAAGAACAATTTGAATCAGAGAATATTAAAATTCCTGAATTAAACCAAGACGTGACCGAGGCCAATTATATAAATGTAAGTGAAAAAACATTTACCGATGAAGAAATGGATGAATTAAATAGTATAGTTGGTTTGGAAGCAACGTTGGTGGAGGATAATTTTGTACTCTCCCAATTTCAAGAACCAATAGCGTTACCAGCAAATCCAACCAATAGTAATATAACAAATTTTGTTGCACCTTATTTGTTATATCCAGAACAATTTACGTATTGGGTCTGGGATGAAGAATCAAATATTATTGTATTTTTCCAGCAAAAAGATGAAAAACCCATTTATTTTAATCAGAATGCGTTACTGATGTTTTATTTAAATGACAATGATGAGATTACGCATTACACCCAAACGATGCTTGGGGATGCAGAACAACAAGGGAACAAAGAAGAAAGTATCGCGCAATTACAGGCAATCGGGTCACTTTATGACCGTGGATCGCTTACACAAGATGAAGAAGTAACGGATATATCGTTGGGATTCCTCTCTCGTATTGAATCACAAGTATTTGCACCGACTTGGAAGATTACCATCAATAAAGAAAAGAATTACTTCGTGAACGCTATCGAAGGTCTTGTTTATTCAGAGGATGATTCGATCTTCATACAAAGAACAATGGAAGATTATATTGAAAAAATTAAATTTTTACCAGAAGAAAATGACATGAAAGCACCTACTTTAGCAGTTTTTAATCAAAAGCTTGATAGAGAAAATCGGAGTGAACCAGAATGACATTACGTTTTAGTGTTTTGGCATCAGGAAGTACAGGAAATGCCTTTTATATTGAATCAAATGAACAGAAAATCCTGGTGGATGCCGGGCTAAGTGGAAAACAAATGGATTATTTATTCAGTGAGGTTAATGTAGATCCGTCCACATTATCAGGGATTTTAGTAACCCATGAGCATAGTGACCATATTAAAGGATTAGGCATTATTGCAAGGAAGTATAATCTCCCAATCTATGCCAATGAAAAGACATGGAAAGCGATGGAGAAGTCATTAGGAAAACTCTCAGTAGATCAGAAATTCCATTTTGGAATGGAAGAAGTGAAGACATTTAAGGACATGGAAATAGAATCCTTCGGTGTTTCCCATGATGCTGCCGAGCCAATGTTCTATACATTTCGACATGAGGGGAAGAAAATAGCCCTCGTAACCGATCTTGGTTATGTCTCAGAGCGAATAAAAAAAACGGTAGAGGATGCAGATGCTTATATCTTCGAAGCGAATCACGATGTGGGAATGCTCCGTGTGGGGCGTTACCCATGGAGTGTAAAGCGCAGAATACTGGGTGATTCAGGTCATGTATCTAATGAGGATTGTGGTCTTGCATTGACAGATATTATAAGTAATCGTACGAAACGAATTTACCTTGCGCATTTGAGCCTCGATAATAATATGAAGGATCTTGCGCGGATGTCTGTTAAGAATGTTTTACAAGAAAGAGGCATCGATATTGAGTTGCATGATACCGATCCAAAAAGCCCTACTGCTTTATATGAAGTCGGATAATGTATTGCTGTTTAATATTTTTCAGTTTAAGGTAATACTATGATATATCATATAGCAAGGAGATCTTAAACATGGGATACTATGATCAGAATTACAGGCGACCACATAAACAAAGAGGAAGATGGTTGATACCTTTAATCATGGGAATTGTAATAGGTGGTTTATTGGTTTTCATTGTTATGCCGGAACTGTTTCGTACGGACCGGGATACAGCTTCTTTAGAAGATAACGGTACGGAGGAAGAGGCCAATACGAATGATGATGGGTCTATGAATCAAGTGGTAGAAGTTGATGTTACAACACAGCTAACGGAAATCATTGAAGAAGTAACGCCATCAGTTGTCGGGATTACAAATATTCAGCAGCGAAACGACTTTTGGGAACAACAGGATGGTTTTGAAGCGGGTACAGGTTCAGGTGTTATTTATAAAAATGAAAATGGAACTGCATTTGTTGTAACCAACCACCATGTAATAGAAGGAGCAGACACAGTAGAGGTGGTCTTATCCAATGATACCCATATCGAAGCAGAAATTGTGGGAAGTGATTTATTTTCAGATTTGGCAGTATTACGGATGGATGGATCTCAAGTAGACAAGATTATCGAAGTGGGCTCCTCAGCTAATATAAAAGTAGGTGAACCTGCAATTGCGATTGGTAATCCACTTGGACTTTATCTTTCCAGTACAGTAACCCAGGGAGTTATCAGTGGTACAGAAAGGACGATCCCACAGGATTTTAATCAGGATGGACGTTCTGATTGGCAGGCAGAAGTTATACAGACGGATGCAGCAATTAACCCGGGTAATAGTGGTGGTGCACTCATTAATATATACGGCCAGCTAGTTGGTATCAATTCCATGAAAATCAATCAGGAAGCAGTAGAAGGAATAGGGTTTGCCATCCCAATTGATTCCGCTATCCCAATCATTGAAGAACTGGAGGCAACAGGAGAGGTCATACGACCGTATTTAGGGGTCGAGATTTATTCACTTGATGAAGTTCCACACACGGAGTGGAGAAGCACATTAAATCTACCTTCAGAAGTAGAAGGTGGCGTCTATGTCTGGAATATTGAACCTTTGTCTCCAGCTGATACAGCTGGTATAGAGCGATTGGATGTTATTACCGAACTGGACGGAGAACAAGTAATGAATATGATTGATCTTAGAAAAATATTGTACCAGGAAAAGAATATCGGTGATGATGTAGAAATTACGTATTACCGGAATGGTGAAAAAAGTACTACAACGATAACGCTTGGAACACAATAAAGACAAGCTCCTATTATAGCGGGAGCTTGTTTAATGTTAAATTTCATATAATTATCCACAGATTTTAAAAGTTATGCACAAACGGTGGATAATTATTTATAGGAAATCAATATATGGTAAAGAAAAAATTGTCCATAACAAAATAGCTACGAACACTTGTGCATATGTGCATAACTTTGTGGATAACTATCATTATTCAAGGTTATTTAGGTGTTATGCACCCATTATCCACAGGAAAACAGCATATTTTGTGAATTAGTAAATTATAAAAAATACTGCCCGTGGATAATAAAACATAATCGTTATTAACTTAATTTATTTTATAGCCTTTAACTTGTTGCCAAATGAGTAGCAGTAGAATAAGCATGACAATATCCAAACGAGCATTCATTGCAAAGGTGAGTAAGCCATCTGTCCACAATACAGGTATTTTTGTGAAATAGAGGGCACCCAGCATAATAAAAATAAGTGGTGGAACAGCTAATTTCATATACATTCTCCCTACAATCAACATTCCGCAGGCAAGCTCCGTAATTGCCACTAAAAATAAAGTCAACTCTGGAAAGGGTAGACCAATACTCATGAAAGAACCTTTAAAATCTCCATTAATCAATTTCATAATACTAGAAACAATAAATACATAGCCAATGCAATAGCAAATCCATTTTGTTATGTGCATTCCCTTCAAATGATTACCTCCCTGATTTATCCTTCATATAACCTATGCCTACATGTGGACAATCTTTCTCATTCAGAAAAATTTATCTTAAAAAATTTGGTGGTTCATCTAATTGCCAACGTGCCTAATTATCTCTATAATTTTCTTTAGACTAAAATAAAGGAAGTGCGATATTGATTCGGAGATTTTTTTCTTATTATAAGCCGCATAAGCGGTTATTTATGATTGATTTTACTGCAGCATTGATTGTTGCATTGCTTGAACTTGCATTCCCACTCGCTGTTCAATGGTTTATAGATGGACTTCTCCCAGGAAAAGACTGGAATCTCATCGTAACGGTTGCAATATTGTTGTTATTTGTTTATGTACTGAGCACTTATCTACAGTATGTGGTTACCTATATTGGACATAAGCTTGGAGTCAACATAGAGACAGATATGCGTAAGGACCTATTTAACCATGTTCAAAAGCAATCGTTTCGGTTTTTTGATAATACAAAAACTGGTCATATTATGAGCCGCATTACAAATGACCTGTTCGATCTGGGAGAACTTGCACATCATGGTCCGGAGGATTTCTTTATTTCCATCATGACATTTATTGGAGCATTTTTAATTATGTTCACAATAAATCCGACATTAGCATTAATCATTTTAATTGCCGTCCCTATTCTTATTTTGCTAATCACGTTTGGCAATATCAGAATGAATAAATCGTGGAAGCATATGTATGAAAATATTGCCGGGGTAAATGCCCGTGTGGAAGATGCAGTATCAGGTGTAAGAGTTGTACAATCATTTACAAATGAATCATTTGAGATGGAACGATTCTCCACGGATAACAAGCGTTTTCGAAAGGCGAAGATAGGTGCGTATAAAGTGATGGCAGTAGTCCATTCTAATATTTATCTACTCATGCGCTTAATTACTTTACTCGTACTTGTAATCCGATCATGGCTTACTATTAATGGGCGAATGTCCCATGGTGAACTTGTAAGTTTTATATTATTTGTAAATGTATTGACGAATCCAATAAACAAGATTACTGCTCTCCTGGAAATGTATCCAAAGGGAATGGCAGGATTTAAGCGATTTACAGAATTAATGGATGTTAGTCCAGATATTCAAGACCGAAAAGATGCAGAGGACATGAAGAATGTATTGGGCGATATTACTTTTAACAATGTTACATTCGGTTATGAGACATCACACACCCCTGTTCTAAATGCGATTGATTTTGGTATTCATGCAGGTGAAACAGTGGCTTTTGTCGGACCATCGGGTGCTGGGAAAACGACGATATCTTCGTTGATTCCACGCTTTTATGATGTGGATGCTGGAAGTATCAAAATTGACGGAATTGATATTCGTGATATTAAGAAGGAGTCTCTTCGCCGTCATATCGGCGTCGTACAACAGGATGTATTCTTATTCACTGGAACGTTACGTGAAAATATTGCCTATGGTAAACGTAACGCTACAAATGAAGCGATTGAATTGGCAGCGCGCCAGGCCCACATGGAAGCGTTTATTAAAGAATTACCTGAAGGATATGACACCCAAGTAGGTGAACGTGGACTGAAATTATCAGGAGGGCAGAAGCAGCGTATTGCGATTGCACGTATGTTTTTAAAAAACCCTCCAATCCTTATTTTGGATGAAGCAACTTCTGCTCTCGATACGGAAACAGAGATGATTATTCAAGAAGCATTGAATGAACTTGCGAAAAATCGTACGACACTTGTTATTGCCCATCGTCTTGCAACCATTAAAAATGCAGATCGAATCATGGTTGTCACAAAGAATGGAATTGAAGAAGAAGGTAGTCATAAAGAATTACTTGAACGTGACGGTATCTTTGCTCAATTGCATAATGTGCAGATGAGTTAGTTAACTTGGAACATCTTTTAACGAGTGAATAAGAAAGCACCCATACCCAGTAAGGAGTCGAAAAGATGATTAATACAGTAAAGGTTAAAGATGTCGTAATTGGTGAGGGCATGCCAAAAATTTGTGTTCCTATCGTTGGTACAACCATTGAGGAATTAAAAGAGGAAGCAATCTTTCTCAAATCTGTGGAATTTGATATTTTAGAATGGCGTGTAGATTTTTTTGAAGCGGTAGAAGATATTGAAAAAGTAAAAGAAGCGCTTCACGAAGTTCGCCTTGTATTACCCGATACGCCACTTATATTCACATTCCGCAGTGCTAAAGAAGGTGGAGAAAGAGAAGTAAGCACCGCCTATTATGTGGAATTAAATCGTATCATTGCTGAAACAAGAGAAGTCGATATTATTGATGTCGAATTATTTAAAGATAAGAAAGATGTACAAAATTTAATTGAAACAGCACATCATCATCATATTTTTGTTATCATTTCCAATCATGATTTTCATAAAACGCCGGCAAAAAATGAAATTATCTCCAGATTGCAAAGGGCACAGGAACTGGGTGGAGACTTACCAAAGATTGCTGTTATGCCTACAAGCACAGTGGATGTTCTAACATTACTGGATGCAACAAGAATTATGATGGAGGAATATGCAGATCGTCCAATTATAACGATGTCCATGTCTGGTAAAGGTGTGATTAGTCGTATAGCCGGTGAAATATTTGGTTCAGCTTTAACTTTCGGTGCTGCTAAAAAGGCTTCTGCTCCTGGTCAAGTAGATGTTGTCGAATTACGCAACACTATGGAACTCTTACACCGCAATTTATAGGAAATATAAGGTAATTACTCTTTGTATTTATGATTTTTATATAAAAAAGCAAAGTTATCCCCAATTTCTGTTAGTAAACCTGTTGATATGTTAGAAAATTCAACAAAAACGGAATATTAATCCCTGAAAAATAGAAGATAGGCGTATTCGACAAGTTTCATGTAATTTGTCGATATTTCCCGGGAAATGATAAACCTTTCGAATTAGTTGAGGAGGTTTATCTTTTTTCGGTTGGCAGTAAAGAAAGTATATCCATATTTCTTTCTGCATAAGTGCAACTATGGCATCGCCAAAGGATTGGCGAATGCCAAGTTTTCTAAAATCCTAAGTAGTAATAGTTAATAATATCACCCTAATTTACACATCCTATAATAAAGGAGGACGTAGATATGAGGGGTACTTATTTATTTATCGGTATTGTGTTGATCCTTGCTACAATTTCCAGCATCTTTATACCAATTGGAGGAAGTGTAAATGTGCAAGCAGAAGAAGTTCCTTCCTATGCAAAATGGGGACGACTTGCTGTACAGGAAACGAAATCAAAATATCCGGATGCAAAAATTGTTGATTATTTGCACATTGGCAGAGAAGCAAATGGTAATACCACGGTAGAGAAATTCAAGTTGTGGTTGAATGAAGAAAGTAGAGAATTTGGAGTCTTTATTCATATCGAATTCGATACGGAAACAGATGAAGTTATAAATATTACTTTTGAAGAAACGAATCAGTAATTAATAATAGTTATTATTAAATAGTACTAAAACCTATACCACTCACCTGCCAACATGCCATATATGACATGGTCCACATAATGATCATACAACCACTCGGCATGTCTGATTTTCCCTTCTTCGGTAAAACCCAGACGTTCGGGTATGGACCTGCTTTTTTTGTTTTCATAGGCGGCCCGAATGTCCACACGGTTTAACTCTAACTTTGCAAAGGCATAGTCTGTTAATGCTCTGACAGCATTTGTCATAATACCGTGACCTTGATAATCTGGGGAGAGCCAGTATCCAATGTAACCAATTTTGTTTATCCAGTCTAAATGATTAAAACTAATAAGCCCAACTAATTTATTTTTAAAAAAAATTCCTGTAGTGAAACCAGTCCTTAATTCAGCAGATCTTAATGTATGATCAATAAAGGCAAGTGTATCTTCAGGATTGACGGTTGTATCTACCCATGGCAGCCATTCGCGAAGGTAATCACGCGCAGAATCTGTTAACTCAAATAGTTCATTGGCATCTTGCAGTTTTAACTGCTTCAGTACGATATTCTCATCCATCTCGTATATAAACATGAAGTATCCCACCCATTCCTGTTCTTTTTTTCATCTCGTGAAATAATCATACCATATAAATAGTCAGAAAAAATAATGCGATTTTGTCTTTTTATGACCTCTTTTGGAGGTGCACGAGCGATAATTACTTTACATTTTTAAATAGTTAAATTTCTATTTTGTCTCAATCTAGTTTATTATGAAGATAGGTTTGTATTACAATAAGAATACTAACGTGATGGCAGTGATTCAATACATAAAAGGAAGGGTCCTATATATGACCGAAGAGAATATTACCCGATTACAAATTAACAATAAGGAATACATTCTTATTGGAACAGCGCATGTTTCCAAATTTAGTGCAGAACAAGTAAAAAAAGTAATAGAGGCAGAGGAGCCTGATTCTGTCTGTATCGAACTTGATGAACAAAGGTACCAATCCATATCTGAAGGGAATAAATGGAAGGAAACCGATATCTTTGAAGTTATTAAGAATAAAAAAGCGACATTACTGCTAATGAATTTGGCAATCTCCTCTTTTCAAAAGAGAATGGCAAAGCAGTTTGGAATAAATGCAGGCCAGGAAATGATTCAGGGGATTGAGTCGGCCAAAGCAACGGGTGCTGAGTTGGTTTTGGCGGATAGAGATATTCAAATTACCTTTTCCCGGATATGGGGGAACATTGGTTTAAAAGGAAAGGCAATGCTGCTGATGCAAGTAATAGGCAGTATCTTCAGCAATGAGAAAATTTCCGAAGAAGAAATGGAAAAAATGAAAGAGCAGGATACCATTAATGCCATGCTTCAAGAGTTTACGGACAGTTTCCCTAAATTGAAAACGCCGCTTATTGATGAGCGGGATCAGTTTCTATCTCAGAAAATAAAGGACGCTCCTGGCGAAAAAGTTGTAGCAATTCTCGGAGCAGCACACGTCCCTGGGATAACAAAAGAAATTCATAAGGAACATGATTTAAAACGGCTTTCTGAACGCCCAGTCAAATCAAAAGCGCCAAAAATAATTGGATGGGCGATTCCAATTGCTATTCTCGCGATTATTGCATATACATTCTATATGAATCCTTCTGCAGGTCTTCAGCAGACTATCAGCTGGGCACTTTGGAACGGTTCGTTGTCGGCAATCGGAGCAATCATCGCATTGGCTCATCCACTGGCTATTCTAACTGCGTTTGTTGCAGCACCAATTACATCGTTAAATCCATTACTTGCTGCTGGTTGGTTTGCCGGATTTGTGCAAGCTTACGTCAAGAAACCGAATGTCGGGGACTTTGAAAGTTTATCGGATGATGTGCATACCGTTAAAGGGTTTTGGAGCAATAAGGTTACGCAAATCCTCCTTGTTGTGGTATTTGCAAACTTAGGAAGTTCGTTGGGGACATTAATCGGTGGTTTTGATGTTGTTCGTTTATTCATAGAGAATCTATCATAAATAAGAAAAACACTTTCAAATGGTGAAAGTGTTTTTCTATATTTTTTCTTATTCGGTTTCTCTCAGTTTGTTTAAATAAAGATCCAATTCTTGAGATATTTTTACAACCTTATCATGATTTAATTTGCTTTCAAAAGCATCATACATTTTGGACCTTAGTTGTTCAATATGTATTTCTAGTTCTTCCTTCGTATTCAAGTATGAGCACCACCTGCTTTCATTGATATTTATATATAGCCGAATAGGAAAATGTTAAAACATATAATTATAATAATCTGCAAGAAAAGGTAATAATAGAATGGGGTTAGCTAATGATAATCCCAATAGTTGCATAATACTTTTTTATTTGGAATAAATACGCTATGATTAACCTAACTACCCATTTTTGTGTACATATTAGAGGAGGAATTGACTCGTGATCATTGCGATCATTGTTTTATTATTTGTTTCATTTTTCTTTTCTGGAAGTGAAACAGCACTAACGGCAACAAATAAAATGAGGCTGCAATCAAAGGCCAACAACAACGACATAAAGGCTGGAAAGATTTTAGATTTAGTTTCGAAACCAGGTGAGTTTATTACTGCAATATTAATTGGTAATAACATTTCCAATATATTGCTGCCAACGCTCGTAACCATGTTGGCAATTGATTACGGTTGGAATGTAGCTGCTGCTTCTGCCGTCTTAACAGTGGCGATTATTATTTTCTCTGAAGTAATTCCAAAATCAGTTGCAGCAACATTTCCGGATCGAATTTCATTTCTGGTTTACCCGGTTATAAAGTTTGTCGTAGTTATTTTAAAACCTGTTACGATATTACTGAATGGACTGACAGGAATAATTACCAAAGCACTTTCCAAAGGGCAGCCTAATAATGCATCCATCTCTAAGGAAGATTTAAGAGCAATTGTTGATATTGCTGATTCAGAAGGGACATTTAGGGAGGAAGAATCCAACCGTATCAAAGGTGTTCTTGATTTTTATAATATGAATGTAAAGGACGTACTTAAAACACCACGTGTTGAAATCGTATCACTCCCAAGTACGGCAACTTATGAAGAGGTGAGAGACACTGTACTTCAAAACCCATTTACAAGGTATCCAATCTATGAAGACGATATTGACAATATTGTCGGCGTTTTTCATTCCAAATACCTGATTGCATGGACAGTTGAAGTTGGGAAATCGTTGAAGTATTACAGTGACACAGATCCATTGACAGTATATGAATTTCATTCCATTGAATATGTCTTTCGCAAAATGACGAAAGAGAAAAAGCATATGGCAATTGTTTTGGATGAATATGGCGGAACCGAGGGTATATTGTCACATGAAGATATTATTGAGGCAATGATTGGTTTGGAAATTGAAGACGAAATGGATGTCGACAGTGACGCTCTCGTCGAAAAACTGACGGATACCGAAATTATCTGTGATGGAAAAATTACACTTCACCGATTAAATTCTATATTCCAGACGGAAATTCCTGAAGAAGAGGACGTTCTTGCTGGTTATCTACTAAAAGAATTTAATGAGTTTCCGGAAGAGGAAGATGTTATTGAGAGGGAAAACCTTACATTTAAAATACTCGAAGTCGATGGAAGATCAATTAAGCAAGTACAAATAATCAAATAGAGCTTGTTAACTCCCCTCTGTTCTAGGATAGATGGGAGTTTTTACTATACTACATAAAGGGAGTGCAGGATGAAGATAACCATTGTTTCGGTAGGGAAACTAAAGGAAAACTATTTAAAACAGGGTATTCAGGAATATATGAAGCGATTGAATGCATATGCAAAGGTTGAAATCATTGAAGTAGCCGATGAGAAGGCTCCGGAAAATATGAGTGAAGCGGACATGCAGGAAGTTAAACGGAAAGAAGGAGAACGAATATTATCGCATATTAGCCAGGATACATATGTGCTTACATTGGAAATAAACGGGAAAATGTTAAGTTCAGAGCAGCTAGCTACTAAGATGGATGAACTGGCTACGTATGGTAAAAGTAAGCTTGCCTTTGTGATCGGTGGCTCTTTGGGGATCAGCGATGAGGTACAGAAACGTAGTGACTTAGCACTTTCATTTTCTAAAATGACATTCCCCCATCAAGTCATGCGATTAATTTTATTGGAACAGGTTTATCGGGCGTACCGGATTAACCGAAATGAGCCTTATCATAAATAAATAAGGTTTATGAAAGGAAAAAGGATGCCTTAACTTAGAAGGCATCCTTTTTGCACGAATCTTATTTTGTATAGTTATCGAAGTAACCTTGAATATAGATCATTGGTGTTCCTTTGTCTCCACTACCAGAAGTTAAATCAGATAATGATCCAATTAGGTCTGTTAATCTACGAGGTGTCGTACCTTGTGCTTCCATCGCACCAACTAAATCCTCGTTTTTATTTTTGATATATCCGGAAACAGCTTGTTTTAACTCTTCCCCACGAAGATGAGAGAAATTGTTATCTGCCAGGTATTTTAATTTTACTTCATTAGGTGTACCATCAAGTCCTGCTGTGTAAGCGGGTGATACAACTGGATCTGCAAGTTCCCAAATCTTTCCGACTGGATCTTTGAATGCACCATCACCATAAACCATGACTTCAACTGTTTTACCTGTTACTTCTTTGATTTTTGCTTGAATTGCATCAACGATTGGTTGACAGTTATTTGGAAATAATTTTACGCTGTCTTCAGTTGCTTTATTTGATCCAAGTAGACCATATTCTTCGTTAAAGCCACTGCCATTGATCGATTCTTTAAGGATATCATCAAGGCCATATACTTTATCAGCACCATTGTTTGTTAAAATACGTTTTGTTCTGAAACGTGAGTGGATATCACACGCTAACACATTCTTTGTGTAGTCTAAAATCGTTTTAGGATTGTTTGAGAAGATAACCTCACA
Organism: Oceanobacillus sp. CF4.6; assembly: GCF_051262635.1. NCBI lineage: Bacteria > Bacillati > Bacillota > Bacilli > Caryophanales > Bacillaceae > Oceanobacillus > Oceanobacillus sp. CF4.6. The sequence goes on along the minus strand of NZ_JBIMEX010000007.1, from coordinate 134,204 downwards.
GGTTGCACCTTCTGCTTCGACTAAACTTTTATAATACTCGATATAGTCAACACCTGTGAATGGGTGTGTGTTATAACCGAAATGATTACGGAACTCAGCTTCTGATAATACATCTGTCCATGGATTGATCCCTTTCACATCTAGTTCATCGATGTCTACAAGGTGATTCCCCACTTCATCAGCTGGATAGCTCAACATTAAGACGATCTTCTTTGCTCCTTTTGCTACGCCTCGTAAGCAGTTAGCAAAACGATTACGGCTAAGAATTGGGAAAATAACACCAATTGTCTCCTCACCAAACTTTGCTTTAACATCAGTCGCAATATCATCAATTGTCGCATAGTTCCCTTGTGCACGAGCGACAACGGATTCGGTGATTGTAACAATGTCCTGATCCTCGATCGAAAAACCTTCAATCTTTGCAGCTTGTAATACCGTATCTACTGCGATTTGTTCCATGTTATCTCCGTTATTAATGATTGGTCCGCGAAGTCCGCGTACTACTGTTCCAACTATTCTTTCCAATATGATCTCTCCTCTAATAAGAGTTGCTTTATATTATGTAAGCACTAATTTTGAACCCTATGTTACTATAACCTTTATAGAGATATAATTAAAATTAATAATAATAATATCGAATATAAGGAGAGCTTATATGATTGGGAAATTGGATGCATATCGTATTTTTAACGTCGTTAGCCAGAATAAAAGTTTTTCTAAAGCCGCACAAGAACTATTTATGACACAATCAGCTGTTAGTCAAGCTATTTCGAAGTTGGAGAAAGAATTAGAAATACCACTTTTCTATCGAACATCGAAGGGAGTAGTATTGACGAACGAAGGGAAATTATTAAATGAGCATATTAACTCTGCTTTGGGAATCATTAACGTAGCGGAAGATAAAATGTTAGAATTTAAAACATTAAAGACGGGACAATTACGTATAGGGGTTGGGGATACGATTTCTCGTTACTTCTTATTACCGTATTTGGAGAAATTTCATAAAGGATACCCTGGAATCAAATTGAATATATTAAATGGAACCACAACAGAAATCTGTGATTTTATTAAATCAGGAAAAGTCGATGTTGGGGTATGTAATTTACCAATCGAGGACGAACATCTTCAAGTTATTCCATGTAAGGAAATTCAAGATATTTTTGTCTGTGGAGAAAAATATAAAAATCTCACTACACAACCGGTTAGTTTAGAGTATTTAATGGGGATGCCACTCATATTTTTAGAAAGAAAATCAAATTCACGAATGTTTGTGGAGCATTTCTTTAAAAAGAGAGGTTTCCATGTTTCTCCGGTATTTGAACTAGGATCATTTGATTTAGTATTAGAATTTGCAAAAATAAATTTAGGCATTTCCTGTGTCATAAAAGAGTTTTCAAGGGATTATTTAGAAAGAGGAGATTTATACGAAATAAAGCTGGAAGAGGAAATCCCAAAAAGGAATATTGGTATATGCTATTTAAAAAGTGTTCCGTTATCACGTGCTGCCAAGAAGTTTGTAGCAAATATCCATACATCTGAAGTAGGACAACCTCCTTTAGATGTATGATCCGTGCGCTAGGGGTTTCATCTATTCATCCTCTAGTTGCATATAATAGGAATAAAAATGGCTAATGGATTAAACTGTCTTTGAAAGACTTCATGTTTATAAATATTGTGAAATAGTTTATAATTATTAAATAAGGATAGATTTATAGATTTATTCATATTTAAAATTTACTACACCGCTATAATTCATACAGAAAAGGTGTGTTGCTAATTGCGCTGGCTGTTGTTAATTCATGCTAGAGCGCTTACATCTTTTTTGCAAATAATGAGATGAGGAAGGGTATAATGAGTAGCAGACCGACAACAACAGACGTTATCTTAATTGGTGCCGGAGTTATGAGCGCAACTTTGGGATCATTATTGAAAGAGTTAGCACCAGAATGGGAAATCAAAGCATTTGAGAAACTCGCAAGTGCAGGAGAAGAAAGCTCAAACGAATGGAATAATGCGGGTACGGGCCATTCTGCACTGTGCGAGCTTAACTATACATCCGAAAAATCAGATGGCTCTATAGACATTAGCAAAGCTATAAAGATTAATGAACAGTTTCAGCTTTCCAGACAGTTTTGGTCTTATCTTGTAAATAGCAATCTGATTCGGAATCCGCAAGACTTTATCATGCCATTACCTCACATGAGTATGGTTCAAGGGGAAAAAAATATAGCGTTTTTAAAAAATCGTTTTAAAGCGTTATCAAACAATCCACTATTTCAAGGGATGGAATTTTCCGATGAACCTGAAAAGCTAAAAGATTGGTTTCCACTAATCATGGAGGGGCGTACATCGAATGAACCGATAGCTGCAACAAAAATCGATTCTGGAACAGACGTCAATTTTGGTGCTTTAACACGTATATTGTTTGACCACTTACAGAGTAAAGATGTCGAGGTAAACTACAAGCATAGTGTCGAGGATATTAAACGTATGGACGACGGTTTGTGGGAAGTAAAAGTACATGATATCGACAACGGTAAAATCGAATACCATACTGCAAAATTCGTCTTTATCGGCGGTGGGGGCGGAAGTCTGCATTTATTACAAAAAACCGGAATTCCGGAATCAAAACATATTGGAGGATTCCCGGTAAGCGGACAATTTATGGTATGTAGCAATCCGGAAGTTGTAGCACAGCATCATGCAAAAGTATACGGTAAAGCTAAGGTTGGTGCTCCACCAATGTCCGTTCCGCATCTTGATACACGATTTATCGATAATAAAAAATCGTTGCTATTTGGACCGTTTGCTGGGTTCTCACCAAAGTTTCTAAAAACCGGTTCATTGCTTGATTTGGTGACCTCTGTAAAATCAGATAACCTCTTGACCTTGTTGTCAGCAGGTGCAAAAGAGCTGCCGTTAACAAAATATTTAATCCAGCAAGTCATTTTATCAAATGAAAAGCGCATGGAAGAAATACGAGAGTTTATCCCAAATGCCAAAAGCGAAGATTGGGAGATCGTGACAGCGGGACAACGTGTGCAGGTGATCAAAGATACAGAGGCTGGCGGCAAGGGAACACTTCAATTTGGCACGGAAGTTGTTACTGGAGCTGAGGGCTCGATCGCTGCATTGCTAGGTGCTTCACCAGGTGCTTCTACTGCCGTTCACGTCATGCTTGAGATAATGGAAAGATGCTTTCCAGAACACCTGAATGAGTGGGAACCAAAAATAAAAGAAATGGTTCCTTCTTACGGTGTGTCCCTTTCAGAAAACCCAGAGATGTACCAAGAAATTCAGACTTTTATAGAGCAGACGCTTGGTCTAATCGAAAAAAAAGAACTGGCATTTAGTTAAAATCTGAATAGACAAGGCTGAAGGACCAGTTCCTCACTACTTTAAAGTAGTAAGGAACTGGTCCTGTTTATGTTAATTTTGGAAAGAGATTCATGGGAGAGTGGTTTTTCGATGACAATAACTTGTATAATGTAATAATATCCATGGCAACAATAAGAGAAAATACTTTGAAAAAGAGGCTAAATAATGAGCGCGAAACGTTTTGAGGATTATAAATTAAGTGATGAAATAATAAAAGCACTTACAGAATTGGAATATAAAAACCCTACAGAGGTTCAAAGTAAAGTCATTCCACTTGCGTTAGAAAAAAAAGACCTTGTTGTAAAATCACAAACAGGGAGTGGTAAGACGGCATCATTCGGGGTACCTATATGTGAATTGGTCGATTGGATGGAGAATAAACCACAGGCATTAATTCTCACACCAACGAGAGAACTGGCTATTCAAGTAAAAGAGGATTTCACAAACATAGGCAGATTTAAGCGTATAAAGGCAACAGCAGTCTATGGAAAACAACCCATTGCCATTCAAAAGACAGAATTAAAGCAGAAAACACATGTTGTTGTTGGAACCCCTGGTCGGGTCTCGGATCATATTGAAAGAGGTACGCTAGTATTAGATAAAATCAGCTATCTTATTATTGATGAAGCGGATGAAATGTTGAACATGGGTTTCATCGAACAAGTGGAATCTATTATAAAAGAGCTGCCTCAAAATCGAGTGACGATGCTATTCTCGGCTACACTTCCTGAAGCTGTGAAAAACTTAAGCCTTAAGTATATGAAAACACCTACAGATATTGAAATTAAAGCAACTGGGCTAACGACGGAAAAAATCGACCATTTTCTCTACGAAGTTCCTGAAAATGATAAATTAATGAGACTTACGGATATTACGGTTGTTGAAAGTCCGGATAGTTGTATCATCTTTTGTAGAACGAAGGAACGTGTCGATACTGTTTCAGAACAATTGAAGAAAAAAGGATATAGTTGCGATAAAATCCATGGTGGAATGGAACAGGATGATCGACTTGTTGTCATGAATGGCTTTAGAAAAGGCGAATTTCGTTACCTAGTCGCGACAGACGTAGCTGCCAGAGGAATCGATATTGATAATATCACGCATGTCATCAATTACGATATACCGTTAGAGAAAGATAGTTATGTACATCGTACGGGAAGAACAGGACGTGCAGGGCAAAAGGGAAAGGCGCTCACCTTTGTTACACCGTATGAAGATCGCTTTTTAAGAGAAATTGAAGACTATATCGGTTTTACAATTCGAAAAATCTCCCCGCCATCAAAAGAGGAAGTGAATAAAAACAGATCCGCCTTCCAGGAAAAGATGAAGATGCATCGGGAAGTTAAAAAGTCTAAAAGTGAGCAATTAAACAAACAAATTATGAAGTTATACTTTAATGGTGGGAAGAAAAAGAAACTCAGAGCGGTCGATTTCGTTGGAACCATTGCTAAAATTGAGGGTGTAGAAGCAGAGGACATTGGTATTATAACGATTAAGGATACGTCTACGTATGTTGAAATACTGAATGGCAAAGGGCCACTGGTTCTGAAAACAATGAAGGACACAAAAGTGAAAGGTAAGTTATTAAAAGTATTTGAGGCTAATAAGTAGATGGTTATCCCTTTTATTTTTGGTCATTGATAGGAATAAGTTGAAGTTGAAGTTGATCTGATCGTGAGTCTGATTATCTTGGCATTAACCTTTATGCTGATAAAAAACGAAACCCACCCCAATTAGCGTGCGCATAAAATCAAAGTAAAAAAGGGCCCGAAATGTAAAGGAGGCAGGATCAACCTGCCTCCTTTTCGATTTTCCAGTCTTAATTTCTAGCAAATTCACCGTCAACCTCGACTGTTTCAAAAATATTAATAAATGCCTTTCTATCATGTGAACGAACAACATTTTTAATATGCAATGTTTCATATCGTGTAACAACCATCATGATTATTTGTTTAGGCTCTTTCGTATAACCACCATAGCCTTCTGTAATCGTAATGCCACGGTAAATGGATTGAAGCAATTCTTCCCGAATCGCTTCCCCTTTTGTCGTTACAATCTGCATCGTTAATTTAATATGGTTCGTGTGGACTTTGTCGATCATTTTACCTGTCAAAAAGATCGATAATAGTGTATATAATGCGATGTCCCAGCTGAAAGTAGCACCAGAAATAAGGACAATAATTCCGTTCATTCCAGTGAGAAGCAGACCAACACTAATATTACTTTTACGGGAAATGAAAATCGCGATAATATCCAAACCACCTGAAGTACCGGAAAACTTCATAATGGTCCCTATTCCAATTCCACTTATTACCCCTCCGAAAATTGCCGATAACAGAATATTATCTGTTACATTCACTACTGGCAAGAGGTATAAGAAGATAGAGAGCGTGACAACACATACGAGTGTATTGATTGTAATTTCCTTTCCAAGCTTAAAGTAGCCAAAAACAAGGATAGGTAAATTAAAAATAAAGTTCAATAATCCAGTATCAAATGGAGTAAGTAATCCAACTAAAATGGCAATCCCACTAATTCCGCTGCTTAGAATTTCAAAAGGTACGAGAAAAAAGTTAAAAGAAAATGCAATGATTAGAGAGCCGATGATGACCATGCTGTTTTTCATTTATAGATAACCTCCTGAATAAATTATGTATACATCTTGGTGTAAGAGGAATTTTAAGGATATTATTTAAACATCTTATCCGAAAAAAACAATTATGTCAGCAATTATATTATTAAAAGAAAGTTCATAATCATCCCTAATACCTGTCATTAGTATTGACATTTTCATAGCAGCTGATGAATCAAACGCCAAATTAATCCACGTATGATATATTTTAACTAAACTAGTTAACATAAAAAGGGCGGATATTATGGATAAAACAGTTCAAACTCATTTTGATAATCTCAATTTAAAAGATAAAAACGAACAATATGAGGCCTTTAATCATATCATTAAGGCAATTGAGCATGAAGTAGACTGGGCATATGTGGTATGGGATGAATTAGTGGCAGGGCTGTCCTCAGCTGATAACCATAAGCGTTCACGATATGCACAGTTTCTAGCAGGACTTTCAAAAAGCGATCATGATAAGCGGATTATGGATGATTTTCCAGCCCTTTGGCAAGTGACCAAAGATGAGAAATTTGTTACGGCAAGACATGCCTTGCAATCGATTTGGAAAGTAGGTTTAGCTGGACCAGAACAAAAGGAGATGGTTATCCATCATTTGGCTGATCGATTTAAAAATTGTAAGGACGAAAAAAATTATACATTAATCAAATTTGATATTATTCAGGATTTGCGAAACTTATATGATGAAGTAAAAGATGAGCATATAAAAAAGCTGGCAGAGGAATTAATTGAGATGGAAGAGGATGCTAAGTATCAAAAGAAATATGCGAAAGTATGGAAGGATTATTAATTAGACGCTAAAATAAAGCCAACATTTTGCTATGAAAAGCAAATGCTGGCTTTCTTTATTATTTTATTCACTTAAATCTACATTATGGTATACCTGTTGAACATCTTCTAAATCCTCTAATGCATCGATCAGGTTTTCAAATTTTTCCTGATCATCTGCTGCAAGAGCGAGATCATTCTGTTCGAGCATCGTAAGTTCAGCCACTGTAAATTCTGTAATGCCAATCGACTTAAATGCTTCCTGTGTGGCATGGAATTGATCGGGTTCGGTATAAACAATAATGGTTCCGTCTTCTTCCATAATATCCCGTACTTCAACGTTTGCCTCCATGAGTAGTTCGAGCACTTCATCCTCTGTTTTGCCTTCAATCCCGAAGACAGCTGTATAGTCAAACATATAGGCAACAGATCCACTCACACCCATATTGCCGTCATTTTTACCAAATGCAGCGCGCACTTCAGATGCGGTGCGGTTAACATTATTTGTTAGTGTATCGACAATTACCATAGATCCACTTGGTCCGAATCCCTCATAACGATTCTCGTCATAACTTTCCTCCGAATTGCCTTTCGCTTTTTCAATGGCTCGATCAATAATATGTTTCGGAACACTGTAAGTCTTCGCTCGTTCAAGTACAACCCTTAAAGCTTCATTTGATTCTGGATTGGGTTCACCCTGTTTTGCCGCAACATAGATTTCACGCCCGAATTTAGCGTATATCCTGCTCGTATTTGCATCTTTGGAAGCTTTCTTTTCCTTAATATTATTCCATTTACGCCCCATTATGTTCACTCTCTTTCCATTGACTCTATGTAAAACTATAAAACTTTAGAAGTGGCATTGCTAGTTTTTTTTCTAAAAAAGACAATTAATTAGGGAATCAACTTTCGCATCAATAAAATAAGCTCAACCATTTAACTTGGTTAAACTTAGAGTGTCTCTTTTAATATCCCTGATAACCTAGATAAAAATAAGGCTGTTTTCTAAAGGCTATTTTCGTAATGTTTGGGACTACGGTTACTCGTCTCATTGAGAAGAATTGTTGCTATTTAATCACCAGATAAAATGTGAACTAGGATAAGTAACTTCGGCGACCGCTCTGGGGAAATATATTTATGGTCCAACAAGTGTGAAAGAAATGGAGGTTTCTTACTAAAGTCAATCCAGAATTCATGACACAGGATTGTTCTACTTGTGAGCTATTTTAAAGAATTAACAGAAGCCTTCACTAAGTGAAGGCTTCAAGAAAAGCGTATTTTTATTCTCCCTCTTCTTCCTCTACATCAGATTCCGCCGGATCTTCTTGTTCGGCAGGATCTTCAGTTACTGGTTCCTCAGGATTCTCTTCATCTTCAGCTCCACATCCGACTAATAGCCCTGTAGAAAGAATCGCAATCATCATTGCAAATGTTAACTTCTTCAGTTTCAATACAATCACCTCTCCTAACAAATTTGATTCTATTACAGTATAAAATACTTCTTTTAAATTACTATTAAGTTAATGTAATAATATTTAAACAAATCAGACTATTATTAATACCTTTATCCTAGTTATAAAACAGGATAAAAATTTTCTGTTTATTTCGAACTACTCATAAAGGTAAAAGTAATCATGATAAATGTCCCGATTCAATTTTTTTTACTATCTGAAAAAATTTTAACTTTCAAATAGATTTGAATTTAAATTAGGGTCATTAGCTTAAGCAGTGAAATGGTATAATGTAAATGGTGATAGAGATGGGGCTGTGTTCTAAGAAGTAAGGTAAAACGAAGTGAGGGAGAAGATACTTATTACAGCAGATAAAGAAACCCGAATCGTTGATGATATTATAAGCTATATTGTTAAAGGAAAGTTAAAACCTGGTGCTAAACTTCCTTCTGAAAACGAATTTGCTGAACAGTACCGCGTGCCGAGAATGACAGTAAGGAATGCACTAACGAAATTGGATGAACGAGGATATATCTATTCTAAACAAGGAAAAGGACGTTATTTAAAAGAAGAATCGACGCAAATTCAATTGCACTTAACCGGAAAAGTCAGCTTTACAGATAAAATGAAAAAGCAAGGTTACGATTTAATAACAAGGAATATCTACTGCGAAAAGCTTAGTTATGACGCTAACATCTATCAGATTTTAAATGCTGGTGAAGCAGATGCCGTCTTTAAAATTGGGAGATTGCGATATATTAATGGAGAGCCTATCGCAATCCATAATTCTTTTGTAAAAGAAGCCAATTTTCCAGCGATTAATGAAGACGGACCCCATATTGAATCGATGTTTGCCTATTATCGTAAGCTCGGCTACCATAATTTTTCGAGCAATAAGACGTTGTTAAGCATTACTTTCCCATCGTCCTATGAGCAACAACTGCTTTCATGTAAAAGTATGGTGCCTCTCATTGTTGTTGAGAGTGATTGTATGGATACGCAATCAAAAAAAGTGCTGGATCATACAAGAATATTATATAGAAGTGATAAGTTTAAATATGATATTACGATGGACTAGCTAATAAAAGGGTAAGGAACTCAACAGGTTCCTTACCCTTTTTTCGATTACCTATTATTAACTCAGTTTACAAATAATTTACCATATCTTAAAACACATATACTTGGCGACAAGTTACGATTGTATCGTGAAGGAGGGTGCATTGGATAATGAAAAGACGTAAAAGAACAGAGATTCTCATTCAAGGAGATTCAAAACTAGCTGAAAAATTTGCCGAATCGATTATACATAACTATGAATGTCAAGAAATTATTTCACCGCAATATGGTTTAACAATGGTCAAGATGCGTGAATCCGCAAAAAAATCGCTATTCTATATTGGGGAAGTCCTGGTAACAGAAGCTAAAGTGGAAATCAACCATTGTATTGGAATAGGGGTTGTGACAGGTATGCAGGATGAACTTGCCAAAAACTTAGCAATTATAGATGCAGCATATAAAGCTGATTTGCTGGAAATAGAAGAATGGGAACCGCAGCTAATGGAAGCGGAGCAGCAGATTATGAAAGCTAGAGCGAAGGACCAAGCGGAGATATTTGAAACGAAGGTCAATTTTGAAACGATGGATGTTTAAGCAAGTTGGAAAGGAGAGTTCATATGGCTATTGATCAAGTACACGATATGCAACAGGTTTTTCGCCAATTACTGCACAGTATGTCACGTCCAGGTACCATTTCATCCATTAAAGAAACGATGGAACGAGTGGACTACAATCTTACCTGTTATGATGCCACATTACTATGTACATTAACATTGCTTGATGCAGAAGTTACATTTCATATTCTTTCAAAAAATCATCACAATTTAATTGGGAAAATTTCAGAATATACGTTAGCAAGATATGCTCCAATAAATGAAGCTGACTTCGTTATTATTTTACAGGATGATACCAATGAGGAAATTATTAATGCGATGGAGCAATGTAAAACTGGAAACCTAATTAACCCACAACAATCCTCCACATGGATTATCGAAAGTTCCCGTTTATCAAATGACGGAGAACTTAAATTATCCGGTCCAGGGATTAAAAGCCATGCACAACTTGAGACTGATTTCTCAGCGGCTTTGTGGGGCGTGAGAAATAAGTGTACGAAGGAATATCCATTAGGGATAGATTTAATTTTTACCGATAACCGTGGACAAATTGTCTGTGTCCCCCGTACAACTACAGTAGAAATGACGGAGGTGGAATAATGGGTTACGTTGCTGTTAAAGGTGGAACAAAAGCAATTGACGCTTCTATTGAACGATTGAAGTACGAGCGTTTAAAGGGTCAGGAGCTGATGGAAGTCAATTCGATTCTGTCTAACATGAGGGGAATGGTTGATCAAGTGATGTCAGAGAGCAGTTTATATTCACCGTTCTTGGCAGCACTGGCAATTAAGCAAGCTGAGGGAAGTATGGAAGAGGCTGTATTTTTAATGCGTGCACACCGCTCCACATTACCGAGGCTCTATTATAGTCAAACCGTAGAATCGGAATCCATGTTAGTGGATCGCCGCATTTCTGCAAGTTTTAAAGATATTCCTGGTGGGCAACTGTTAGGCGCAACACGTGATTATACACATCGATTACTTGATTTTGATTTACTGGAGGAAAATGTGGTGGATTCCGAACAGTGGATACAGAATTATGAAAAACAATTGGAAAACATCGAAGCTGCCGATGACGTAACATACTTTCCTAAAGTGGTCGATTATTTGCGCGAAGAAGGGTTATTCGAAAAATATGAGCCGGATAATACACCACCGACCGATATTACAAAACAGAGTTTGCAGTTTCCGGCATCGCGCAGTACTAGATTACAAGTGATGACGCGTGGGCAAACGGGGACTGTTACTTCACTAGGATATGCTTCGCTTAGGGGATATGGGCAAGTACATCCAACTGTCGGGGAAGTGCGTGTCGGTTCTGTACCAGTTTACGTGGAGCACCCAAACGAACCGGAACAGGATGCTGATGATAGTTATTTTATTGGAGAGATTAAAGTGACCGAAGTGGAATCTTTCGTTCCGGTTACAGTGAAGAATGAAAACAATGAAGACGAACTGGAATTTGAGATTGGCTATGGCATTTGCTATGGACAAAATGAAACGAAGGCTATTGCCATGAGTATTTTGGATCAATGTCTGGAACATCAAGAATCGGATTTTCCAACACATGACGAGGAGTTTGTTTTATTACACATGGACTCTGTTGAATCAACTGGATTTATTTCACATTTGAAGTTACCTCATTATGTGACCTTCCAATCGAAATTGGACAGCATTCGTCAAGTAAAGAAGGAGGGGAAAAAAGATGGAAACTAAATCCCATTTTGCATTTTTTGATGAAGGTTCCAAAAAGGAAATACGTCGTGCAATCTTAAAAGCTGTTGCTATTCCGGGTTATCAAGTTCCATTCGCCTCTCGGGAAATGCCCATTGCCAGGGGGTGGGGAACAGGTGGATTACAACTTACACTTTCTATTATTGGAAAGAGTGATGTATTAAAGGTGATTGATCAAGGTGCAGACGAGTCGGTTAACGCAGTGAGCATTAAGAAGTTAGTCCATTCAACGACAGGTGTGGAGCTTGTAGATCGTACACAGGATGCATCAATTATTCAATCCAGACACCGTATCCCGGAAGTACCGTTAACAGAGAATCAAATTCTTGTTTTGCAAGTTCCGGAGCCAGAACCGCTTCGCAAGGTGGAAGCCAGGGAATATAGGACGAAAATCCTTCATTCAGAAGATGATTATAGTGGTGCGTGGCTAATGCTCTTTGAACAAATTATGAAGTACGGGAAAACAGCTACTGGAGCGGACCATCCTGCATATGTAAATAATCGTTATGTGATGGCACCAAGTCCAATTCCAAGATTTGATAATGAAAAAATGCATCAATCAGATGCGTTAATTTTACTGGGTGCTGGCAGGGAAAAGAAAATATATGCTGTACCACCTTATACAGATGTTAAGTCACTAGCTTTTGATGATTATCCATTTACAGTTGAGTCGTTTGCAGGGAAGCATTGTCAAATATGTGGTACGACAGATGTTTTTATGGATGAGTTAATCGATACGGATACAGGTGAAACGATATACCAATGTAATGATACAAGTTACTGCATGGAACGGTTAAATGAGAATGAGAAAGCCGGGGTGGAAAACAACTATGCATGAGGAACCAATATTACAAGTGAGAAATCTACATAAGCAATTTGGACCGGGATGCGGTCAATGCAGGAATAGGTTTGATAGGTATTTAGAGAAAAACTACTGTCCAAATTGTGGCACTGTCTATGCCTGCCAAGATCTTTCATTCGATTTATTTTCCGGAGAGATTCTTGGGATTGTTGGCGAAAGTGGCAGTGGAAAATCAACCATGATGCAATGCCTGTACTTTGACGAAGATGTAACATCTGGAGAAGCGTATATCCATGATGATGATGCTACGGTAGACCAGAATGTTTTTGAATTATCGTCTCAACAAAAACGTTTTATTCGAAATCATAATTATGGCATGGTATATCAAAATCCTGTCCAGGGGCTCAAGATGAATTTTTCCTCTGTTGGTAATATTGCCGAGAAGTTGATTGCGGCCGGAAGCCGTAATGTAGCTGACATGGAATCAACAAGTAAAATGTTGCTGGAAAGCGTGCATATCCCATTATTTCGTATGAAGGAAGCACCAAAGCATTTTTCTGGAGGGATGCAGCAGCGCGTTCAAATTGCAAAAGCATTATCGAATAACCCGCCAATACTTTTTCTGGATGAAGTGACTACAGGCCTGGATTTATCGATACAAGCGAATGTACTGGATTTAATTAAAAAGATTCAAAGAGAACTCGGAATTAGTATGATTGTTGTTTCCCATGATCTAGCCGTTATACGAATGCTTGCAGATCGTACTATCGTCATGTTAAACGGTCGGATTATTGAAGAAGGTTTAACAGACCAAATTTTAGAAGATCCACAACACGCCTACACGCAACAATTGGTTTATTCACTATTATAGGGGGATCACGCGGTGTATATCATTCATAATGGGAAAATTATAACGGAAGAAAAGATTCTTGAAGGAAGCGCAGTGGTAGTTGAGGGTGAAGTTATCCAGGCGATTATACCTGAGGAGACTATTTCCAGCTACCCGGGTGCTCAGAAGATTAATGCAAGGGGTGGGTATATTTCGCCAGGATTTATAGATATACACTCCGATTATATAGAAGGAATCGTGTCACCTAGACCGACAAGCATGATGGACGTTCATATAAGTTTAAGAGAAGCTGAAAAAATATTAATCAGTCATGGAATTACAACGATGTTCCACTCACTATCGTTTTACCGTGAAGATGTTTTTACACATAAACCCATGCGTTATCCTGAAAATGTTCAGCGATTGGTGGATGCGATTGATGAGACACATCATGAGCTGCATCTTATTCGTCATCGTTTACACGCTCGATTTGAGATTGACAACATAGATGAAATCGACCGTCTCGTTGATAATATCCAAAGCAACAAAGTGCATTTATTATCCTTTATGGATCACACGCCTGGCCAAGGACAGTATCGTGATCTTGAGGTATATCGTCAAACATTACAGGGGTATCGGGATTTGAATGATTCGGATGTTCAAACGATTATAGCAGAGCGCCAAAGCAGCACATTCATGACAATAGAAAAAATTAAAGAAGTAGCAGACATCGCCTTATCAAAAGGGATCTCCATCGCGTCACATGATGACGATGATATTAAGAAAATAGATTTGGTGAAATCCTTTGGGACAACGATTAGCGAGTTTCCAATTACATTAGAAGTTGCCAAGAAGGCGAAAGATATGGGATTACTTACGATTGCTGGAGCTCCTAATGTCCTTCTGGGAGGATCTCACTCAGGAAATTTGTCTGCAGCTGAAGCAATTGAACATGATTGTGTTGACATCCTTTGTAGTGATTATTATCCAGCAGCATTGTTACATGCAATATTTGAATTAACTGAAAAGCACGGGAATGATTTACATCGCATGTTTATGATGGTTACACTCAATCCAGCAAAGGCAGTGCGTATGGATGATGAGATAGGTTCCATTAAGCCAGGCAAAAAGGCGGACCTCCTTGTAATTGAAAGAATGGATGATGGGTATCCAATGCTCACAACAACTATGGTAAATGGGAATGTCATTACGACAACAAATTATCGCATTAAATAGATGGAGGTAAACCGAAATGATGCTGGAAGTAATTGATTTTGGCAAACGCTTTACAATTCACCACTTAGGTAAAACAATGCATGCCGTTGAACATATCGATTTTTCACTGGAAAAAGGAGAATTCATAGGTATTGTAGGGAAAAGTGGTAGCGGAAAATCGACCATATTGAAAAGCATATATCGAACGTATTTACCTGATACGGGTCGAATCTTCTATGATTCGGAACGCTTTGGGAAAATCGACTTGTCTGAAGTAACGGAGAGACAAATACTTTATTTACGTAAGTACGAAATTGGGTATGTATCACAGTTTCTGAATGTGATGCCAAGAACGACTTCTAGACAACTCGTTGAACAGGCATTGCTGGAAATGGGTGAATCCGAAGAGGTTGCAAGAATCGAAGCAGAGAAAGCATTAATGCACTTTGAACTTGACCCTGAATTATGGGATGCCTATCCGAATACATTTTCCGGTGGAGAAAAATTACGTTTGAATATTGCGATGGCAACGGTGAAAAAACCGAGGTTGTTATTGCTGGACGAACCAACAGCAAGTCTTGATCAGCAGTCAAAAGTGAAAGTACGTGAAATTATTGAGAAGTTAAAAGTGAACGGGACCACATTAGTTGGTATTTTCCATGATATTGAATTTATGGAAGGACTTTGTGACAAGGTTTATGATATGAAATCCAGACAGTTGGTTATGCAAGCGGGTGTTGCCTTTGAAAGCTGATTTACACGTTCATAGTAATTATTCGGATGGTTCAGATTCGGTTCAAGAGGTTATGCAGTTAGCATATGATAACGGTGTTACACATCTTAGCTTCGTCGATCATGATACGGTTGAAGGGTTACCGAAAAAGCTCTTGTTAGGAGAAAAATATGGAATAAAGGTTATTCCTGGAATAGAAATCTCCGCATACGATTTTAAAAGGAAGCGCAAGGTCCACGTCCTCGGATATAACTATGATCTGGACGCAGCGCATATTAAATCGGTTTGTCAACCATTACTTAAACGACGTCATATGCATTCACTTTGGCAAATCGAACAGATTAAAGTAGCTGGATATGAGCTGGATATAAAAAGTATTATAGAAACCGCAAACCTTAGTCAAACAGTATATAAGCAACATATTATGACTCATTTAACTAATTCACCTTATACATCAATAGAATACAAGCAACTTTATACGAAACTATTTAAAGGAGAAGGTATTGCTTCTGGTGATATTGAATACGTGGATGTTTTTGAAGCAGTACATGCCATTGTGAATGACGGTGGAATTGCTGTGGTGGCACATCCTGGCCAATTGGATTCCTATGACCTAATTCCAGAGCTTGTTGAAGCGGGTTTAGGAGGGATTGAACGAAATCATATGGATCATACAACGGAAGATCATCAGCGGGTCGAAGCTTTAGCACAGCATTATCATTTAGTAATGACTGGTGGAACAGATTATCATGGGTTGCTTGGAGCATCGATTGATATTGGGGAAATTATAAGTCCCTTCCACTTTTTATGTGAATAATGTAAATAATCTTAAATAACCGTTAAGACTCTGTAAATATACGTTTTTGGATAATACTTTATGTTTCAATAAGACTAGCTTGAGTGAATGAGGTGGATCGTTTTAACAGATTTCATCGTAGCTCATGTTAGGAATTAGACTTGATTTTAATACCAATTACGAGGGAAAAGGGGTAGGCGATTTTGAAAAAAAGATGGTTTTTATTTGCAATATTACTGGTATTTGTAATGGTGTTGGCAGCTTGTTCAAGTGGTAGTGCTGGAGCGGGAGAAGTAGAAGTTGACGATGTTATAGATGTTGTTTGGTACCCGAATGAATCTGGATCAGATATGAAATCGTCCCGCGATGCAATTGGAACGGTTATTGAAGAAGCTACAGGTAAGGAAGTAGAACATCATTTAACAACGGACTATGCAATTGCAATTGAAACGTTAATCAACAATAATGCTGACTTGGCATTCATGGGTGCACAGGGCTATATCGAAGCTAAAAACGGCAATGATGCAATCGTGCCATTAGCTGTACCATCTGGTGCATCGGGTACATTAGATGATGCAGTGTACCATAGCTGGTTAGGTGTAAACATAGACGAACAGGAAGATTATAAAGTGGATGGTGAATTTGCTCTTGATACGATTGCAGAAAAGCGTTTCTCATTTGTATCAAACAGTTCAACATCAGGATTTAAGGTTCCATCATCCAGTATTCTTGCACATTTCACAGAACAAGATGATTATGCTGAATTAGTGGAAGAAGATTTAATGGAAGGTGGAGCATTATTCTCTCAAGTGTTATTTGGTGGATCACACCAAGGTTCAGCGGTTAATTTATTAAATGGTAGTGCGGATGTTGCAGCATTTTGTGATGGGTGTGTCGAAAACTATGTAGAGGTTTCAGAAGGTGAAGAAAACACAGTCGGTGCTGTCTATAAAGTGAAAGACGATGCTGCAGAACCTTTTAATGCGGTAACAGGTAGTGAATTTACATTGATGAGTGTTACACCTGTATTAAATGCACCATTTGTGGCAAATATGGATGTTTTAGGACAAGAGGATTTTGATTCGTTAAAAGAAGTATTTACTTCAGACGAAGTTACAAATAATGAACAAATTTTTGTTCCGGAAGATTCTGGTAATCCAGGTTTATTCTTTAAATCAGATAAAGAAAAGTTTTTAGAAGTGGAGGATTCATGGTTTGATCCGATCCGTGAACTTTCAAATTAATAGATTCTCATTTTAATAACTGTAAAGTTCCAATGTAAGAGAGTATGCATGTACGGTTAGTGCATACTCTAATTTAATAATAAAAGGGAGCCAATTAACATGTCATTGTTACAAGTTGAAGGTCTCGGCAAATCTTATAACTCAGATACCAAGGTATTAAAAGATGTAAATTTTGAAGTGGAAGCTGGAGAGTTTGTATCCATCATAGGACCATCAGGGGCTGGAAAATCCACATTATTACGTTGTATTAATAGAATGGTTGAAATTAACGAAGGAAAGGTTCTTTTTGGTAATTTGGATGTAGGATCATTAAAGAAAAAAGAATTACGTAAATTACGTACTGACATCGGGATGATTTTTCAACATTACAATCTTGTACCACGTTTGACGGTTATTGAAAATGTGTTACATGGACGATTCGGATATAAAACGACAATGCAAGGAGTTTTAGGGAGATTTACAGAGGAAGAGAAGGAACATGCATTTTTCCTTCTTAGAAAACTGGGTATTGAAGATCATGCTTATAAACGTTGCGATCAGTTGAGTGGCGGGCAGCAACAACGTGTTGGAATATGCCGGGCTCTTATCCAGGATCCTAAACTAGTTCTTTGTGACGAGCCAATTGCTTCACTCGATCCTAATTCATCGAAAATCATCATGGATCATTTAAAATCTATTACTACTGAATTGGGAATTACCTGTTTGGTAAATCTGCATCAAGTTGAAGTAGCGCAGGATTATTCAGATCGAGTTATTGGTTTGAAAAAAGGTGAGATTGTCTTTGATGGACCAAGCAGGTTGCTTCATGGAGATCAAATCAACAACATTTATGGATCTGAAGTGAGAGAATTAATAACGGTATAAGGAGTAATCACAGTGAATGAAAAAAAGCTACGAAAAAGCAGAGGAATGACGACTGTCTTTCTAATTATTATTATTCTATTCATGTACTTTTCGGCAATGATAACAGACTTTAATTTCATTGAAGGACTTGCAACGATACCAACAGCATTCAGCTGGATATTTGCTAATTTATTTATTACGCAGGAGACATTGGAACGACTACCGACAATTCTTGAAAAACTGATCGAAACCATCTTCATGTCCATTGCAGCTACAACCCTGGCTGCAGTTGTTGCCCTTTTCTTAAGCTTAATGGGTTCAAAAACAACCAAAATAAGTAATGTATTAAGTGCAATTTCCCGATTTATAGCATCATTTTCGAGAAATATACCGGTTGTAGCATGGTCCTTGATTTTGCTCATATCTTTCGGACAAAATTCAGTCACAGGATTTTTAGCGTTATTTGTTGGAACGCTAGGATTTTTAACAAGGGCTTTTATCGAGTCAATTGATGAAGCGAGTCAAAGCGCTGTAGAAGCATTGAGAGCAACAGGCGCAACATATTTTCATATCGTAAATAAGGCGGTTGTTCCTCAAAGTTTACCACAAATGCTCAGTTGGATACTTTTTATGATTGAAACAAACATTAGAAGCGCAACATTAGTAGGTATTCTAACTGGTACTGGGATTGGATATACATTTGATCTATATTATAAGACCTTAAATTATAACGCTGTAGCACTTGTTACGTTTACGATTATTATCGCCGTAATCATCATCGACATGATATCAAACCGTATACGGAAGGTGATACTATAATGGAATTAACGAAGGCAAGCGAATCACTGTACATAAAAAGAACCAGAAATGGTCGGATTAATATTAAATCGGGAAATAAAATTGATCTTGTTACCAAGTGGACAATCCTTATTCTTTCAATATTAACGGTTATGGCATTTTTCGTTTTTGACTATACGGGACTGCAAGTGGGCCGTGCAATTACAGAAACAGCATATAACCTGAGAGTAATGTTTTTGGAACCGGCTTTAAGTCATTTTGGTTGGGGGGAAGCATTTTATCAAATTGGAATTACAATCGGCTTGGGATTTTTAGCAACAATTATTGGTGCGGTTATTGCATTGTTCTTATCATTTATGGCTGCAGAAAATCTATCCAAACCATGGTTATCAAAAACAATCCGAATGGTTGTTGCTTTAATCCGTGCTGTTCCTACCGTATTATGGGTCCTCATTTTTGCCATTGCATCAGGGCTGGGAAGTGAAGCAGCAATTCTAGGTATGCTATTTCACTCAGTCGCTTATTTAGTTAAAGCTTTTTCAGAGGCCTTTGAGGAAGTTGATCCTGGTATATTAGAAGCTTTACGTGCCACTGGCTCAAACTGGTGGCATACTGTAACCCATGGAGTGTTACCATCAACATTCACATATTTATTATCTTGGACGTTCTTACGCTTTGAAATTAACTTTGGTGTAGCCGTCGCAATGGGTGCAGCAGCTGGGGCTGGAGGAATCGGTTTTGAATTGTTCATGGCATCTGGGTTCTATTTCGATTTACGTGAAGTTGGATTTATTACCTATGCAATACTGATTATTGCGATTCTTTTAGAGATTATTTCCACACGACTGAAAAATCGGTACTTCCCAGCAGCAAGTAATTAGATAGAGTATAGGTTTTGAAGAAATAAGCTCATAAAACAGGTTGCGTAATGTCTGTTTAATGGGCTTTATCTTTAAAAGATTAATCTTACTAATCAATCAACAACCAAATCTTCTATTATATGCCTATATTCACTTTAATATATATTTATATTAGTAATATACTCACTCTATTTATGTTAATACTTAGCAATCTCAATTATTTAAAGGATTTTTAAAAGAGAAGAAGTGTAAAATTTAAGTAAATATTAAGAGAATAATAGACATATGTTTTTATCATGGTAAAATTTAAGTAAGCAAGCATACAAGAAGGTGAGAATTCAGTGAAACTTTGGATGAGAAAAATAGCAGTTGCCCTTGTTACAATTGTTACATTGGGTATTTATACGCCAACAGATCTTTTAAATATAGAAGCCGAAGATAATAAGGACAATGTTGCGTCAAAAGCAGATGTTAATGAAGCTGTTTCCGATTCAAAAGAAGCAGAGAAGATTGACTTTCATGTAGGCACGGAAGATAATGTAATTAACCAACTAACTGAAAAAGCCAAAGAGCAAACAATCGTAAAATTCGGACCTAAAATTGCTGGTCAGGTGGAAGAAGAATTTAATACAGTAATCTTGCCGAATATAGAAGCAGTAATTCAAACCATCGTAGCGGATCATGTAGTGAATGATTATTCTTATTTCGGAATTACGGAACAACCAGCCAAAGGTTATGGGGAAAGAATCTTTAACGTATATGACCATCATCTGGAACAAGACATTGCAACGTTTCATGTACGACGTGATAACCGGCCTCTAGAAGGACACTACTTTAACTTCCACTATCATTTAAGTAGTGACGGTTTCAAAGAACATCATGATATCGGTGAAATCTATTGGGATAAAAATACCCCACCAAAATGGATGGCATAAAGCAAAAAAATCTCTTACTTAGAAAAGAGATTTTTTTTCTTGTTCTAGCTATCCAATTTCTGTATTGGTGTTTCTCTTAACTTGTCTAGTATAAACTATTATAATTGACATGAAAAAGTGAATATGGTATTAAAAGTATAGGGGTTAGCACTCTGGTATTGAGAGTGCTAACATCAAAAAGTTGAAGGAGTGGAATAGTAATGGGCAAAAGAAAATTTAAAGCAGAATCCAAAAAACTATTGGATATGGTAATAAACTCCATTTATTCGCAACGTGAAGTATTTTTGAGAGAGCTTATTTCCAATGCG
Organism: Oceanobacillus sp. CF4.6; assembly: GCF_051262635.1. Classification (NCBI taxonomy): domain Bacteria; kingdom Bacillati; phylum Bacillota; class Bacilli; order Caryophanales; family Bacillaceae; genus Oceanobacillus; species Oceanobacillus sp. CF4.6. The sequence continues at coordinate 113,203 of NZ_JBIMEX010000007.1, read as the reverse complement.
AGTGATGCAATTGATAAGATTTATTACAAAGCGTTAACTGATGATGCGCTAACGTTCAATAAAGAGAGCTACTACATAAAGATTGATGCAAACAAAGATAATCGAACGTTAAAGATTACAGATACCGGTATTGGAATGACAAAGGAAGATATGGAAAGTAACCTTGGTGTCATTGCTAAGAGTGGTTCTCATACGTTTAAATCGGAAAATGAGATAAAAGATGGCCATGATATTATTGGACAGTTTGGTGTAGGCTTCTACGCTGCATTTATGGTAGCTGATAAAGTAACCGTAATCAGTAAATCGATTGATAGTGATGAGGCATTTAAATGGGTATCCAAAGGCTCTGATGGATATTCGATTACTTCTGCAGAAAAGGATGAAGTAGGTACAGAGATTATTTTGGAAATTAAACAGAATGAAGAAGATGAGAACTACGACGAGTTCCTGGATCAATATCAACTGAAACAAATTATTAAAAAATACTCCGACTTCATCCGCTATCCAATTAAAATGGACATTACGGAAAGTAAGCTTAAAGAAGGCAGTGAAGATGAATACGAGGATATCATCGAAGAACAAACACTTAACACAATGGTTCCAATTTGGAAAAAGAATAAAAGTGAACTGACAGACGAGGACTATGAAAACTTCTATAATGAAAAACATTATGGCTTTGATAAACCGTTAAAACATATTCATATTAATGTTGATGGTACAGTACGTTATAACGCTATTCTCTATATTCCAGAAAACGCACCCCATAACTATTACACTAGAGAATTTGAAAAAGGGCTTGAGCTTTATTCCAATGGTGTATTAATCATGGAGAAAAGTGCTGATTTGCTTCCGGACTATTTTAGTTTTGTTAAAGGTATGGTAGATTCCGAGGACCTTTCTCTAAATATTTCAAGAGAAATGCTGCAACATGATCGACAATTGAAGTTGATTGCCAAGAATATCAATAAGAAAATTAAAACACAGTTGCTCAGTATTTTGCGTGATGAAAGAGAAAAATATGAGAAGTTTTATACATCTTTCGGTCAACAGCTGAAATTCGGTGTTTACAGTGATTATGGACAAAATAAAGAATTACTGCAGGACTTATTAATGTTCTATTCTTCAAAAGAGAAGAAGCTCGTTACGCTGGAAGAGTACGTATCAAGAATGCCCGAAGATCAAAAATATATTTACTATGCATCGGGTGAGTCCAATGAGCGGATTGAAAAACTCCCACAAACCGAAATGGTTGCAGACAAGGGTTATGAAATTCTCTACTTCACCGATGAGATTGATGAATTTGCTATAAAGATGCTGATGAACTATAAAGAAAAAGAATTCAAATCGGTATCAAGCGGAGACCTAGGGATCGAGGATGATCAACAGGATTCTACAGAAGAAGAGACAAATGAAAACAAAGATCTCTTTGAAGCAATGAAGGGAATCCTGTCCGATAAAGTTAAAGATGTACGAGCATCCAAGCGATTAAAGTCTCATCCAGTTGTATTGACGGCAGACGGAGAAATATCCCTTGAAATGGAGAAAATTATTAATGCGATGCCTGATGATCAAATGATTCAGGCTGATAAGGTACTGGAAATTAACGTTAATCATGAAGTATTCCAGACATTAAAGAACGCTCAGGAGCAGGATGAAGATAAACTGAAATTGTATACAAATTTACTGTACAACCAGTCGCTTCTTATCGAAGGACTGCCAATTAATGATCCGGTAGAGTTCACAAATGATATTTGCAAGGTAATGGTTTAAACATTTCTTTGGCCCCCGTCTAATAGGCAGGGGCTTTTTTGGCAGTAAAGAAAGTATATCCATATTTCTTTCTGCATAAGTGCAACTAAGGCATCGCCCAAAGGATTGGCGAATGCCAAGTTTTCTAAAATGGATGATTAAAGTTTAAAAAAATAGGGAATAAATGTATAAGGAGATAATTTTAATGAATGGGCAACTTAATTCATAAAATGGTCAAATTTAACGATAAAAGTGACACAATGTCATATAATATATTGACATATGCCACTGTGCCATTTATGATAGGTAATAGAGAAGGTGACAACGTGTCACATTTTGATGTGTTGAGATTAGTGTGCAAGGATATATTCACAAAATTTTTTGATGAGCTAGAATCAGTTAAAGTATGAAGGAAAGAACAAATATGAAAATAAATTCTGAAAATGGGGTATGATAAATGTCAGTAACAATTTATGGATCTGCCTGTTCGTCCACAAGAAAAGCAAAACAGTGGTTTTCAAGAAATGACATTAATTATGTCGAAAGAAATGTTATGAAAGATGAATTGACTGTTCAAGAACTTCAAAGTATTTTACGTATGACCGTAGAGGGGACAGATGAAATTATCTCTACAAGATCAAAAGTATATAAAGATTTAAATCTGGATATTGAATCATTGCCTTTACAGGAACTTCTTGAATTAATTAAGGAACATCCAAGATTACTTAGAAGTCCAATTATTGTCGATGCCAAAAGACTTCAGGTCGGCTATCATGAAGAGGACATACGACAGTTCCTTCCTAGAAAAACCCGCGAGTATCAATGGTTGCAATGGAGAACCAATCACCTGAGTTTGGCGGATGGCTAAGATTGCTGGAGACAAAAGGAAACACGCTGTCATGTAATGGAGGGTTATTATGAATCTGATAGCCGAACAGTCCTACATAAAGATTGTACGGGAAGTAAGCAGCATTGATCAGATAGATATCGAACAAAAACGGAAGATGTATTTATATAAAGAAAAGATTGTTACCCAACATAGAGAGTTTTCTATAGAAGATATAATGGATATTTCTTATCGCTTTATAGGTGAGGATGGTGGGTTACTATACTTACATACTAAATATGGGGTGTATTCTTATATCGTAAAGTCTTCCCCTGCGGCGTTTGTTGAGGCATTTAAAGAATATCGTGAAACAATTCGTCAAGACGAAGGAAATTTTAAGTAAAATACTAAAATACTTACAGCTGCTTCATTAAGGGTAGCTGTTTTTGTTATGCTCACCGTTCCTTAGTCCCATGTTTTAAGATAATGCATAAGATAATGCAGTAATGGATAAGGAGTGCAAATCAATGGGATTATACATTAATGATACGAACAATAAAAATATGTATAAAAATGATGGAAGTATACAAGCGCCTAATCAAGGTGTGTTTATAAAAAACCATGTCGCAGAGATGATTCAGGAACAGCAACGAATAAACAAGTCACTACTGCGTTCGTTTCATGAGATATCAAACAGGAAAGAACAACAAGAATATAAGAATTCCTTGAGGTGGGAAGAGTTGGGTATTCAATTGAAACAATTAGAAAAGTTGAATGCCCAACACGCAGAAATGGAAAACGAGATGATGCAGCAATTAAAAAAAATCGATGCAGACCACCGAAAACTTCAGCTGCTTATTGAAGAAGATCGATTATCCGAACAACAAGTAAGGGAACAGCTGACACAGCTGAACTCCTCACAAGAGATAATCAGTCAAATGTTAGAAGGAGTATCACAAGCAAACGAACAGCTTGTTCTAAAGATGGATCAACAGACAAGTGTGCAGGAAAGAATGTCACAGCACATTAGCGCACAAGATAATTCCAATGAAGAGGTTACCAAACGGTTGGAAAATCAGGATGCAATGATGGAAAAAATAACCAGACAAGTGGACTATTTCCGAAGTCTGTTATTTGAACGTACAAATTATTTATCGGAAAAAATGGAACAGACCTCATCGTATATCCTCAGCATGATATCAGGATCGGATCGGCTGCAAAAGAATTATCTACTATCCCAGAAACAAAGGGAAAAGGAAAAAAGTAATAAATAAAGAAAACGATGCAGTTTTTATAACTGTATCGTTTTCTTTATGGAATCTTTTTTTGTGAAGTATTGTAAAATCTCCTATATCATAAAATCTGTGAATTCCCTTTTCTAAAATGGTAAAATGATTGTATGGATCATTATATATATTTAAGGAGGCCAACTTCATGAATCATGGAAGTTATCGCGACACATGGGTGGAAGTATCCATGGATGCCATTGAAAGCAATGTAAAAACGTTTAAAAAACACATCCAGAGAAACAGTAAATTAATGGCAGTAGTAAAAGCGGATGGCTATGGTCATGGAGCAGTAGAAGTAGCAAATGCAGCCATTCATGCCGGCGCAAATTATTTGGGTGTTGCCTTTTTGGATGAGGCCTTGAAACTTCGTGAAGCGGGGATTCGTACTCCTATCCTCATTTTAGGATATTCGTCACCTGCTGCCGCCCGAGAAGCAGTCAAGAATGATATCTCAATCACCGTTTACTCGGATGAGTCGATAACAGAAATTATAAATGCAACAAAAGCATACAATAAAAAGGCGAAAATACATCTTAAAATAGATAGCGGAATGAATCGTTTAGGAATACGTGATAAAGAAGAAGCTCTACGAATATCACAATCCATGGTGGCCTTTCCCAACATCGAACTAGAAGGGATATTCACCCATTTTGCGGATGCAGATCATCCGGAATCGACGTATACATATAAACAATTTCATCATTTCACTGCTGTCATTGACTATTTGGAAGCACATAAGATAGATATACCCATTAAGCATTGCTGTAACAGTGCAGGAACCATTGCTTACCCAGATTTACATATGGACATGGTTCGTGTTGGAATAAGCTTATATGGACTCTATCCCAGTAAACATCTACAAGGAAAAATACAATTGAAACAGGCAATGAGTTTTAAAACAAAACCAGTCATGATAAAAAGTCTCGAAGAAGATGAACCGATTAGCTATGGACGCACCTACACACCTAAGCATAAATCAACGATTGCTACCTTGCCCGTGGGCTATGCAGATGGATTTTCAAGACTCCTATCTAATAAAGGGAACGTTACTGTAAAAGGCACGCATGTCCCAATTGTAGGCAGAATCTGTATGGATCAGACAATGGTAGATGTGACAGCTGTCAATACCTTGAATACGAATGATGTAGTTACATTATTTGGCGACCCCGAAGATGGCTTTATTTCGCTAGGACAAGTGGCCGAACAAATGGATACGATACACTATGAGGTAGCGTGCTTAATTGGGAAAAGGGTGCCACGTGTTTATCTTTAGGATGGAGAATGCTCTCTGTGGGGAGCATTCTCCATCCAAAAAAGTTTTATTTACCTATTTTTACCTCGTCCAATCCAGTTAATTCAACGGATTGCTCGTGATTCATATTATCAAGTGGAAATACGGTGGCTGTATTATTTTGTTTGTCCAATGATTGAATATATACTGGAATACCATGGTAGTTTACATTGACCATCGCAATCGATTCCAAAATTTCCTGTGCACGTTGTTCATCCATGGGAATCCTCCTTTGTATGGCTGCATGTTATTTTTTGCCTTGTCACAGAAGAATATACAAAGCAACATTAATTGGAGGATGATTACAAATAGAAAAAATGAATGCCTATAAAAATAGATTGGAAAAGAAATCGATGAGACCATTTACTGAATTAGTTATTCGTATTATGAAGCAAATCCCAAAAGGACAAGTCATGACTTATGGTCAGATTGCAAAGGTAGCGGGGAGCCCTCGAGCGTCTAGACAGGTGGTGCGGATTCTCCATTCCATGAGCAATAAGCATAAGTTGCCATGGCATCGGGTGATTAATGCGAAAGGACAGATTGCCATAAAGGATAAAGAAGTTTGGATGGAACAAAAATTACTTCTTGAGAATGAAGGAATCAAAGTAAGTGATACTGGTTATATTGACTTAAAAGCATATCAAATCGATGAAATATTCTATAATGAAGAAGTATAAACCGCTATTTAAAGCATTTGTTTATTTATTTTTAATACGTTTCGCTATAATAAAGACAAATAATAAAAAGGGTTAGGTGATTTTAAATGGAGTTTAAAATGCATGAAAATGGTTTTGAGTCAGAGTTTGATTTTGGGAAATTAACGATTTCCAGTAACGATGAATTTGGCTTCAGACCATTTGCGTTACTCGTATCTTCCATTGCGGGCTGTAGTGGAGGCGTTTTAAAAAAGGTCCTTACAAAAATGCGCATTGACTATGATGATATTACTATAGCTGCCGATGTTAAAAGAAATCCTGATGAGGCTAATCGTGTGGAAGAAGTTACATTGCATTTCATTATATTTGGCAATGATATTTCTGAAACTAAAGTAGCAAAAGCACTGGAAACGTCGTCAAAAAATTGTTCCATGGTGCAATCAGTTAAAGGAAGTATAAACGTTATAGAAACATTTGAAATCAAAAAATCCAAAGCCTAGGCTTTGGATTTTTTAGTTGTTTATGAACAACTAAAAATTATTTACAGTATAATAGTATGAAACAATATTTTTTTCAGGCAACATATTATCTTTCAATAAATCTACTCGGTATAATAAGGTTTATAAACCAAAGAGAACAAAAATTAAAATTATATAGATATATCTAGAAAAAAGGGAGGGTTATAAAATGAAAATAATCGGCATTTCCGGCTCCATTGTTGGTTCGAAAACCCGAATAGCTGTGGAACGGGTTTTAAATAGAATGAAAAAGCAGCATACAGATGTTGAAGTGGAACTAATTGATATGAAAGAATACCAGCTTGTATTCAGTGATGGCAGGGATTATCGCGATTATACAGGTGATACGAAAACGGTATTGGAAAAAATCATGGCAGCCGATGGTTATATCATCGGCACACCTACATTTCAGGCCTCCATACCGGGAACGTTGAAAAACCTATTTGATTTGCTCCCTATGGATGCTTTCCGTGATAAAGTTATCGGTATCGTTTCAACTGCTGGATCAGCGAAGCATTATTTAGTTGTAGAACAGCAATTAAAACCGATATTAACCTATATGCTGGCATCGGTTGTTTCAAAATATGTATTTATAGAGGAAAAGAATTATTATCAAAAAGAAATCATTGATGACGAAATAATCTTCAGACTCGACAGACTCGCAGATGATACCATCTATTCTATTCAAGCAACAGAACAAATAAAAAAAGCAAATGAATCGGTATATCCCTTTTAATTAAAGGCTATTTTTGTAATATCCATTGCTTTTTAATCATCGCAGTGTGAGATAAACTACGAACTAGTATAGGGAACTTCGGCGACCGCTCTGGGAAATACACTGCGCTTTTCGCGGGCGGCTGGTGAGCCTCTTCATGCTGACGCATTTCAGAGTCTCACCTATGCCTTTCCTCCCGCAGAAGTCTCCGTGTATTTCCCAGAGCTGGTTAGAAGGTTGCTAATAATTACTATACTAGCGTAGCCAAAATAGCATTATAAAACTTCACCAGTCCGGGTGAGCGGCGGGCGGTGACTCCTGCGGGAATAGCACGTGTCCGAAGACCAGAAGAGTGGTTTTCTCTTCGGGGCTGAGGCCGTGCCCGCGGAAAGCATCCGCCCGCAGCGATTCCGGACGGCAGGAAAAGCAGTTACGTCGTAGTTTATAGAATTGTGGCAATAAAGACAATTCTTTTCGTTGGACGAGTAATTGTAGTCCAATCTCTTAGAAACCAGCCGAATGAAAAAAGAGGATCTCCTACCTTCTAAAAAGCAGAAGCCCCGTTTTTTCATTTTTCAGGAACATTAAACTTGTTAGTTACTATTTATAACTATATAATAAAAAGGAATTAATTATATTGCAATAATCCAAAAAGGGTGTTATAGTATTATTAATTAAGGTATGTTTAATTAAAAATAAAGTTAAATGATTGGGAGGAAATATAATATGTTAAAAATTGGTATTGTTTTAGGTAGTGTTCGTCAAGGACGTAATGGGGAAGCGGTAGCTAAATGGACGTATGATTTTGCTACAAAACGTAATGATGATGTGGAATATGAAATCGTGGACTTGGTTGATTACAAATTGCCATTCCTTGGTGCTGCAATTTCTGAAGACAAGCAAGCAGAAGCAGAAACAGCAATTAAAGCATGGTCTGATAAGATAGCATCATTCGATGGTTATATCTTTATAGCTCCAGAATACAATCATGCAGTAGGTGGAGCATTCAAAAATGCACTTGACTTCTTGAACCCAGAATTAAATAATAAAGCAGCTGGATTCGTTGGATATGGCAGCTTAGGTGGAACTCGTGCACATGAAAACCTTCGCCTAATCTTAGGAGAACTACAAGTTGCAGACGTACGTACTGCAGTAACATTCTCGTTAATGACTGACTTCGAAAACATGAGTGAATTCAAACCTGCTGACTACCATGCAGATAATGCTAACCAAATGCTTGATCAAGTAATCGCGTGGAGCGGTGCTTTAAAAACAGTTCGATAAGATTTTCCTGCAGACCAGGAAAATAAAAATAACCCTATAATTAATGGGGGTATGGAAGGGCAGTTTTCCCTGCGTAACGATTGCGCTTAAGCACTCTAAAGTGTGGGGTGACTGTCCTTAAATCATTAAACAAGAAGAAGAATAGGTGGTGCTCAAATGGGTTTCTTAGATAAATTATTTGGTAAATCAACGAAAAAAGCCGACGAACCAGTAGTAAAAAAAGATAAATTAAAAATAGCTATCGTTCAAGGTAGTGTTCGTCAAGGTCGTAACGGGGAAGCTGTTGCAAATTGGGTATATGATTTCGCAACAAAACGTAATGATGATGTGGACTATGAAGTGGTTGATCTTGCAAAATTCGACCTGCCAATGCTAGGTGAAGAATTAACGGAAGCGAACCAAGTTGGTTCCGAAACTGCAATTAAAGCATGGTCTGAAAAAATCGCTTCCTTCGATGGCTATATTTTTGTAGCTCCGGAATACAACCATGCAATAGGTGGAGCATTGAAAAATGCGCTTGACTTCCTAAATCCGGAAGTTAATAATAAAGCCGCAGCATTTGTCGGTTACGGTAGCTTAGGTGGAACTCGTGCACATGAAAACCTCCGTCTAATTCTAGGAGAACTTCAAGTTGCAGATATACGTACTGCAGTAACATTTTCTCTAATTTCAGACTTTGAAAACATGAGCGAATTCAAACCTGCTGACTACCATGCAGATAATGCCAATGTAATGTTGGATCAGCTTATTTCCTGGACGGGTGCATTTAAATTATTAAGATAAATAAAGAAAAGGAAGGATGTCCCGTCGACATCCTTTTTTTGATGGGAAGATTGGTATGTAAGAAACCCCTAATTAAAGAGGCTTTCGTTTGCTATTCTTCCGTGAGTTTTTCTAGTTGTACATCGAACTCCTTTTGAGGGTTATCCAGTGGATAGACACGTGCAAGTTGATTTTGATCATCGACATGCTGGATATAAATTTTTTTCCCGTTATACGTTACATTTACTAAATCGGGTGATTGAACAATTTCTTCAGCTCTTTGGATATTCATATGTGAACCTCCTTGGTTTTATTTAGCTTAAGGGATGTATCCCAGTAAATGCTGTTAATGTCGCTTGTTAGGTAATTTCTTCGCTGGGTCATTATGTCCCTGGCGCTTTTTATTCGATATGTCCTTTTCCTTTGTATCATTGAACTTTTTTACAAACTCATTTGTACGTTCCATCCTAGCACCACCTCCTCAAATAATCGAATACGCTTATTCTTTACCATTGAAAGTTGAAAAATGCATACCATTGTTTCGTAAAAAGGACGCCTAGTAAATGGTATAAAAAAATCCATGTTTACTTTTTAGGCATATTGAGGTAATATTAATCCCTATTAACTTTATTGGTTAAGGAGGGCATTTTTATGGAACAATCTGTTGTTACAGACGAGAAAAGATTTAATTTTAAACCGACAACCGTTATTACTAATCTCAGTCCAGTGCAAAAACCAATCATGTCATTGGGAATTATAGCTGCTATTGCATTGTTGATAGCTACTGTTGTTACAGCAGGCTGGGTACAGGGTATTTTATATATTATAGGACTTGCATTAGGTGCAACGTTGCTTCATGCCAGATTTGGATTTACTTCGGCTTTTCGCAGGCTCGCTTCAGTGGGGAATGTACAGGGAATTCAGGCACATATGGTCATGCTTGCAGTAGCTACAACATTATTTGCAATTATTTTAGGTACAGGTTTTAATTTTACAGGGCTTACACCTGCTGGGTATGTATCTCCTGTTGGGGTCAGTGTTATTTTCGGATCATTTATTTTTGGTATAGGTATGCAGCTTGGTAATGGATGTGCATCTGGTACCTTGTATAATCTTGGTGGAGGTGCCTCCTCGATGGTTTTAACACTGATTGCCTTTATTATCGGATCAACCGTTGGAGCATACCATCTTCCGTTTTGGATGGGCACGCCATCTTTGCCTCCGATATCTTTGGCAGAATCTACTGGACTTGGGTTTTTTGGTGCATGGATTGTTCAGCTGGCGTTATTTGCTCTAATCTATGGGGTTACTGTTAAAGTTGCCAAACGGAAAAATCCTCCATCCATGAAACCTCTTCCTACAACAAACGGATGGAAAAAAATATTCAGAGGTTCATGGCCACTATTTGCTGCGGCAATCATTCTTGCAATCCTCAATGCTTTGACATTGACAGTCAGAGGTCAACCATGGGGGATTACATCTGCATTTGCTTTGTGGGGCGGTAAGACACTTCAGGCCATTGGTATCGATGTGACTAGTTGGGGTTATTTTACAGGAGCTACCGCTGAGGCTTTATCACAAACGGTATTGGCTGATTCCACGAGTGTCATGAATTTCGGTATTATACTTGGAGCATTTATTGCAGCCGCTGCCCAGGGATCTTTCAAACCGAAGAAGTTTAAACCGGGTGTTGCAGGTGCTGCTATTGTTGGTGGTCTTTTGATGGGATATGGCTCCCGTCTTGCATTCGGCTGCAATATTGGCGCTTACTTTGGCGGGATTGCCTCCTTCAGCCTTCATGGATGGGTATGGGGAGTAATGGCCTTGCTTGGAACTGGACTTGCTTTGTTTATCAGACCATTATTCGGCATGAAGAACCCAAAGAAATCGGATCAATTTTGTTAATAAAAAACGAGTAATCTATTTCTTCACTTTGCTGAAGTATTAAAAACAAAAAAGCCCAGTTCCTTTATCAAAAAGGAACTGGGCTTTTTGTATCTAGAGTCAATTAGCGAATTCTGCTTTAATAGTTTTCGAGTTTTGAAGAACAAGTACACCAGCAAATTGCATTGTAACTTTGATAACGATTTGTCCTAAAATTGCCATCCATACTGCTTCCCATGGTACAAAACCGGCTCCTAGAGGTGATAAACCAATAATTACGAAAATAGTGGAATCCAGTACACCACCAACTGTTCCGCTATAAAGTACACGAATATGCATCGGTTTTTTTATCCTGGAATAAATTTCGGTATCCACGGTTTCTGAAACGAGGAAACTAATCGCACTGGCAAAAACAATCCATAATGTATCCCCTAACAGATAACTTGAAATTGCAGATAAAAGCAGTGCCATACCAATCAACAAGTACGTTTTTTTCTTGCCATATTTGTTTTGTACCATATCCCGTAAGATAAATGTTAATCCAATCAAAAAGGACCCCCAAGGGATAATAAATACGCCTAATTCTAATGGGGCAAACTTTGCGGTAACAATATTTGCAATAATAATAACGATAAGGTAAAAAAATATTCGCATGGATAGCGCTCCTTTGTATAGTATTGATCAGGAACACCTACTGTCAAACGAGAGAATCATAGTAAAAATTCAATAAAAGACAAAAATAAAAACCATATCCTAAAGAAAGATACAGTTACTTCTTTAGTTTTTTATAGAGGGTTTGTTCTAGAACCTCTCCCACAAAGTAGGTATTAAATTGATATTTTTATTATAGCATATGATCGAATACCATGCTCATTTTTCCTTTCACAACTGTTCCGGTTCATAATGGCAGACCAGTTCATCATGATCTAAGGTGCATCTTAATTAATCCCTTGTTTAATTATGAATAGAAAAGGAATAATAAAAAATATAGAAATATAAAGGAGTGTGTTATTTTGAGTCAGGAAGAAATTAAATCAACCGTTGAGAAAATTTTTAAAGAAAGTCCGGTTGGAACCATGGCGACCGTGAAAGGAAATAAGCCTCATTCGCGATATATGATGTTTTTCCATCGGGATTTAAAACTGTACACAGCTACGAATAAAGATACGGATAAAACAGATGAAATTGAAGAAAACCCATTTACACATATCCTCATCGGATACGAAGGTGGAGGATTTGGCGATCAATACGTGGAATATCAAGGCAAGGTATCCTTTAATGACTCCGAAGAACTGAAGAAGGAACTATGGAATGATGATATGAAACTTTACTTTAAAGGTCCGGATGATCCCGAGTATTTGATTATGGAAATAGAGCCGCTTCAAGTCCGTCTAATGAATAAAAAAGGTGAGCCGCCAGAAGAATTGGATATTTAACAGCTCACTTAACGTAAGAAACGATTAATATGACAGGAATTTCAGGGGGCAGCCCTTGATGTTCCTGTTTTTTTATGGATCGATTTAGTATGCCGATTATAGTCTTTTATACCGATGGAATATGAAGACAATGTGAATGTTATTAATCTTCATTAAATAATACGTAAGGTTTAAGTAAATTACCTAATTTCAATAAAAAAGTATGCTTAAATGAAAATGCGAATGTTAAGGAGGCAACAAAATGAGTCAAGTTGAATTAATCGATATTTCCAAGTCATACGACAAACAAAAAAGTGTATTAGATGAAATCAATTTATCTATTGAAGAGGGTGAATTTTTTGTTCTTGTTGGCCCCTCAGGTTCTGGAAAAAGTACGTTACTTCGTATGATTGCAGGGCTGGAAGAAATTACAGGAGGCACATTAAAAGTAGATAAAAAAACCGTCAACCACCTCCCTCCAAAAGATAGAAACTTATCTATGGTCTTTCAAAATTATGCATTATATCCGCATTTATCCGTCGAGCAAAATATCCTTTTTGGATTAAATGCAAAAAAAGTAGATAAGAAAGAACAGCAAAGAAGATTAACGGAAACTGCTCAAATGATGGGATTGGATGAACTGTTAAAACGAAAACCAAAAGAACTATCAGGTGGGCAAAGACAGCGTGTAGCACTCGCTAGATCTGTTGTTAGTGAAGCACCACTGTGTTTGATGGATGAGCCACTTTCTAATCTGGATGCTAAATTACGTGCACATATGCGAGTGGAAATTCGCAGGCTGCAGAAGAGATTGGGTCTGACCATGGTCTATGTGACGCATGATCAAGTGGAAGCGATGACGATGGGTGATCGAATAATGGTATTGAATGACGGTAAGATTCAGCAGGTCGGTAAACCGATTTCGCTCTATAATGAGCCAGCAAATTTGTTTGTTGCATCATTCATTGGTTCGCCGAAGATGAATTTAGGCAAAGTTGTTTATTCATCAGATACAAGACAGTTAATTATTGAGGATACGCTTCCGTTAGATGTCGATTCAAGTTTCTTAAATCTGATTTCATTAAATAAAAACTTGACGATTGGTATTCGTGCAGAGCATATTCTTCCGGCAACAGATAAGGATCCGACACATCATCTCGAAGTTGTGAACGTGGAGCATTTAGGAAATGAAACGTCTATGGCATTCGATATTGGTTCAGATATGTGGACAGCAAAATGGCCCGGTCAATGGGCAATTAACGTAGGTGATTCGGTGCCCATACATATTACGATAGACAATTTAAGTTTCTTTAATACAGATACAGGAGAACTGATCAGATCTGCAAATATAAGTAAGAAACAAGAGGTCGTTGCAATATGACGATGAGCGATGCATTGGTTCAGTCACCGGAATTAAGCCAGCTCGATTTTGAGCAAGTAAAAAAGAAACAGCGAACAAAAAGTTTTTTAAAAGGAATGCTGTTTTTGCTTCCATCAATTGTTCTATTCGGTGTATTCCTGTTTTATCCACTATTACGTACGATTTATTTAAGTTTCTTTCTTACCAATGCAAGTGGAGAGACAACGGTGTTCGTTGGCTGGGATAATTTTATTAATATGTTTCAATCGCCCATTTTCTTGCAAAGTATCAAATCAACTTTTTTATTTGTGCTTTATACGGTTCCTGTAACGATAATAATTAGTTTATTTCTAGCTGTTATTGCAAATGAAAAACTAAAAGGAATCGGTTTTTTTCGAACCATCTATTCATCAACGATGGGAATTTCAGTAGCAGCCGCATCGGTATTTTGGCTATATCTATTTCATCCTACGATAGGGATGCTTAATGTGGTTCTAAGCTCACTTGGATTTGAAAGTATAGGTTGGTTGACAGACCCAACATGGGCACTGATAGCAGTTTCCATAACGTCCATCTGGATGAATCTTGGCTTCACCTTTTTAATTTTGCTTGGGGGGCTACAATCGATTGATTCCTATCTTTATGAAAGTGCAAATATTGATGGTGCAGGTTATTTTTATAAACTGAGGCGAATTACGATACCAATGCTCTCACCGACGTTATTTTTCGTCATCACCGTAACGATCATCAATGCCTTTCAGACGTTTGGTCAAATAGATATTCTGACGCAGGGAGGGCCACAAAATACAACAAACTTGATTGTTTATTCCATATATCGGGAAGCTTTTGTCAATTATCAGTTTGGTTCGGCAAGTGCCCAAGCGGTAGTATTGTTTATCATTATCCTCCTAATGACTTTCTTGCAGTTTAAATTTGGTGAAAGGAAGGTTCATTACCAATGACCATGCCAACCAGCAAAAAAATTATTCTTTATGTATTACTGATAATTTCCGGGATCGTTGTATTTGCTCCAACCATGATGGCGTTTATGATGAGTTTTATGTCGAATAAGGACATTATGACTGGAAGCTTGCCAAATTCTCTATCATTTGAAAATTATGTAAAAGCTTTTGGACAGTTTCCTTTACTGAAATATTTATTTAACAGCTTTTTTATCTCTATCTTAATTATGCTAGGGCAATTAATTTTATCCAGCTTAGCTGCATATGCCTTTGTGTTTCTAAATTTTAAAGGGAGAGACTTTATCTTTTATCTTTTCATAGCTACGATGATGGTTCCATTTGAGGCCTCCATTATCCCGAACTTTCATACTATTCGTGACCTAGGGTGGATTGATAGTTATCAAGGACTAGCCATTCCCTTTTTTGCAATGGCTTTCGGTACATTTTTGCTGAGGCAGAATTTCAAACAAATTCCGAGAGAGTTGAAAGAAGCGAGTCAGATTGCTGGTATGGGAGATTTTAGGTTTTATTTGACTGTTGTACTACCGGTTGCAAAGACCAGCCTGGTAACGCTCGGCGTCTATGGATTTTTAACTTCCTGGAATATGTATCTATGGCCACTGCTTTCAACAACAAATGATAGTGTACGTACAGTACAAATTGGATTAAAGCAATTACAAACACAGGAGCAATTGAATGATTGGGGAGTGATTATGGCAGGGGCCGTTATTGTTGTGATCCCAACCCTTATTTTATTATTCCTTGGTCAAAAGAAGCTTCAAAAAGGATTAACGGAAGGTGCTTTGAAATAAGTAGCATTTTCCCCATTTGTGTTATTTCCCGTTCCGTCGGGATAAAATAGCAAGTTCCATCATATAAAAGGAGTGTTAAAACGAATGAAAAAGTTAGTTGCATTACTCATGTTAGGACTTGTACTCTTCATCGCAGCATGTAGTTCGGAAGGGGAAGCGTCGGAAGATTCCGCTACTTCTATTGATGAACCAGCGGAAGAAGCATCTGAAACCACATCGGAGGAATCGAGTGAAGCAAACACAGAAAAGCAAATTGTTACTTTCTGGCATGCTATGGGAGGAGCTGGACAGGAAGCATTAAATGCAATTGTTGATGCATATAATGGCTCCCAAGACAAGGTACAGGTTAATGCGGAATATCAGGGTACATATGATGAAGCATTAACAAAGTTTCATAGTGTTGCTGGAACAGAAAGTGCACCAACAATGATTCAAGTTTTTGAAATTGGTACGATGTCGATGATTAACAGTGGGAATATTGAGCCGATTCAAAAGTTTATTGATGCTGAAGGCTATGATATGAACCACTTGGAAGAAAATATTGTTAATTACTATAAAATTGATGATCAATTTTATTCGATGCCATTTAATTCATCTACACCTGTAATGTACTACAATAAAGAAGCTTTTGAGGCAGCAGGTTTAGACCCCGAAGCGCCGCCGGAAACATATGAAGCAGTGGAAGAAGCGGGGAAAGCAATTGTTGAAAGTAATCCGGAAATGAAAGGTTTTGCATTGCAGGCTTATGGCTGGTTATTTGAACAATTACTGGCAAATCAAGGGGCATTACTATTAAATAATGATAATGGGCGTGGAGATACACCGACAGAAATTGGTTTTACTGAAGAACAGGGGAAATCAATTTTTGAATGGGTTGAACGCATGAACAATGATGGAACTTTTGCAAACTATGGAACAAATGGAGATAATATGATGGCTGGATTCTTAGCCGGTGATGTATCGATGTTCCTACAATCTTCAGCAAGTTCAAGAGATGTTATTGACAATGCACCTTTTGAAGTGGGAATTGCATTTTTGCCTCATCCAGAAGACGTAGAACGTGAAGGTGTTGTTATTGGTGGTGCAAGCCTTTGGATGTCAGAAGGTAAGGATGATGCTGAACAACAGGCAGCATGGGATTTCATGAAGTTTGTCCAGTCTCCTGAAATTCAAGCTGAATGGCATGTTGGAACGGGTTACTTTGCAATTAACCCAGAAGCATACGATGAACAAGTTGTACAGGATGCTCATGCTGAAATGCCGCAATTGAAAGTAACTGTGGATCAGCTTCAGGCGACAAACCCTTCTTATGCTACTCAAGGTGCTGTGATGGATATGATTCCAGAAGAACGCAGAATTATAGAGACAGCACTTGAAACTGTATATAACGGCGGAGATGTGGATGAAGCATACAGTACAGCGGTAGAGCAGCTTAATACCGCGATTGAACAAGCGAATAAAGCCAGAGGCGAATAAGTACAAAAAGGCAAGGGAGGAAGATAAAATGGCGATTGCTGTTTTATTCTCTTTCCTAATAATAAGGGGAGTGTTTATTATATGAGCGAGACAAAAGTATATGGGCATCGTGGCAGCATGGCGACTTTTCCTGAAAATACGTTACTTGGATTTCATGAAGCGGTGAAGCAAGGTGTGGATGGGGTGGAGCTGGATGTACAGATGACAAAGGATGGAGAAATTGTCGTCATTCATGATGAAACCCTTGATCGAACAACAAATGGAACAGGTTATATTAAAGATTGCACATTAGCAGAAATTAAAAAATACAGTGCAGGAATTAAATATTCAAACTTTCAGCTATTCGATGAGAAATCTTGGATATCTGAACAAGTGCCGACACTGCAAGAAGTCCTGGAACTACTAATTCCATACGATATTGAGCTCAATATTGAGTTGAAGAAAAATATGTTTCATTACGAAGGTATGGAAGAAAAGTTGCTTTCACTTGTGGAGCAATATGGGAATGGACGGAAGGTCATTTACTCTTCGTTCCATCTACCTAGCATATTGCGCATAAAAGAACTGGATCAGAATGCTGGTATCGCATGGTTGCTGGATCACCATATTTCACTACCAGAGGACTATATACGAACCCTTCATTTAGAAGCATTGCATGTATCTAAGGATGTTTTATTAACAAATTCATACCCTTGGAGAGATATGTATTCGAGTATCCGAGTCTGGACGGCCAACGATCGTGATCAAATTAAGCAACTGCTCGATTTAAAGGTGAATGCAATTATTACAGACTTCCCGGAAAAAGCGCTGTTCTTTAGAAGTGAGCGAAAAGCATTTGTATAAAAAAATAACTATTCTGTCTCTACTTATACTTATTGTGAGCCTGGTCAGCTGGTTTGCTCTGGGAGAGATGGAATCAGCGCCATCGAGCATTGTTGATTCGCCGAAAATTATTGCTCATCGTGGAGCGAATGATCAGTTTAATGAAAGCACCATTCCAGCTTATCAAATTGCTGCAGAACAAGGGGTAGATGCCCTGGAAATTGATTTGAGAATGACAGCAGATGGCAAGCTTATAGCTATGCATGATGAATCGCTTGATCGTACAACAACTGGAACAGGGAATGTTTCTGATTATACACGGAGTGAAATAAAGTCTTTTACAACCGTAGAGGTTTTTAATAATCAAACGATAAAAGAAGAAATTCCAACCGTAGAGGAAATTATTAACGTTTTTTCAGATACGGAACATTATTACATTGAAACAAGATTGGTTGATGGCGAGGCTGTGATGGAGGAGCCTTTCATTGAATTACTGAATAAGCATGAAATAATTACGAAGGGCTTGATCACCATCCAGTCATTCTCTCAAACCAGCCTGGAAAGAATACGTGAACTTGCTCCTGAAATACCATTAACATTGCTTTTTGGTAAAGGAAAATTCAATCTTAGAGAGGCATTGTCAGTCGATTATCCGTATATCGGCATGGAATCAACAGATGTAAATGTAGAAAGTGTGAATCAATTACACAGCCAAGGAAAAGAAGTACATGTGTTTTTCACCGACATGCATACACAGAAAAAAGAACAAGAACGAGTGAACGATTTGGGTGTTGATGGATATTTTACAGACGATATTGCATTTACGAAGCAGTTATTGGGAAGAGATTAAATGAAGGCACTTTCCCCCATTTAATCTTGAACAATAATTGCATATACTCCTGTGTTTTCTACTGTTCGCAAATGATTTTCTGCATGCTTTCTGCTAGAAAATGCTCCCGCCTGTACACGATACCACCTTACTCCTGAAATAGTCACATTAACCAAGAAAGCGTCAATCCCCTTTGAACGCAGAAGTGATAAACGATCATCAGCATGATTCTTTGATTTAAAGGAACCTGCAATAATCTTGTACAGGTTTCCTGAATCTGTAACATTTTCTCTACGTTTTAACTGGAAGGCTCTGGCCAATCCATCTACATGCCCTTGTGCGACATTTTGTTTCCATGCATTCTTTTTCATTAATGCGGAGTCACCGGGGTGATCAATAAAACCATTCTCCGATAGAAAGGCTGGCATGGATGATTCACGAAGAACATGCAAGTTTGCTTTCTTTTGACCGCGGTTTCGCAACTGATTTACTTTTGTGATTTCCTCATGCAGGATATTCTGGAACTTTGCAGTTTGTGAGTTAGCTTGTAGACTATTGTGAATAAAGTCTTCATATCCTTCAGCAGCCCCGTTAAAAGCATTACAATGGATGGATAAGTAATAATCAGCGCCCCATGCATTCGCTTCATCTGTTCGTTGACGCAAACTTTTGGTACTGTCATTTGTTCGACTCATCCGTATACTTACATTTTTGTAGTCACCGGTTAATATATCACGTATTCGAAAAGCGATATCCAATACAATATCTTTTTCTTTTAAGCCATATCCCGAGGCACCTGGATCCGTTCCACCATGGCCAGGATCTAAATACAGTTTCATTACTATCTCCTCCTAATAATTAGTGTATGGATGAGTCCTATTTTCGAGTTGGACAATTAGCCATTTAAGTAAGTTCCACGGTTGTCACCTCCTATTCATAACTACAATCGAAGGAATTTTAAAAGAGGGGGTGACCAATCGGGAAATTAATGTAAAGTTTATTAATTGATCATTTCCTATTGAATATATAAGCGAATCATTATATACTAATACTGCGATACAAAAGGCGGTGAACGAACGTGCTACAAACAGCTATAGAAATGGAAAAGGCAGCACTATTATTAAAATTATTAGGTGATAAAACAAGATTAACGATGCTGAAAATTCTTCAAAATCAAGCTTGTTGTGTATGTGAATTTGTTGAGATATTTAAGACGAGTCAATCATCGATTAGTCAACATTTAAGGAAATTGAAAGATTTAGGGCTTGTTTTGGAAGAGCGTAAAGGACAATGGATCTTTTATTCCATTAATAAAAGTAATGAATACTATCCATTTATTGAACAAATTCTAAACCAGCTTCCTAATCAGGAGGATAAAATAAAAGAATTGGAAGAACAGGGGAATCGTATAACCTGTTGTTAATTGGGGGTATTGTTTTGTCAGTATTAGCAGTATTAATATTTATAGCAACTTTAATTTTAGTAATTTGGCAACCAAAAGGATTGTCCATCGGCTGGTCTGCGGTTGGAGGAGCAGTACTTGCTCTGATTGTAGGCGTAGTGGACTTTGGTGATGTAGCAGAAGTGACGGGTATTGTATGGAATGCTACGTTGGCATTTGTTGCCATCATTCTGATTTCATTAATCTTAGATGAAATTGGACTTTTTGAGTGGGCTTCTCTACATATGGCGCGCATTGCGCAAGGAAATGGAATCAAGATGTTTGTTTACATTAGCTTATTAGGTGCTGTTGTTGCTGCATTATTTGCAAATGACGGAGCGGCGTTAATACTAACACCTATTGTTCTAGCTATGGTTCGTAATTTAAACTTCAGTGAAAAAATGATTTTTCCATTTATTATGGCAAGTGGATTTATTGCAGATACGACGTCACTTCCTTTTGTAGTAAGTAACCTTGTAAATATCGTATCTGCTGATTTCTTTGATATCGGGTTTGTGGAGTATGCATCACGTATGATCATACCTAACCTGTTTTCATTAGCTGCAACGATTCTAGTGTTATTGCTTTACTTTAGAAAAAGTATTCCTAAAAATTATGACGTATCCAAATTAAAAGATCCGGAAGAAGCAATTAAGGATCATAAAATGTTCCGATTATCATGGTATGTACTTGGGCTATTGGTGATTGGTTACTTTGCCAGTGAGTTTATCCAGGTACCTGTATCGATTGTAGCGGGAGTCATAGCAATATTTTTCATTCTGATGGCAAGGAAAAGCAAGGCAGTGGATACGAAGGCTGTTATTAAAGGTGCACCGTGGAACATTGTATTTTTCTCCATCGGAATGTATGTCGTTGTTTTCGGACTGCGTAATGCCGGATTGACGGATGTACTGGCGGGCATTATTCAGACTGCAGCGGAACAAGGTTTATTCGTTGCTACTGTGTCGATGGGATTCATTGCAGCTATCCTTTCATCGGTAATGAATAATATGCCTACTGTGATGATTGATGCGATCGCAATAGCTGAAACAGATACAACCGGAGTTATTCGGGAAGCATTAATATATGCTAATGTTATCGGCTCTGATTTAGGACCAAAAATAACACCGATTGGTTCACTTGCAACGTTATTATGGCTCCATGTTCTATCGAAAAAGGGAGTTAAAATATCATGGGGGACCTATTTTAAAACAGGAATTATTTTAACGGTACCCATTTTATTTATTACATTAATTGGGCTGTACTTAACATTACTAATTTTTTAATGGAGGTTACAGAATGAATAAAAAAACAATCTATTTTCTATGTACTGGCAATTCATGCAGAAGCCAAATGGCAGAAGGTTGGGCAAAAAAGTACCTTGGTGATGAATGGTCCGTTAGAAGTGCTGGAATTGAAGCACACGGTTTGAACCCTAATGCGGTTAAAGCGATGAATGAAGCCGGGGTGGATATATCGAATCAAAAATCAGAGAAAATCGACACGGAATTTTTAGATCATGCTACCTTGGCTGTGACTCTCTGTGGGGATGCAGCAGACCGCTGTCCAATGACGCCTCCTCAAGTAAAACGGGAACATTGGGGTTTTGATGATCCGGCAAAAGCAGAGGGAACTGAAGAAGAAGTTTGGAAAGTTTTCCAACGCGTACGCGATGAAATAGGAGATCGAATTAAACGTTTTGCAGAGACAGGTGAGTAAATCTTTAATGCTCAACATGAATAAAACACCTCACTTCGACAAAACTAGGGATAGTAAGGTAGGAGGAGGCATTCGTAAATGAGCAATAAAGAGAAGAAGCACAACAATCAGTTTAAAGAAAATGAAAACACCGGTGAGCAACGTAATGGCCGAAAAAGTCAGTATAAGAACCATAACTCTGAGAATGGCGAAGCACCGAATGAGTATATTACAGATAAAAAATAAAAAAAGTGTGGATCATAATAGATCCGCACTTTTTACATTTTAATGATTCAATTGGGCATTTATGCTTTTATTCTTACCATCCAGGTACGACGGAACCCTCGAAGTTTTCGTCAATAAACTGCTTCACTTCATCACTTTGGTAGAGATCGATAAATTGCTGAACAACTTCATCATCTTTCGTTTCTTCTCGTACAGCAATCAGGTTCACAAATTGAGAATCCTGTTCGATGAAGATAGAGTCTTCTCCTGGAAGAAGCCCAGCTTCAAGTGCAAAGTTAGAATTAATTGCAGCTGCATCAACTTCCCCAAGTTGTCTAGGTATTTGAGCAGGATCAAGTTCAATAAATTCAAAGTTATTTGGATTCTCTACAATGTCATTGATACTAGCATTAACACCTAAGCCTTCTTCAATTGTAATTAAACCAGCTTGTTCGAAAAGTAAGAGTGCACGTCCGCCATTAGTTGGGTCATTCGGAAGTCCAATACGTGCACCATCTTCCAATTCTTTAAGGTCTGTTACTTCTTCTGAATACATTCCCATTGGAAAAGTTACTGTATCGGCTACTTTAATTAGTTCTAGACCACGTTCTTCGTTCATATGATCAAAAAATGGCTCTGTCTGGAAGCTATTTATATCAATTTCACCTTCAGATAATGCTACATTCGGCATAACATAGTCACTGAATACTACAGGTTCAATGGTTATTCCTTCTTCAGAAGCTAGTTCTGCAACCTTTTCCAGTATCTCTTCATGTGGTCCTGCGGTTACACCAACAGTTAGTTTATCATCCTCTAGCAGACCCTCTACTTCATCCGATCCACCACATGCTGCCAATAATCCTATAAGTAAAACAACAAATCCTAAAAATAGTCCTTTTTTCATCATCATCCCTCTTTCTGTTAGTATGCTTTTTGATAGGTTAGCTTTTCTACGGTATGAAATGCTGCTAAGACAGTATCTTCTGTAATTTCAATGTCCATAAAATGAATGGATTCCTCTGGTAGTAATACTTTTTTGGTGATTCTTCCTAAAAGTTCTTCGTCTTCAGCATCGATGGTTAAACTCTTCAAATTTACTGGGAATCCCCATTCATCATAATAATTTAGCAGTTTTTTTAAATCACTCTCTTTTCCTTCTAAAGCCAGTTGAATGAGAATTCCATAAGAAACGATTTCACCATGAAGGAAACGTTTCACTTCATCTGCCTCCGTTAATCCATTATGAATGGAATGAGCACCAGCAATTCTTCCTGCTTTGCCGCCAAATCCTCCAACCATACCTCCTGTCAGTATGATGGTTTCGATAACACGGATCAATTCGTCGTTTACTTGTTCCTCTTTGACGGAATCTAATGCTGCTTTTCCATCCTTTAAAAGAATATCACGACAAATTTTAGCAGTAAATTGGGAGACTTGCAGCCAAATCGGCAGTTCCACACCTTTATAAAAGGAATTTACAAGAGCATCCGCTTCGTAATACTTAGCTAGTGTGTCGCCGATACCTGCTTTTAAATATTTCAGCGGCGCTTTGGCAATAATCGCTGGTTCAACGAGTACGAGTGTATTTGCTACAGGAAATTCTGTATAATGTGAATGCTTCCCATCTTCATGGTAAAATACACTCAATGGTGTCCATGCGGCACAGGTCGCTGCAATCGTTGGAATTAATATGGATTTTATACCAGCTCGGGCAGCAGACGCCTTTGAAATATCAAGTACAGTGCCACCACCGATTCCAATAACTGCTTCTACATGTTCATTATCATACTTTCCTGCCAGGTCTATTGTTTTTTGTATGGTGCAATGCCCCTTGATGAAAGTGATATGATTCGGATCGATCGTATGAAATTCGTCTGGCAGATAAGGCTTTGCTGCCCGCCATGATTTTTCGCCTGTAACAATATGCACTTTTCTAACATTCAGTTCAGAAAGAAGACTGTTCAGTTCGTTTAGAACCTGTTCCCCAATTCGATAATGACCCGGTGATCCTTTCACCGTAGCAATTGACATGTGTATCACTCCTTTGATGTTAGGGAAACTAAAAAATGCCACTCGGGTAAGAGAGGCATTTGCGTTTTATAATAGCAGTCCCCTCTTATTTACCAAAATACAGACGTATTTTGCAGGAATTAGCACCTTTATCGGAAAAAGAATTCCCAGAAAGGTTGCCGGGTTTCATCGGGCCAGTCCCTCCACCACTCTCAATAAGAGTTATGTTATAAAGTTGTTTCTACATCGTAATATTAATCTTTTTAAAAGTCAATCATTTTTTATGAACAAACGGAATTTCCAATAAATTAAATTACGGGAATTGCATTTCTGGCTGTATTATAGTGGAATAAGCAAGACTATGATAAAATAAGCAAAAAATTACAAATTAAAAAGAATTAGGTGTAATCATAAATGATACGGAAATCTAACAAGAAAGAGAATACATTCCAAGTCTTGCAGTTCAGTGCAATAGGAGGGATGAATGCCCTTATTGATATCGGTACGTTGAACTTGCTGCTGTTTTTTTGGTATGCAGATAATAATGAAATCCTTCTATTATTTAATACAATTGCTTATACGTTAGCGGTCACGAATAGTTATCTGTTCAATGCCAATCTGACATTCAGGAAGAAAGCGAGTAAAAACAAGAAAGAATTAATCTTTTTTTGCATACAGGCATTCGTCAGTCTCGGAATCAGCAATCTCGTGTTTATCGGTGGTATCGCTTTACTAGGGCTTTTCTCAATACCGGTATTTGTGCAAAATAACATTGCCAAAGGTGCTGCAATGTTTCTTTCTTCAACGGCGAGCTTTTTCTTTATGCGCTATTTTGTTTTCCGTCGTAACGTATCGAAGCGGATTAAATAATTTTACCCATTCTTGATTTTAATGAATAATTGATGTATATTTTTTGTATAGTTATTATATAGTTATTATAAATGGGGTATTAAAATGTATAACATCAAAGCAGTTTCAAAAATATTGGACATGCCTACAGTTACAATTCGTTCCTGGGAGACACGCTATCATGCAATTACACCAGAACGAACAGCCTCCGGACATCGTGAGTACACAGAAGAAAATATAACCGATTTAAAATGGGTAAAAAAGCAGGTTCAGGATAATGGAATGAAGGTAAGTCAGGCTGTTAAACAGCTGCATTCCTTAAAAGAGGAACAAATTTCTGTTTCTTCTCCAATGTCTGTGTCGGAAGAAGGAAATTATCAAGCGCAGATAGAGGAATTGTATTATGCGGTTCTCCATCTCGATACAGCAAAATGCCATGTTTTACTTGATCTATGTTTTTCTCAATTCCACTACCGGACAGTTTTTCATTCCATTATTGTACCGTTAATGTATAAGGTAGGGAAAGCGTGGGAAGAGGGGAAGATTCACGTTGCACAAGAACATATGATAACCAATCTTGTGCTACAGCGATTTATGAATTTCTTTCGTATATTCGAGACTGCATCAACCCTTCCAAAAGTGATGGCAATCTGCCCGCAAGGTGAGCAGCACCAAATTGGCCTTCTACTGTTTACTTTATTCTTAAATGAAAAAGGGTATCCAGTGACATATATTGGTGCTGATACACCATTGGAGGGACTTGAAGGGCTAATAAAGGAAAAAGATATTGATATTATAGCGATCTCAACATCCCGTAAGAAAGATGAAACGATCATTCAGAAATATATAGATGTCCTTTCTGTGAACATTCCTGAATTAAAGTTTATTGTAGGAGGGTTAGGGGTAGAGGGAGTTAAAATTGGAGATCGCCAATGGAATATAGATAGTTCCTACGACAGTTGGTCGCAGATTATGACAGAAGTAAATAAAAAATAGAGAATCTGTAAAGGGTTTTCAACACCTTGCAGATTCTTTTTTATTTAGAAACTCAACGATCACATCGTGAAAGTAATAAAAAACTGTTTATACTTATTTTTATTGCAATTGTTAGGAATACAAAAGCAAATGTATCTACACTACATTTGGAATCAATGATGATGAATTCATTATGCCAAATATAATAGAAGGAGGAAGCTTTTCAAAATGAAGGAGAGGTTATTGCAGATGACTCACTGATAGAAGAAGGATTTGAAATTGGAAGCAGATGAAGCTGTTGGATAAAGTAAAACAGGATAATTTAAATGAGAATGAACTTCATAACCTCTACCACTCATTGGGAATCAATGAACTATTAAACAATTTCCCGAGTGATTTATCTGGTGGGGAGCGTCAACGTGTAGCCATCGCTAAAGCGTTGTACAGCAATCCAAGTATTATACTTGCCGATGAACCAACAGCATCCTTGGATTCTGATCGCGCCTTTGAAGTAATGGAAATGTTGAAGGAAGTAACCGTTCAAAATAATAAAACAACAATTATCGTTACACATGATACCCGTCTAATAGATTATTGTGATAAAGTTTATAAAATTACGGACGGTGAATTGGAGTTACAAACAATTAAAAGAGAATCATCAACGAATTAACATGAATGGAAAAAACCGGTCAAACGCCCGTTTTTTGCGTTATATGGCCACAAAAACGCGACTATATCCCTATAACTTTACAAAACATTTACATAAGGAACATACTTCCTTAATATTTCTCTACTATACTATCAATTGAGGGCAAAACAACAAGCCCAAAAATAGAACATAATCAGGGGAGGACAATTTAACATGAAATTCAAAAAGTACCTAATGTTTCTACTCGTTGCAGCTTTAGCAGTAGTGCTTGTAGCTTGTGGTGGGTCAGAAGAAGAAAATACGGAGGATACAGGATCTGAAGAAGCAGCTTCAGAAGACACAGCTTCAGAAGATACAGCATCAGAAGATACAGAAGAAACGGATAGTGAATCAACTGAGTTAGACGGTAGCGTAGTAATTGACGGTTCTGGTACAGTTTATCCTTTAATGGCTAGACTTGCTGAAGAATATATGATCAACGAACAACCAGGTGTTTCTGTAGAAGTAAGCCGCGCTGGAACAAGTGCTGGTTTTGAAAAATTCCTTATGGAAGATGGAACAGATTTTAACGATGCCTCTCGTCAAATTAAAGAAGAAGAACAAGCTAAAGCAGATGAACTTGGTATAGAAGTAATGGAACTTAAAGTTGCATTGGATGGTTTAACAATCGTTACAAGCCCTGAAAATGACTGGGCAACTGAATTGACTGAGCAACAGGTTAAAGACATTTTCCTTGGTGAATATACAAACTGGTCTGATATTAATCCAGAGTGGCCGGAAGAACAAATCCAAACTTACGGTCCAAATGAAAACCATGGTACGTATGAATTCTTCTATGAAAATATTCTTGAAGAACAAGATCTAGTTGAAGGAATTGATTTACAACAAGAATATTCTACACTTGTAACACTTGTATCTGAAGATACAAACGCAATCGGATTCTTTGGATTTGGATACTATGATAGCAACCAGGACAAAATTAATGCAGTAAGTGTTGACTTTGGTGACGGTCCAGTTGCACCATCACTAGATACAATTGCTGAAGATGGTGACTATGCTGGTTTCACTCGTCCAGTATTCACTTACTTGAACACGAACAACGCTACAGAAAAAGCCCAAGTACTTGATTATGCTTTATATGTAATGAATAGTACAAACGAATTTGCTGGTGAAACTGGATTTGCTCCAATCCCAGATGAAGAAGCACAAGCACTTGTTGAAGAGTTGGAAGGTCTTAAATAATAACTTGTATAAAAATTGAAAATGAAGTCCAATAAGATGAGAGCCGGTAGTTTTGCTCTCATCTTATTGTGACTTTTAAGCTCTGGAAGGGGTGCTCCGTAAAATGGCAACAAACAGCGATTTGAACAAAAAAAACGCTGTTAATGTCAGAGAAATGATTGCAGAGAAGAAAAAAAAGAGGAATTTTTCCAATGTGACGGAAAAATTAATTCCTACCATATTAATTATCATTGCATCTATTTCTGTTCTGACAACAGTAGGAATTATTTATACTTTATTAGCTGAGTCAATTGAATTCTTTAAAATTGTCCCGATTTGGGAATTCTTTACGGGAACTGTACTCAAACCATTGAGTCAAAATCCTGAATTTGGTGTTTTGCCTTTGATAACAGGAACCGTTATTTCATCAATTATAGCGATGCTTGTGGCAGGACCTATTGGATTAATGTCTGCAATTTATTTAAGTGAATATGCTTCAGAAAAAGTAAGAAGAACGCTTAAACCATTATTGGAAATACTTGCTGGAATACCTACAATTGTTTACGGATTTTTTGCGTTTACGTTTGTGACACCAGTCATTAGATCAATTTTCCCGGCTGTTGAAGCAACTAATATATTAAGCCCTGGTCTTGTTATGGGGGTTATGATTATTCCAATGATTGCATCCCTTTCCGAAGATGCTATGACTGCTGTACCAAATACCATGCGTGAGGGCGCACTGGCACTGGGAGCAACAAAATTGGAAACAACACTCAAGGTTGTAATTCCTGCAGCATTATCCGGAATTATTTCCTCATTTGTGCTTGGAATTTCACGAGCAATCGGTGAAACAATGATTGTTACTATTGCAAGTGGAAGCTCCAAAAACTTTACTTTCGACATAACTCAATCTATGCAGACTATGACTGCATATATTGTTGAAGTCTCTGGTGGGGAAGCGCCTGCTGGATCGACGATATATTACAGCTTGTATGCTGTAGCAATGACACTTTTTGTCTTTACATTAATAATGAATTTACTTGCAAGATATGTCTCTCGTAAATTTAGGGAGGAATATTAAAATGAAATATGTAGATGATGCACAAGTACAAAAGCGTATGTCTTCCCGAGTAACTATAAATAATGTATTAAAGCAATTATTTTTAGCAGCAACGCTTTTCGGTTTGGTAGTATTAGCCATTCTTTTGATTCGTGTTATTTCACAGGGTGCTGCATGGATTGATTGGAACTTTTTGACCGGAAGACTATCAACAAATGCAGATCGCGCTGGAATTATGGGGGCCATTTTAGGTACATCCTGGCTTATGCTTATTGTTATTCCGGTAACTATTTTTATTGGGGTTGGTACTGCGATTTATTTGGAATTATATGCAAAACAAGGGAAATTTCAGTCCTTAGTGGCAACTAATATATCCAATCTAGCAGGTGTGCCTTCAATTGTATATGGTTTGCTAGGGCTAACAATTTTTGTGAGAGCCATGGATTTTGGAAATGCTATTATTGCAGGTGGATTAACGCTCTCGCTTCTTGTATTACCTATTGTAATTGTAGCTGCTCAGGAAGCCATTCGTGCAGTGCCACAGCATTTAAGTGAAGCTTCTTATGGGATGGGTGCGACCAAATGGCAAACAGTAAAAAACATTGTACTACCTGCTGCATTACCAGGGATTTTGACAGGATCTATCTTAGCTCTTTCCCGTGCTATTGGGGAAACTGCACCATTGACAGTATTGGGTATACCCGCATTACTAATACCATTCCCCGGAAGCATATTTGATACATTTACTGCACTACCAATGCAAATTTACTACTGGACACTTGACTCCTCCCTTGTTCAAGAATATGCGTATTTAGCAGCCGCAACAATTATTGTCCTACTAGTACTGTTATTTTTGTTAAACTCGATCGCCATCATTATTCGAAATAAATTTCAACAAAGATATTAAGAATTGCCACTAACAAAGTGCAACCGTAATAAACATGAAGGAGTGTAAATGAATGAGTCCTTTGGATGATGGAAAAAAAGTTAAGGTTGATATAAAAGGAAATAATGACTCACCAAAAGGAAATGAAATTGTTTATGATACAAAGGATTTAAACCTTTGGTATGGGGAAACACATGCATTAAAAGACATTAACCTTTCCATAAATGAAAAAGAGGTAACAGCAATTATTGGGCCTTCTGGCTGTGGTAAGTCAACGTATATTAAAACATTAAATCGTATGGTGGAATTGGTTCCATCTGTTCGTACAAATGGAACGATTACGTACAAAGGTAAAAACATTTTGGACAGGTCCTTTAAAGTGGAAGACCTTAGAACCCATGTCGGCATGGTCTTTCAAAAGCCTAACCCTTTTCCAAAGTCAATTTACGACAACATTACGTATGGGCCGAAAATTCATGGGATCCGTAATAAGAAGATATTGGATGAAATTGTAGAAAAAAGCCTTCGTGGTGCGTTCATCTGGAATGAAGTAAAAGACCGTCTGACTGAAAATGCCTATGGTCTATCTGGGGGACAGCAGCAACGTATATGCATCGCACGTTGCTTAGCAATTGAACCAAACGTAATTTTAATGGATGAACCAACATCTGCACTAGATCCAAAATCAACATTGCGTATCGAAGAATTGGTACAAGAATTAAAGAAAGAATACTCCATTATTATCGTGACACACAACATGCAACAAGCTGCTCGAATTTCAGATAAAACAGCTTTCTTCCTAAATGGTGAAGTTGTAGAATTTGATGATACAAATAACATCTTTACTAATCCTGCAGACAGAAGAACCGAAGATTATATTTCTGGTAGGTTTGGATAAAATAAAAAAAATGAATGCTCCTTGTCAGAGATGGCAGGGAGCTTTTTTTTGGTTGATGGGTTAGATTTTCTTCTGTTTTTGCTATAATGAATGAATCATATACATATAGGAGTGTTCCGAAGTGCTCAGATTCGATAAGATAGTCATTCATATAGCTATATTATATATTATTTTTTTGCTGGGTAATTGGATACAGCAAACATTCCATCTGTTCGTACCGGGTAGTGTGATCGGGATGATTATTCTTTTACTATTGCTTTTAACAAACATGATTAAAATAGCTTGGATTGAGGAAGGGACAAAACTGTTTGTTAATCATTTAACATTATTTTTTATTCCTGTGACGGTTGGTGTTGTTAATTATTTTGACCTTTTTTCTGGAAAAGGTCTATTGGTAGTTTTGATTGTTCTAATCAGCACTGTTCTGGTAATGGGGATATCTGCGAAGGTCACACAGTGGTTGATCGGAAAGAAGGAACTGCCACATGAATAGTTTATTGATTGGATTTTTATCGATTATTGTTACGTTAATTGTTTATATCCTTATATGGAAGTTACATCAGAAAATTACTTCGCCGATTACGCTGCCAATTTTCTTGGGTTCCATTATAATCATCGCCGGACTTGTTGTTTTTGATATCCCGTATGTTACCTATATGATTGGAGGGGAATGGATCAATCAGCTGCTTGGTCCAGCTGTGGTAGCTTTGGCCTACCCACTTTACAAGCAGCGACACTTGATCAGCAAATTGATAGTCCCAGTTCTATGCGGAACAACTGTAGGTGCTATTGTTGGCGTGTCTTCAGGAATTTTGCTTGCTGGCTGGAGTGGGGTGGATGATTTTATCATCTATTCGCTGATTCCGAAATCGGTAACCACACCAGTTTCCATGGCTGTCGCCGATTCAATGGGAGGGGTCATGTCACTTGCTGCGGTATTCGTTATCATTGCCGGAATAGGTGGTGTCGTTATGAGTCCATGGGTATTTAAATTGTTTAACATTGAGCATGCAATTAGTCGCGGTGTTGGAATGGGAAGTGCATCCCATGCCATAGGTACGGCACATTCAATGGAGTCCAGTCAATTGGAAGGGTCCGTAAGTACGATAGCAATGGTGTTGAGTGCTGTTATCGTATCTTTAATAGCACCAATCATGGTATTCCTAATCATGTAACATTTAAAACACATTCTTTGCTAATCATGTCAGCATTTGAAATAATGGCAATAAGTTCGGAAGTCTAAAGTAAAAGAGGAGATGTGGGAATGAAAGTTCTTGTAATCGGAGCGAATGGCCAGATTGGTAAACATCTTGTACGTTTACTTCAAGATAGTGATGAACATACAGTAAAAGCAATGGTTAGGAAAAAAGAACAGATAGATACAATGAAAAATATTGGTGTCGATGCAGTACTGGGAAATCTTGAAGGAAGTGTCGCGGAAATTGCTGAGGCTGCAAAGGGCTCAGATGCGGTTATTTTCACAGCTGGTTCAGGCGCAAGTACCGGACCGGACAAGACATTGCTAATCGATTTGGATGGTGCAGTCAAATCAATGGAAGCAGCTGAAAAGGCTGGAGCAGATCGCTTTGTCATTGTCAGTGCGGTTCAAGCACATAACAGGGAAAGCTGGGAAGGCAGTCCAATGAGTCCATATATGGTTGCTAAGCATTATGCAGATAAAATACTGGAAGCAAGCAGTCTGAATTATACGATTGTGAGACCTGGTGGGTTATTAAACGATCCAGGTACAGGTAAGGTGAGTGTAGCCGAAAATCTTGAGGCAGGTTCCATTCCACGTGAGGATGTAGCCAAGGTTATTATTGCTTCCCTAAATGAAGAAAGCACCTATCGCAAAGGATTTGACCTGATGTCAGGCGAAACCTCGGTCGCGGATGCCGTAAAAAAAATATAACTAAAAAAGCGCCAAGCCTTCGTAAGAGAGGGCTTGGCGCTTTTTAAAACAAGGCTATTTTCTAGCTTTACCGAAGAAATACGGAGAGTGATCGTACGCTTACGTTCTTTTATAGCGCCACATCATGTAGCGGTATCGTATGGTACAGCCGATACAATAGCCCATTAGCGCGATGCCTGAAGCGGCTAAAACCATCAAACTAAATATAATTCCTACTGTTGTGAAATTAAGATAAAAGAAAGTCAAGGAAAGTCCAATACAGATCGTTGCAATCCATTGGTTAAAAATCTGTTGGTCTCTGTCTTCTTGGAGATACTGATTCAGTGGCTTTGTTAGAAAACGCTTGCTGAACATAATAATTGGATTCTTTTTTGTTATTAATGTATACAAGCCATTTAGGAAAGGCAAAAGTAAAATAATCGGGTGAATTACGAAAGCTAAAAGTACGGTTATAACAATAAATGATTGATTTACCTGAACTAACGGTTTTGGAATACTCATGTACATTCTCCTTCCTAATATATAGCTTATTATACACAGTAGTTTACTGTGTATAAAGAGATTAGAATAAATAAATATTTTTATTTACTTTTATTTCTTTAATACAAGTGTGTTCCAAATTATGGAGGGCATATCTTTATAATTTACAGAATCTTATAAATAATTATATTTTAACAAATGTACAAATACCTATTGAATTATTATACAAAATGATGCATAATAATTCATTAATAGCTCAATTAGAGAGGGGAAATTTAAATGTCGAAGGAAAAAATTGTATTAGCATATTCCGGGGGTCTTGATACTTCCGTTGCAGTTAAATGGTTACAGGATAAATATCATTATGATGTAATTGCGGTGGCACTTGATGTAGGGGAAGGAAAAGACCTAGATTTTGTTAAAAAGAAAGCATTGGATGTTGGGGCAATCAAATCGTATGTGATTGATGCAAAGGAACTTTATGCAGAGGAATATGTACTTCCTGCATTACAGGCCAATTTATTATACGAAGGGAAATACCCGTTAATTTCCGCACTTTCCCGTCCATTAATTGCAAAAATCCTTGTTGATATCGCAGAAGAGGAAGGCGCAACCGCTGTTGCACATGGTTGTACTGGAAAAGGAAATGACCAAGTACGTTTCGATGTGGCATTTACAGCATTAAATCCTAATCTTAAAATTGTTGCACCTGTACGTGAATGGGCAATGTCAAGAGAAGAAGAGATTGAATATGCCAAAGAAAATAATATTCCAATTCCAATCAATTTGGATAGTCCTTACAGCATTGATCAGAATTTATGGGGAAGAAGTAATGAGTGCGGCATTTTGGAAGACCCTTGGGCAGAGGCGCCAAAGGATGCGTATGACTTAACGGCTGATCCATTGGATGCACCGGACGCACCGGAAGTTATTCAAATTACATTTGATCAAGGGAAACCGGTTTCTTTGGATGGCAAAGAAATGCAATTGGATGAATTGATTTTGAAACTGAATGAAATTGCAGGAATGCATGGTGTCGGAAGAATTGACCATGTGGAAAATCGTCTAGTTGGGATTAAATCTAGAGAAATTTATGAAGCACCTGCAGCCATGACGCTAATTGCTGCTCATCAGGAGCTCGAAGCATTAACATTACCGAGAGAAGTTGCTGAATTCAAGCCTGTCGTTGAACAAAAGCTAGCACAAACGGTTTATTATGGCTTATGGTATTCACCACTCACAGAAGCACTACAGGCGTTTATTACTAAAACACAAGAGCATGTGTCAGGCACAGTGAAAGTGAAATTGTATAAAGGTCAAGCACAGGTAATCGGCCGTGAATCTGCAAATTCCCTATATGATTTTGACTTGGCAACTTACAATAAAGCGGATGCGTTTGATCATGATGCTGCACTTGGTTTCATTAAGCTTTGGGGCTTACCAACAAAAGTTCATGCTTCCGTAAATGGCACACATTCCAAAATTAAATCGATCGAAAAAGTAAAATTGGAAGTAAAGGAAGCTGTTCAAAAGTGAAACTGTGGGGCGGACGATTTACAAAACCAACCAATCAATTAGTGGATGAATATACGGCATCGATTAACTTCGATAAAAAATTAGCAAAATATGATATTCAGGGTAGTCTCGCCCATGTGGAAATGCTGAAATTCTGTGGGATTATCCCTGTAGCAGATGCGGATCAAATTGCTGAAGGACTTCATACCGTTCTTTTAAAAATAGAGTCCGGGGAGGCTGAACTTAGTGAGGAGCATGAAGATATCCATATGAACGTGGAAAAGCTTCTCATGGAGGAAGTTGGTGCTGTCGGTGGGAAACTTCATACAGGACGGAGCAGAAATGATCAAGTTGCACTAGATATGCGACTCTATTTAAGAGAGCAATTAATTGAGATTATTCAATTAGTAGTGTCCGTTCAACAATCACTTCATACCCAGGCAAAATTAAATTTGGATACTGTGATGCCTGGATATACACATTTACAGCGAGCGCAACCAGTATTGTTTGGCCATCATATGATGGCATACGTGTTCATGTTTCAGAGGGATGTGGAAAGGCTGACGGACAGCTGGAAGCGTGTCAACAAATCACCACTTGGTGCAGGAGCCCTTGCTGGAACAACTTTTCCCATTGATCGTCAGTTTGTAGCGGAAAAATTGGGATTCGATGGTATATGTGAAAACAGCCTGGATGCGGTGAGTGATCGCGATTTTGTTGTCGAGTTTTTATCAAATGCATCATTAATTTCAACCCATCTTTCCCGGCTGTGTGAAGAACTTGTTCAATGGTCCAGCGCTGAATTTAGCTTTATCGAGCTCGATGATGCTTTCTCGACGGGAAGCAGCATGATGCCGCAAAAGAAAAATCCAGATGTAGCAGAACTGGTTCGTGGAAAAACTGGAAGGGTTGTTGGCCACTTAGTTGGTATGCTTACAACGTTGAAAGGTTTGCCATTGGCTTACAATAAAGATATGCAGGAAGACAAAGAAGGAATGTTTGATACAGTCGATACTCTAAAAGGTGCATTAGGGCTTTTCGCACCAATGATTGAGACGATGCAAGTGAAAAAGGAAAACATGTATGAAGCTGTTCGAAAGGATTTTTCCAATGCAACCGACCTTGCCGATTACCTTGTTGAAAAAGGAATGCCGTTTCGAGAGTCACATGCTGTCGTCGGGCAAGTTGTATTACAGTGCATAAACGATAATAAATATTTATTGGATCTAACGTTGGAAGAATTTAAATCCTTCTCCGAAACAATTGAAGCAGATATATTTGAAAAATTAAAGCCAGAAACCGTGGTCAATGCACGTGATGTAGCTGGTGGTACAGCAAAGAACAGGGTGGAAGAACAGATTGAAAAAGCGGTTGAATTGTTTCAATCCAGTAGTGAATGGGTTCGTAAGCATGGAGAAAATATCTAAATTCCTAAAAAGCTAAGTCTAGTTTCCTATAAGCTGACTTAGCTTTTTATTTTGATTAGTAGCGTTGATAATAAGAAAATGACGTATTTTTTTCAGATACTTAATTTTAAATCTCTTTACAATTTTCGGAATACTATATATAATTGTCTTTATAGATTACTAGACTAAATTTATTTAGTACATAGAAAAATAGTAGGGGGTAAAGAGAAATGAAGTTAAAAAATTGGTCATTATTATTAGCATTTGGACTACTATTGGTTGTACTAGTAGCTTGCTCTGACGGAGATTCCTCTGATACATCAGATTCATCGGAATCAACCGATGAAACAGAAAACGAATCTTCTGAAGCAGAAGAAAAGGTTCTTAACTTTACTAATTTGGAGGCAATTCCAACCATGGATCCGTCTTTGGCTACAGATGAGTCGTCCTTTATATATTTGGCAGCTACAATGGAAGGTCTGTACCGTTTAGATAAGGACACACAAACATCTGAGGGGATTGCAATTGATCACTCAGTAAGTGACGATGGTTTAATCTGGACATTTAATTTACGTGAAGATGCTGTCTGGGAAAATGGAGACCCTGTGACAGCACACGATTTTATTTATGCTTGGCAACGTGCCGTTAATCCAGAAACAGGGTCTGAATATGGTCCTTATATGATGAATGGTGTAATTAAAAATGCTACAGCTGTAAGTTCAGGAGAAGCTCCTGTTGAAGACTTGGGTGTTACTGCCGATGGTGACTACACACTAGTAGTTGAATTGGAAAATCCAACTCCATACTTTGAAACACTTACAACTTTTGGCACATTTTTCCCACTAAATCAGGCATTTGTTGAAGAACAGGGAGATAGTTTCGCAACTAGTGCTGATACATTATTAGCAAATGGTCCTTACACAATGAGCAGCTGGGAAAGTACGAGTAACTCATGGGAGCTTGTTAAAAACGAAGATTACTGGGATACTGAAACTGTAAATATGGACAAATTGACATTTGAAGTCGTTAAAGACCCACAGACTGCTGTTGATTTATATCAATCAGGTGAAGTTGACCGTGTGGATTTAAATTCAGACCTTGTTGATCAGTATTCCACAGCTGATGATTATGTTGTTTCGGCTGACACTTTTGTTTATTTCCTAAAATTTAATCAAACAACAACCGATGCTTTGGCGAATGAAAATATTCGTGCTGCAATAAGCAAAGCTTTTGATAAACAGGCCATGGTTGATACCATCCTAAATAATGGTTCCATTGTTGCAAACGGCCTTATTCCAGCTGACTTTACGCCAATGCCTGAATCTGGTGAAGATTTCCGTGAAGTAAGTGGAGATCTTGTTTCATATGATGTAGACGAAGCAAAAGCTTTATGGGAAAAAGGTTTAGAAGAAATTGGAACAGATTCAGTTGAATTAGAAATGTTAGTAGATGATGATGAAACAACGAAGATCATGGTTGAATATATTTCCAACCAGTTGACAACAAATCTACCAGGTTTGGAAGTTTCATTAAAACAAGTACCGAAAGAGCAACGCCTTGATTTAGATACAAACATGGATTATGAACTTCAAGTTTCTAGATGGGGCCCTGACTTCCTTGATCCATTTACCTTTATGAACCTTTGGACAACTGACAGTGGAAATAATAAGATGGGTTACTCAAGCGAGGAATATGATACTTTAGTCCAGGATGCAGCTGCAACATTGGCAACAGATAATGCTGCACGCTACGAAAACTTCCTGGAGGCTGAAAAAGTTCTCTTTGAAGATGCAGCAATTGCACCAATTTATCAAGCATCAAGAGCACAGCTTGTATCTCCAAAAGTGGAAAATGTATTTGTAAATCCATTCGGAGCAACTTATGAGTATAAATGGGCTGACGTTGGTTCAGCTGAATAAAAATAAAAATCGAAATTAAATATAAACATAGGACAGTAATCACTACTGTCCTATGTTTATTGCATTAGGAAACCAAGGTGCTTAAATAGGAAAGTCCAGGGGGTTAAAAGGGCTTTCCTTCTTCAATGTTCTACTATAAATAAATGTTCCAATATAAATGAACCGTTTAGAAAAATTAAAACAAATAAAGCATGACAGCTACTAGACTGATACTTATCTTTGCAAGGAATCGCATGCGACACCTCCAGGAAGGAATAGTAAATCTTACTTTCAGTATACTGTCAGAAAGTTAAGATACTGCAAATTCAAGGTTAATTTTATGTAAATAAAAAAGGGGAATCAGCAAAATATACTGGTTCCCCTATTTCTATGTATTAATGTCTTTTACTCAACCAGAGAACACCGGTTTTTGCTAATCGCGGCAGCAGCCCTGTCAATGGTGTTTTGACCATGTTTCCGAATCCATCTGACTTGCCAAGAGATCCGAGGGTGCCTTTTAGTTTTAATGGCTTCGGTTTCTTAGGTTCTTTATCTTTCAAAACTGCCAGTAAAATTTCAGCAATTTGTTCGCCCTGAAGCCCTGCAAGTTGCGCACTTGGTGAATACTCACTAGATGCACAATCGCCTACTACATAAATATTTTGCTTCTCTGGTACTTGATAGAACGCATTAATGACTACCTTGTCCTGATTATCTTTTTCAAAAGGTAATTCCCTTATGAGACGATTTGGTTGTACACCTGCAGTCCAGATGGTTACGTCATTTATATAGCATACGCCATTGTTACATACCCCGTCTTTTTCAACATATTCAATCGTTGAATTATGAATGACATCTACATTATTTTTAATAAACCATTCTTCTACATAATTTTGGATTTTTGAATCAAACGCTTTTAAAACGGTTGCGCCGCGATCAAGCAAGCGAATATTAAGATCAGGGCGGCTTTCTCTTATTTCCGAAGCAACTTCAATACCACTCAGTCCTGCTCCGATAATGGATACTTTCCCGTAGGCTTT
Organism: Oceanobacillus sp. CF4.6; assembly: GCF_051262635.1. Lineage (NCBI taxonomy): Bacteria > Bacillati > Bacillota > Bacilli > Caryophanales > Bacillaceae > Oceanobacillus > Oceanobacillus sp. CF4.6. The sequence continues at coordinate 74,387 of NZ_JBIMEX010000007.1, read as the reverse complement.
TAGATTTCCAATTGCCATTCCTGTATGACGGGCCTTCGTAAAGGTTTGTACACTCTCCGTAAATTCTTCTGCACCTGGAATATCATGGTAATTATCCTCACAGCCAACACCAATGACTAAGTAGTCAAAGGGAATCGTAGCCGCTGGATCATCAAATATTATCTGTTCTTTTTCTGTATCAATTTTTATAATTTCGTTAAAAACGTAATTCACACGTGAATCTTCCGGGAATTCCACACGTACATCCTGATCTGCAACCGTACCCGCTGCTATCGTATAGAATTCAGTCTTTAATGAACGAAATGGGTTCCGATCTACTACTGTAATATGTATATCTTCTGGTAATGGCTGATCAAGGATCCCAGACAGGATTTTGATTCCTCCATAACCGCCCCCAATGATAACAAGCCTTTTCATGGCTAAACCCCCTATGTAATGAAACGCTAACGTAGTTCTACCCCTACTAGATTACCAAAGTTGAGTCTCCGTGTCACCCGAATCATGTCGAATGTCTCCTCGGTTATTTCTTTCGTGAAATAGTTGGAATATATCCATTTTAGTGCGAAAGGAATCAAAATAAGATGGTACAATGAATACATCAATAATATAGCAAATTATAATAATTAAGTATAAATCAGGATTCGACAAATTTCGGGGAGTGACAGGCACTATGGAACGGCTGACTTTGGATTCGCTTTTGGAAGTGATTGGGGAGCTTTTTTCGGATGAAATTTCAATTGCTATTTCAAATACAAATGAATATCTTTATTATCGCAGAAGTAAGCGGATTGATTTGAAAATACAAAAAGGGGACCGCATCAAACAGGGAACGCTTGCACATAAAGCAATTGTTACGGAACAAAAAGTATCTGAGTTTGTTGATCGTGATGTTTTGGGGGTTCCTTATCATGGGATGGCAGTACCGTTCCATTTTGAAGGTGTTCTTGAAGGATGTGTTTTGGCTATTTACCCGGCATACACGGAGGGAAAAACGGTAGTCACTGTCAGAAGTGAGGATGGTTGGAAGCCGATTCCTTTCATGGATGTTAATTACCTGGAGGCAAAAGATCGCAAAACCCATGTATTCTCTGAAGGGTATTCGGGTACCCATACCAGTACATTACAGGATTTTGAATTCATGCTGCCGAGGGAAAATTTTATCCGATGCCATCGGTCTTTTATTGTAAATGTACATCATATTAAAGAAATCTATCCAGACACCCATTCCACATTTTTATTGGCAATGGACAATGATGTCAGGATTCCGGTTAGCCAATCTTATTCCAGCTATTTTCGAAAGTTACTAGGCTTTTGAAAAATACTTCTGCTTTATCCTGAATTTCTATTGGTTTATTCAAAAATATCCTCTCTTCATCCGATTTTTCCTATAAATTCGAAAAATTAGTTATTATTAATAGTAATTAGTTATTATTTAAGGGGGATCTTGGATGGGAGAAAAAATAAAGCGCATACATGACTCACAACTGCAAAACCTAGTCGTTTCCGCTGAGGAAGCCGCATCTTGGATTCAAGATGGTATGACATTGGGATTAAGCGGTTTTACCCGTGCAGGAGATGCAAAGGCTGTGCCGACTGCACTCGTTAAACGGGCAGAAAATGGGGAAGATTTTAAAGTTAACGTATATACGGGAGCATCATTAGGATCTAATATTGATAAAATGTTTGCTGAAGCAGGAATTGTTAACAAGCGTTTACCTTTTCAGGCAGAACCTTCCATGAGGAAAGCAATTAATACAGGGGAGCATCTATTTGTTGATCAGCATTTATCACATACGTCTGAGCTATTGCGTGCAGATGTTATAGACCGAGTTGATTATGCAATATTGGAAGCGATTTCTATTACGGAAGATGGATTAATGATTCCTAGCACATCTGTTGGTAATTCACTATCTTTTGCTGAAACAGCAGAGAACATTATTATCGAATTGAATACAGCACAACCCGAATCTTTAGAGGGATTACATGACATTTACAGTCCGAGTAAGCAGGGAGAGCGTGAACCGATTCCGCTGACAAGCGTAGACCAACGAATTGGGACTATTGGGATCCCACTTGATCGGAAAAAAGTTAAAGGAATTGTTTTTACACATCAGATGGATTCCCCTTCTACGATTGTTCCACCGGATGAGGAAACAAAAATGATGGCAGACCATCTTCTTGATTTTTTACGTACTGAAATCAAAGCTGGAAGGCTGAATGAATCATTGATGCCTCTACAATCAGGTATTGGTTCTGTTGCCAATGCCGTACTCCATGGCATGGTTGATTCTGAGTTTAAAGACTTGGTCGTTTATTCTGAAGTGCTTCAGGATGCAGTATTTGATCTCATTGATGCGGGTAAAGTTAACTTTGCATCTGCCTGCTCATTAACACTATCAGATAAAAAAATGGAGCAAGTATTCCATGATTTTGATAAATACCGTGATAAATTGATTTTGAGACCGCAAGAAATTTCCAACCAGCCGGAAATTATTCGTAGACTTGGGATTATCTCCATTAATACAGCATTAGAGTTTGATATATACGGTAATGTAAATTCTACACATGTTAGTGGAACCAAGATGATGAATGGAATTGGTGGTTCCGGTGATTTTGCTCGTAATGCCCGCTTGGGAATTTTCGTAACGAAGTCCATCGCGAAGGACGGTGACATCTCCAGTATTGTTCCATTTGTTTCACATGTCGATCATACTGAACATGATGTGGATGTAGTTGTCACAGAGCAAGGTTATGCAGACCTTCGAGGTTTGGCACCAAGAGAACGTGTGCCATTAATTATTGAAAACTGTGCACATCCATTATACCGGGAGCAATTATGGGATTACTATAATGAAGCACTTGAGCGTGGAGGGCAGACCCCTCATGTGCTGGAAAAAGCATTCTCATGGCATACAAATTTTAAAGAACAAGGTACCATGCGACGCGTATTAGTAGAACAGAATTAAAGGCAGTGCCTGTCACTTCCCGAATTTTGTCGACAAACATTAGGGGTTTTAGAATATATAAAAGAAAAAACAGATGAGTGGAGGGCAGACTTCTCATCTGTTTTTTTCTATTGTGTTTTCTATAAGAATGTCAACGTTGATGCTATTTCCCTGATGTGCAGTTTATCTGCCCACAAAATCAGGAAATTATATGTTGTACCTTGAATTTCAATGGGATCAGGGTAAATGACGATAAGTGCAGACTGTTGATTCATTTCAGCAGGTTGATCTGCTGATGGGAAAATAAAACATGCTTCTTCATTTTCAATCGTAGATGATGTAATTCTCGGAGTAGATCCATATGGCATTAATGGGTGGTACGCCTCCCCCTGACACACTTCTTCCAAACTGTCTCCAGCTATAGCAGAAACTTGGAAAAATCCATCAGGACCTTCGTATCTCTCGTTATCTATCCTTTCCCAGTGAGAGGGATACCGGAAACTAATTCGATATGTCTGATTCAAGTATGTCTCCTCAAATAAATTTCCGACTGGTGAAGGTGACCATTGGAGTGAGGTGATTAAAGCATCTTCTAAAACTTGAATCGGAACTGGGTGGTTCGGGTTTACCACCCAAATCTCCCGAGCAAATTCCTGTTCACTGCATCCGGAAAGGTAGGCAATTTTATTTCCGTCCGTTGACCAGGTTACTGGTGTTGCAAAACAGTTCGATAACGCATGAACCGTTTCATTATCGCCACTTCTTGTAACAGTTCTAATTTGGTTAAAATAACCTCTGTCTTCATAGGCTGTGGCACTATATGCAATGATTCTGGAATCAGGATGCCATCTCGGATAATAGTTTTTAGCGAGGGGACCACCCTCTAACCCAAACATATTCCCTGTTGCCAGTTCGATTGTAATAATGAGTGAAATACTGACTCCCGGAGTTGTATACAAAACAAAGGATCCATCAGGAGATAACTGAATATCATGAAGTGGACCATCTGTATTATTTGTAATTCTACTCTTACCGGTTCCGTCTGAAGAAATCCGATAGAGTTGGCTAATCCCAAATGCATCCGTTGCTTGAAATAAAAGCTCGGTACCATTTGGGAACCATTGAATATCCGTTGCTTCCATCTGCTGTATGGATTGTGCCTGATGTGAAGCTATCGTATAAATGATAATCTGATTCCTCGTCGTATAAGCTAATTCTGTGCTTTCCGGCGACCAATCCAATTGTAGGTTATCATTTTCGCTTAGCTGATCGATGGATGCAATGGAACCTGTCTCAAGGTCGACCACATAGAGGATTCTATCTATGCCTGCAAAAGCGATTCTACTACTGTCTGGGGACCATTCAGGACTTGAGAAGGAATCTCCTAAACCAGATGTCAGCTGTACATTGGAACCATTCCGAGGGTTATACAGCCAAAGGTCGAATCCTCCGCCTCGATTCGACGTATAAGCAATCAGGCCTTCACTACCTGGTGGAGCGTATGGGATACGCAGCATCATCCCGGGAATGATGGTTGATGTGGATAGCTGATTGACGCTCTGAATTAGCTCTGTGTTTCTAACGCCATCTGTGATGACATTAAATCTTCCGGTTAGCGTATATAGCGTATCTCCGGGTTGAACAATATAATAAGGAACTCCAGGTGGTACTTGTAGTAATTGATTAACATAAATCATGTATGGGGCTTGTAGTTGATTAGCTTCAATAATTACAGAAAAGGGCACTTTAAAAAACTGGGCAATTTGATAAACGGAATCCCCTAGTTTCACACGATAAACATTTACTCCTGGAGGCATGGAAAGCTGTTGGCCAACGAATATCGTGTACGGGGCAGTTAGGTTATTTGCAGCGATCAGTGATGCTAATGGAAGTTCCCATCTCCTGGCGATGTCATATACTGTATCTGTTGGTTGGACAGTGTAAAAATATTGCATATCATCCCTTCTTTCTGTTCAAGGCACAGGTGTGTACTTATATGTATATTCTCTAATTTTATAATAAGAACAAAGCCATCTCTAACTTCTAAACGAAAGTAGATATGTTAAAAATCCTAAAAATGGTAAGAATGAAATAATAATCATCTATTTGGTTAATGAGATTTGACTGTTCGAATTATAATTAATTTTTTAAAATAATGTTTAAGACAAAAAATACTGTCATTTATTTGCAGTAGTTTAATATATTATGCTAGTATGAAAGCTTATTGAATAGAAGCTAAAGAGGAGTTTACTATGCCAAGAAATACTTCATTACCATTTACTGTTTCTAAGACTGAGAATTTCTTTGACCGACTGGGTGATTATGTCGGTGATGTTTTTTATGATATTTTACCTGAAAAGGGTTATGAATTACGCGATGAACAAATCTATATGGCCTTTCAATTGGAGCAGGCCTTTAAAAATAAAGGAACAATCTTTGCTGAAGCGGGTGTTGGTACAGGGAAAACACTTGTTTATTTGTTATATGCAATTTGTTATGCGCGGTATAAAGGAAAGCCTGCCATTATTTCCTGCGCAGATGAGACGTTAATCGAACAGCTTGTAAAAAAAGGCGGGGATATTGAAAAACTCGAGGATGCACTTGGCCTCCATGTGGATGTCCGCTTGGCAAAAGCAAGGGAAAATTACGTTTGTATTAAGAAGCTTGATCCACTGGCGAACAAAACGAGTGATATGGATATTTTAAGAGTACATGATGAGATACCAGATTTTGTTTTTGATACGAGTGCCGTTATGAAATCATTTGAACGTTATGGAGATCGAAAGGAATATCCATGGGTACCGGATGAAAAATGGGAAAAAATCGCCTGGGACCCGCTCCAGCAGTGTTCGACCTGTGATTGGCGTCACCGTAGTGGACAAACCCTAAATCGAGATTATTACAGACATGCACAGGATATCATTATTTGTTCGCATGACTTTTATATGGAACATGTATGGACAAAGGAATCCCGCAAGCGTGAAGGCCAAATGCCACTCCTTCCAGAAGCGAGCTCAGTTGTATTTGACGAAGGTCATTTATTGGAATTTGCTGCACAAAAAGGTTTAACCTATCGCTTCAACTTTGAAAATCTAACGAATGTCCTTACCGGCTATATGGGGCAGGATGTGCGTGAAGAATCACTCCTTCTTGTTGAGGATATTTTGGCACTGAATGATGAATGGTTTGAACTGCTTGCAGACTCAGCGAATATGGTGGAAGGTTCCAATCGTCAACAGATTCCCCGTTCGGAAGCGATGCTGCAGATGGCAAGCCGCCTAAATGATATGGTTCAGCAACTTTTGGAACATTTAGTATTTGATACCGAATTGTTTACCATGGATGAGTATCATACAAAGATCATTGAAGAGTATTTGGAGTTTTTCTCCTATGGACTTTCGATTTTATTAAAAGATGATGAAGGAATTTACTGGCTGGAAGAAAATGAAGCGACAACGAGCCTGGTAGTTATGCCTCGTCTCGTAGAAGATGTATTAAAGAAAGAAGTATTTAGTCAACGCATTCCTATTGTTTTCTCATCGGCTACCTTATCACAGAGTAGCAATTTTTCTTACTTGGCCGGTAATTTAGGTATTGATAAGTTTGATTCCTTTTCTGTAGAATCCCCTTTTGATTATGAAAATCAAATGAGGATAAATGGCCATGTGGAACAGGAGAAGGATTCAAAATGGGAAGAAATTAAAAATGGGTTACTAAATAATGATGGACACTCACTGATTCTCTTTTCTACTACAGAGGAGATGAATCATTTCCGTGAATGGTCTGCAGATCAGGAATGGCCATTTGACATGCTTTATGAAGGTGATCTGGAAATAAGTGAAACCGTACGAAAATTCCAGAACGATGAAAGTTCTGTACTGTGTGCACATCATTTATGGGAAGGACTCGACGTCCCTGGAGAAGCACTAACACAGGTAATTATTTCTTCCTTGCCATTTCCGCCGAAAGATCCGGTGTTTCAGGCAAAACGGAATCATGCTGCAGATGCAGAAAAAGAAGTGGATGCTCCGTATATGCTGCTTCGCCTGCGTCAGGGCATTGGCCGTTTAATTAGAACAAATGAGGATCATGGTATCATACACATTTGGATGAATAAAGAAGAACAAAAGAAGTATGAGAAGGATATAGCAGGTGTATTGCCTGTACCAATGAATTGGTGATTTTAAAAGGAAAAGAAGCACATGAGAAGAAGAACTTCTTATGTGCTTCTTTTCTTTTAGGTAAGTTATTCATTATCCAATAAACCAATTAAATGGGTCAGTATTTTCGCGGTTAATCCCCAGATTACCTTTTCTTCATACTTATAAAAGATCTCGTTTATATGTCGTACCTGCCAATTATAGTCCTCTCCACCAACGATTAAGTGAAAAGGGAAGTCATCTTCAGGAGTAATATGGAAATTAACTTTGTATTGTTCTGGTTCGGTATTCAATAAATAAGAAAGTGGGACAGTAAAAACTTCTTCCACTTCGGATTTATTCGGGATGATCTCGTTTATATTGGCGATCCTTCCGACGAATGGATAAATAATTCTTCCTAGATCATTAACAACATAATCAAGTGGAATGACATCTTTGATATTTTCTGAGTGGATGCCCAATTCTTCCGTCGTCTCCCTAATTGCACAATACTTGGGGTCCGGGTCACCCCTATCAATTCGACCGCCTGGAAAACAAATATCGCCAGGTTGACTACGCATATTCAAAGACCGGACTTCAAATAATAGATGTGTTTCATTATCAATTTCCACCAAGGGAACAAGCACTGCAGACTTTCTGAAATTTTCATGGCCCATGATAGATGGTATCCGATTCTGTAACTTCCCAATAATAGTTGATGAATCCATATTTCCACCTCCAAAAAAACTTATCCTAACCCTATTCTATTACTCTTTTTGGTGCCTGTCACTTCCCGAATTTTGTCATAATTTGTCGATGCTGCAATGAATGAAATGGTTTACCCTTTATATCTTATAGATACTCATGTATAAGGTAAACATTCTAAGGAAATATAAGTGTATGTGCAGGTTAAAGAAAGTTGGCACATAGTATAAATCTCTTGAGGAGGTATTGGATGGGTATTCTTAGTGGAAATCCGACAGATGAACCAATGCATTATGGTGAGGTATTTGGTACATGGACAGCTGTGATGACAATGAAAGGGAAAATTGCGGGATATCAAACTGCGCGAAATCATGCAGGCGATCAGGATCTTTTGAAACTGATTGATGAAGCTATCCAGCAAGGGCAGCAGGAAGTTACTGAAATGGAAAAGCTCTTAAAAGATAACGGTGTAGGAATGCCGCCAACACCACCGGACCGACCAAAAGCCGACTTGGAAGATATTCCAACGGGAGCTCGTTATATGGATTCGGAAATAGCGGCTGCCCTATCGGTAGATATCGCCGCTGGGTTGGTTGCATGCAGTGGTATGATAGGTCAATCCATACGCGAGGATATCGCAATGATGTTTGGTCAATTCCATACACAGAAAGCAACTTTCGGAGCCAAAGTCCTTCGTCTTAATAAAGAGAAGGGCTGGCTCGTTCCGCCACCACTCCATCAGTATAACGCAGAAAAACAGTAATTAAACGAAGTAGAGTGGACATACTGTCTGCTCTATTTTTTTAGTTATATTCATCTCTATCATATGACATTTGTCATATGTATTCATGACGTTTATGACTTATAAAAAACAGCAACATATCTTATAATAAAATATAGTTACATGCTATATATAGGAGGATAAAATATATGAGCAAACAAAAACAAGCACAATTGAGAAAAAGCGTAGCACCATTTGCAAGTTCAGATACGAAAAAGAGTATTATTCAAATAATTAATTCAATCGTTCCGTTTATCCTGCTTTGGTTTCTTTCCTATCAAAGCTTGTCCATCTCCATTTGGCTATCACTAGTAATTTCTGTGATTGCTGCAGGGTTTGTCATTCGAACCTTTATTATATTCCACGATTGTACACATATGTCGTTTTTCAAGAATGCAAAAGCTAACCGCATTGTAGGGACGATAACTGGCATCATTACGCACTTTGCCTTTGAAAAGTGGAAAAGGGAACATTCGATTCACCACGCTACAAGCAGTAACCTCGACAAACGTGGGACAGGTGATGTTTGGGTAATGACAGTGGAAGAATACAAAGAAGCATCTTATTTTGGGAAACTAGGCTACAGGCTCTACCGAACTCCGATTGTGATGTTTGGTCTAGGACCAGTATTTCTTTTCTTAATAAGCAATCGATTTAACCGTAAAGGTGCCAAGCGTAAAGAACGTTTGAATACCTATTTAATAAATGTTTCCATTGCAGTCATCTATGCATCGCTAATCTGGGCGATTGGGTGGCAGGCGTTTCTGATGGTGCAATTGCCAATTCTCTTTATTGCTGGAGCATCTGGTATTTGGTTGTTTTATGTACAACATCAATTTGAAGATTCCTACTTCGAGAATGAAGATGAATGGGATTATGTAAAAGCAGCAGTGGATGGAAGTTCCTATTACAAGCTTCCAAAAGTTATGGAGTGGCTAACAGGTAGTATCGGATACCATCACGTGCATCATTTAAGTCCAAGAGTACCAAACTATAACTTAGAAAAGGCACATGAATCTACACCACCACTACACCAAGCAACAACGATAACATTAAAAACAAGCCTGAAATCGATTCGTTTCCGATTGTATGACCAGGCGAGCAGAACGTTTATAAGTTTCAAGGAATATAAAGCACTTCAGCGTAAATCGCAAAAATCCGGTTTAGGGCTAAAAACAAGCGAATCATCTGTGACACAAAAATAAAGACCTTATATAACCCTTCCATGTCTTATCGGAAGGGTTTTTGTTATACTTAGAAATACAAAATAGAAATGAGAAATTGAATTATTATGGGGAGAGATTAATTTGCAGCATTGGTACCATATTTTTCCGAAAAATACAGGACTAAGTCTTTATGCATGGATTGCATTTTGTCTTCTTCCATTTTATTTTATATTTCGTTCATCAACGGTTGCTGAGATTATTATTGGAATTTTAATGATTGTATTGTTTTTTGTCACTTATCGCTTGGCATTCATTAAAAAAGGATGGACTGTCTATGTATCGGTAGGAATAGAAATAGCTATAAGTATTGGGATGACCTTGTACTTCGGTTATGTTTACTTTTCACTATTTCTCGCATTCTTTATTGGTAACATTCATAATAGAGCAGGTTTCATCACGTTATATGTCGTACATCTCGTTTCAACAATTGCAGCTATCACTCTTGGGTTTTTTATGCAAGGGCAAATCCTTTTCACCCAGATTCCTTTTGTTATTTTATGTTTAATTGGTGTGATCCTTCTTCCATTTAATATGTATAACCGAAATAAGCAAGAAAATCTGGAGGTTCAATTGGAAGATGCGCAAGATAAAATTGCTAAGTTACTAATCGTCGAAGAACGGGAAAGAATTGCTCGTGATTTACATGATACGTTGGGACAAAAGCTCTCCTTGATTGGTTTAAAAAGTGAACTGGCAGGAAAATTAATACATGCTAAACCCGAATCGGCAGCACTGGAACTGAGGGATATTCATCAAACTGCGAGAATGGCTCTGAAGGAAGTCCGCGAACTGGTTGCTGATATGAAGGGTACTAAATTAAAAGAAGAAATGATCGGTGTAAAGCAGCTTTTGGATGCAGCACAAATTGAGTTCCATCTGGATGGGGACCCAGTGCTCAAAGATACCCCGTTACTGGTTGAGAACGTATTGGGCATGTGTGTAAAAGAATCCATTACGAATGTTGTTAAACATAGTGGTGCAACACAGTGTCATATATCTATTGGACAGTCACATGAGGAATGGGCTGTTACCATTCAGGATAATGGAAAAGGTCTTCAGGTTTCAAACAATCTTGTGGGAAATGGCATTATCGGGATGAAGGAACGGCTTGAATTTGTTAATGGCAGTTTGAAAATAACTTCAAAAAATGGAACAAAACTTATGATCCGGGTGCCGCGTGTTATTCAACAAATGGAAAAGGGGGAAACAACTTGATACGAATTGTAATAGCCGAGGACCAGCGTTTACTGCTTGGTGCATTAGGTGCTTTGCTCGACATGGAGGAAGATATGGAAGTAGTCGGGCAGGCTAGAAATGGCCAGGAGGTATTGCGATTAGTTGAGCAATATACACCGGATATATGTATTATGGACATTGAAATGCCTGTCATGACAGGGTTGGATGCAGCTGAGGCATTAAAGGATAGCACATGTAAAGTAATCGTCTTAACGACATTTGCGCGGTCAGGATATTTTGAAAGAGCACGTAAAGCGAATGTAAATGGCTATTTACTAAAAGACAGTCCAAGCGAGGAATTAGCAGACTCGATTCGTGTCATACTGGATGGACGTAAAGTCTATGCTCCAGAGTTAATTGATATGGCATATTCAGAAGAAAATCCACTAACCGAACGTGAGGAAGAAGTTATCAAACTGATTGCTGACGGAAAGAACACGAAAGAAATCGCAAGTCAGCTCTATTTGACGAACGGTACAGTTCGGAATTACGTATCAACGATTATGGATAAATTACATGTTGGCAATCGCATTGAGGCTATTTCCAAACTGAAAGAAAAGGGATGGTTTAAATAGCCATAACTGACTAAAACATCTAATTGACAAAATTCGACAAAATTCGGGGAGTGACAGGCACAATGAAGCATGTGATTTATCAGATGGATATTATTCCGGGGGATCCGGAAGCAAATCGATTGAAAGTTGGAAAATGGGTAAAAGAGATTGCACAGGAAAGACCGGATATAGTTGTTCTGCCGGAGATGTGGACAACGGCTTATACGTTGGAAGAGCTGGAAAACTATGCCGATACGGATGGTGAGCCTACAACTTCTTTTCTACAGCATCTTGCAAAAATGTACCACATTAATATTATTGGTGGGTCGATTGCCAATATAAAAAATGGCAACATCTATAATACGAGTATTGTAGTGAATCGAGAAGGAGAGCTTGTGTATACGTATGATAAAATCCATCTCGTACCAATGTTGGATGAACCGGTTTATTTGACTGGGGGAACGGAGAAGGTACAAGTATTTGAACTGGATGGTGTGAAAATGGGGATTATCATTTGCTATGATTTGCGGTTCCCGGAGCTTGCTAGGAAATTAGCCCTAGAAGGCGCGGAAATATTGTATGTCGTCGCTGAGTGGCCGACAGTTAGAAAAGATCATTGGAAAGCATTGCAAATCGCCCGTGCAATTGAAAATCAGTTTTTTGTCGTTTCCTGCAATCGAATAGGTGAATACAATAATGAAGACTTTGCGGGAACTTCTATGATGATAGACCCCCGAGGGCACATTCTTAAAGTTGGAAGTGAAACAGAAGAAGAGACGTTAATCGAGTCCATTACATTGGATCTAGTAAAAGAGATACGCAAGGATGTACCCATTTTTAAAAGCCGTGTACCACATATGTATTAGGAATAAGGATCACTTCATTTGTTGCTTTAGAATCCTATACAGTTGAGATAAAATGCGAACTAACTGCTTTTCCCGCCGTCCGGGATCGCTATGGGCGGATGCTTTCCGCGGGCACGGCCTCAGCCTCCTCGAGAAACCCACTCTGCCGGGTCTTCGGACACGTGCGGTTCCCGCAGGAGTCACCGCCCGCCGCTCACCCGGACTGGTGAAGCTGCGTGATATGGTTTTTATAAATAACTAAAGTTTGTAAACTTAAAACCAGCTCTGGGAAATACACGGAGACTCCTGTGGGAGGAAAGGCATCGGTGAGACCCCGCAGTGCGAAGCACGAGGAGGCTCACCAGCCGCCCACGGAAAGCGCAGTGTATTTCCCAGAGCGGTCGCCGAAGTCACTTTTCTTGTTTCGGCCGAGCAACCGCAGTCCCAATCTTCTGGAAAACAGCCTGAAATAAAAATAAATAGAGCAGGCATCCCTTGGTTGCTTGCTCTACTCGTATAGCCATCTCTATTTTGAAGTACATCAACGATTATTTTTTAACGTTTGGCGGGTCTGTAAGTTGACCTGTTATAATATCTTCTGTTACATGGACCTGGCATGTTTTACCTTTACTATTAATAAATTTAAATACACCATTGTTAAAGTCTGTTCCAATTTCTTTATAGAAGATGCCCTCATATAAATTGTCCTTGGATCTCGCAAAACTTAAGCTGTAGTTACCATTTTCATCTTGTTGCAGGAATCCACGTACACCCTTTTCGAATGTCATCTCTTCTGTGCTCCTAAGTCTTCGATCAATGGATACAATATGGATGTCGATAAAGGACATGGCACGTAACAGTACGTTAACAAAGGATCCTTTTGTAATTTCTTCCCAGCGATTTTGTGGGCTTTGTCCAATAATGATTTGCGTAATGTTGTGATTATGCGCAACTTCTGCGATAGCTTTAACGGAAGCGCGTTTTTCATTATCACGGATAATAAATTCCTCAACCTCCAGTTCATCGCATAGTTCCTTCCAGCGATCAACATAACCAGATTTCTCTGCATCAAACTCGTCATACGGTAATGCATCTACGGTTAAGACATATAGCGGGCAATCCATGATTTGTGATAACTTGTGACCACGTTTAATCAAGCGCTCTCCATTCGGACCATAATAAACACAAACTAAGATACTTTCATCCATACGACCTCTAATTTTTTTCATTGGTATGTTCACCTCTTAAAATATTCATTTGCGATTTAGCCGGTCCTAATTGATTATCATCCTGGAAGGGCCTTGTTTAATAGCTGGTTTATATAGTTGGAAAAAGTGTAAATAAACACGGATTTTAATTTATTTATCATTGAAACTGTATTATTCTAACACGTTAAATCTGGCTCGTGAACCCTAATATAGAAATAGTATTATTTATTTTTTGAGTCTCTTAATAATATCCTTTAGCATACGTGATTTGTACTATTAATGCCAGTTAATATCATTCTTGGTGGCTAATCTTTAATAAATGCGTACGACCTGAATTTCCTGTATAATTAAAATCGATATTATCGATACCTTCAAAATCAAAATCCCAAGAAGGTTTACGTTCTTCTTCGACTGAAAATAACTGTAATCATTATAGAATTTTGTTACTACACTCTATTTATTCCACAAAGACTCATGAAGTGCATGCGCTGCAACTATTCTCTTAATTGCCCGAATAATGCTTGGGCCCCTTATTGTAAATTCTGCCTTTTTGTGTTTATTCCATGTATATAAAAAAGGTGTAAATCGAATCGTATGTATTTGTTGGTCGGATTTTACTTTTTCTGTGCGCAAATTTTCAGGGGGTGAACGGACTGTATCTTGATTGGAGGTTAAAACTTGTCAACATTGATTATTGCAATAATACTTCCTTTTATTGCAGCTGCATGTCTTCCTTATTTATATAAAAAAATACGTAAGGTACATATTGGCTGGTTTGCAATTCTGATTTCTACCATATTATTTATTTATCTTGCTCGATATATTCCTGGGATCGCAAGGGGAGAGACATATATCCATTCCGTTAATTGGATTCCTTCTTACGGTATCAATTTTACTGCTTACCTAGATGGTTTAAGTTTAATTCTTGCGCTTTTAATAACGGGTATAGGATCACTTGTTATATTGTATTCCATCTTTTATTTATCTTCCAAAGAATCTTTAGGACACTTCTATACCTATTTAATGCTGTTTATGGGCGCAATGCTTGGTGTTGTGATGTCAGATAATATGATGGTGCTCTATGTTTTCTGGGAGTTGACTAGTATATCATCATTTCTACTAATTGCGTTCTGGTATCAGCGTAAACGGTCTAGAGATGGTGCCAAAAAGTCGTTATTGATTACAGTAACCGGTGGTATCGCAATGCTAATCGGCTTTATTATGATCTATGTAATGACAGGTACATGGAGTATTAGAGAAGTTATTTCCAGTGCCGGTAGCTTTACAGATCATCTTCTATTTATTCCTGCCATGCTGCTAATCTTGCTCGGTGCCTTTACCAAATCGGCACAATTTCCATTCCACATTTGGCTTCCGGATGCGATGGAAGCTCCAACACCTGTTAGCGCATATTTACACTCTGCAACAATGGTCAAGGCAGGAATATACCTGGTTGCCAGATTTACCCCTGTTTTTGGTGGGGAGGCAACCTGGTTCTGGCTAGTAACTGGTGTCGGCTTAATAACCTTATTCTGGGGCGCGTTTAATGCCGTTCGACAAACCGATTTGAAAGCACTACTCGCTTATTCAACCGTAAGTCAGCTTGGTATGATTATGAGTATGTTTGGCTTAGGTTCTGCTGCCCTTCATTTTGGTTATTCTACAGAATCTGTCGTATATACCCAAGCTACCTTTGCTGCATTATTTCATTTGGTAAATCATTCAACATTTAAGGGTGCTTTATTCATGGTCGTTGGAATTGTCGATCATGGGGTTGGAACACGTGATATCCGAAGACTTGGCGGACTGATGACCCTTATGCCTGTTACATTTACGATAGCTATGATTGGCAGCTTCTCCATGGCTGGATTGCCGCCTTTTAATGGTTTCTTGAGTAAGGAGATGTTTTTTACAGCTGTTCTAACGATCGGCGAGGCAGGTATATTCTCCTTGGATACGTGGGGCACATTGATACCAATCATCGCTTGGGTGGCGAGTATCTTTACTTTTGTCTACTCCATGATTATTGTCTTTAAAACATTTTTTGGTCCTTACCAGGAGGAAAAATTAGAGCACTCGGCCAAGGAGCCCCCTATCGGTATGCTGATTGCACCAGGAATCCTAGGATTGTTTATCGTGGGCATCTTCTTCTTCCCGAACTTATTGGGTGACTATTTACTAGCACCAGCAATGACAAGTATTTTCCCTACATTTGCAGAGGGGGATCTTGGAGTTCATATATCTGCATGGCACGGATTCGGTATGGAATTATGGATGACGATGGGAGTCGTTATCTTTGGAATCCTTTTATACAAGTCCAGAAAAAAATGGATGGTTGTTTATCGCATGCTTCCCGAAAAATGGTCGTTTAATAGCCTTTACAGCTATTTACTTGTGCAGTTGGAAGAAGGCTCCACAGCGATTACAAATACATATATGACCGGATATCTCCGGGATTATATGGTTTATATTTACCTTTTCTTTGTTATTGCAATTGGAGGGACACTTTATTATACCGGTGCATATCAATTTGATATTTCCGGAAATGCACCGATATCTGAGTTTGAATGGATACTTGTGCTTGTGATGATTATTGCTGGTATTTCGATTCTTTTTGCAAAGTCAAGACTAACAGCAATTTTACTAAATAGTATCCTAGGGTATGGGGTAGCAGCATTCTTTGTACTTTTTCGGGCGCCTGACCTGGCTTTAACACAAACGGTTGTGGAGACAGTTACGACGGTCTTGTTCTTAGTTGCTTATTATTTCCTTCCAGATTGGAAAAAAGAGGACGCCCCTCGTAGGTCGAGAAATGTAAATTTAATAATCTCTATTTCTGTCGGTGCTGTATTTACCGTTGTTGCTCTTGCAGTTCAAAATGGCAAACTGTTTGAATCCATTTCCAGTTACTTTGAGGATTCTTATGAACTTGCAGGTGGGAACAATATCGTTAATGCAATTCTCGGGGATTTCCGTGCATTGGATACAATGCTAGAAGTAGTGGTACTCCTCATTGCCGGGATTGGTGTATTTACTTTCATCAAACTAAGGGCTAAGAAGGAGGATGAAAGCATTGAAGATTAATCATGTCATTTTGAGAACGATGTCCAAAGTTGTTGTTTTCATTATTCTTACATTGGCAATTTATTTGTTTTTATCCGGTCATCATAGTCCGGGCGGAGGGTTTATTGGTGGGCTTGTGCTTGCTTCTGCCCTTGTTCTGCTTTTTATTGTTTATGATATCGAAACTGTTCAGCAGGCAATACCCGTCGATTTTAAATTAGTTGCTGCTTTCGGTGCCTTTATAGCTGTAGGTACTGGTTTTGGCTCGATATTGTTTGGTGTTCCGTTTTTGAGTCAGTCCTTTGCGTATTTTGACCTTCCTTTTTTCGGGAAAACGGAGTTGACTACTGTTACGATCTTTGAAGCAGGGGTAGCACTTGTTGTCGTAGGGGTAGTAGTTACGATAATTCTAAATATTAGTGAGGATGTGTAAATTATGGAAACGTTAATAACCATCCTGGCAGGTGTATTAGTAACGGTTGCTACCTATTTAATTCTTTCGAAAAGTTTAATCCGAGTGATTTTAGGAACGGCGATCCTTTCACATGCAGCACATTTGCTGATATTGACCATGGGCAGTGGACTGAAGAGTGGAAGTGTACCCATATTGGGTGAGGGAGATGGGGTCTTTGTTGATGCGCTCCCACAGGCGCTCATTTTAACTTCTATCGTTATCAGTTTTGCTGTAACTGCAATGTCGCTTGTTTTAACTTATCGTACGTATCAGGAAACAGAGACAGATAAACTGGATGAGTTACGGGGGACTAAACATGAATAATATTCTCGTGTTGCCAATGGTGATCCCTGTCATGGTCGGCATTATTTTAATCTTCTTGCGCCCTTATATCAAGGCGCAACGATGGATCAGTTTTTCTGTAATGATTGTAAATTCAGGTATAGCAGTTTATTTATTAGATCGTATTGTGACAGAAGGCATAATCAGACTTGATTTTGGAGGATGGAAACCACCGTTTGGTATTCTGTTTGTAGCAGATTCCTTTTCTGTTATTTTAGTTTTAACCACTAGTATCGTTACGGCAATTTGCTTGCTTTACGCATTTTCATCTGTTGGAAAAGAACATGAGAAAATGTATTTCTATTCATTTGTTAACTTTCTAATTGCGGGTGTGAATGGGTCCTTTCTTACAGGTGATCTATTTAACCTCTATGTTTGTTTTGAAATTATGCTTCTGGCCTCTTATGTTCTTGTGGCCTTTGGCGGTAAAAAAGGACAATTGAGAGAGTCAATCAAATATGTTGTGATCAATGTAATTTCATCCTGGATTTTTCTTATTGCGATCGCTTATTTATATGGGACAGTTGGTACATTGAATATGGCCCATATATCGGAACGAATTGCTGAATCGGGTCAGACACCACTGCTGACTGTTATAAGTATCGTATTTTTAACGGTATTTGCACTGAAATCAGGCTTATTGCTATACTACTGGCTGCCTGGTGCGTACAGTGTTCCATCCACTGCAGTAGCTGCATTGTTTGGGGCATTGCTGACGAAGGTCGGAATATACGCGATGATTCGTATCTTTACATTGTTGTTTTATCATGAGCAGGGCATCACACATACACTTATTGGAGTTCTGGCAGGACTAACCCTAATTGGTGGTAGTATTGGTGCGATAGCATATAAGGATATACGCCAGATTATTGCGTATAATGTTGTTATTGCTGTTGGCTTTATATTAGTCGGACTTGCAGTGGGGACGACAACAGCCATAGAGGGGTCCATATACTACTTGATTCATGACATGATTGTAAAAGCGCTCCTATTCTTGCTTGCAGGTACAATGATTGCCGTAACCGGGGAAACGAGAATTGACAATATGAGTGGCCTGATTCGAAATTACCCTTTGTTTGGATGGATTTTCTTTATCGTAATGCTTTCTCTAGCAGGAATTCCCCCGCTAAGTGGTTTTATAGGAAAAGTTTTAGTAGGCCAAGGAGCGGTTGAAGCAGGTTCGTACATTCTCTTTGCACTTGCCTTTATTTCCAGTATTTTCGTTCTGTATTCGTTGCTTCGAATTTTTCTGAACAGTTTTTGGGGAGAGACAATTATTAGTAAGGAAGATAAAATCCCGATGAAAAGGGGCTGGATCGTACCATGTATTTTACTTACTATTGGAACGATCGGATTAGGTTTTGGTGCTGAGTTACTTGCTGTTTATGTAAAAGATGCAGCAAATACGTTAATGAATCCGCAAATTTACATTGATGCAGTTTTCAATGAGTAACCAAATCGTATTCAATCAAGAGGAGGTGGAACTGGAATGCCTGCCCAATTTTTATTAAATGTATTTGTCGCAGTACTTTGGACCTTGATCAGTGATGAGGATGAATTGAAATTTACGACCTTGGTAATGGGGTATTTAGTTGGGATTGTTATTGTATTTTTAATGCATCGATTCTTTGGTGATCGATTTTATTTGAACCGCTTCTTTGCATTAATAAAGCTCGTTTTTATTTTTAATGTAGAGCTGTTTCAGTCCACTGTACTCGTATTAAGACACATACTAAGTCCCAAAATTCGTATCAAACCAGGTATTTTTAAATATGAAACTGTTTTAAGGGGTGAATGGGAAATTACTACCCTTGCCCTGCTTCTAACATTAACCCCAGGATCTGTCGTCATTCAAGTGACACCTGAAGGAGATGCCTTTTACATTCATGCAATGGATGTGGAAGAATCGAAGGATATGCTTTTACGCTCATTAGGTAAATTTGAAAGAGCGATTATGGGGGTGATGAGGTAATGATTAGTGCCATGCTATATACTGCCCTTGCTTTGTATGGAGTAGCAATTGCGATAAGTGCTTATCGTATCATCGCCGGACCAAGTTTACCTGATCGAGTGGTTGCTCTTGATATGATCGGTGTCATGCTTGTTTCATCCATTGCAATTATATCTGTTTTACAAGGTACAAAAGCGTATCTGGAAGTGATTCTTATATTGGCTATTTTAGCCTTTATTAGTACCATTGCCTTCTCCAAATACATAGAGAGGGGTGTCATCATTGAACGTAAAAGAGATGATTGAATTTATTGCAGCCCTTTTCATGCTTATTGGAGCCATCATGGCTGTGATTAGTGCGATCGGTATTATTCGTTTTCCTGATGTGTATACACGTTCCCATGCAGGTACGAAAAGTTCAACTTTAGCAGTGTTATTGACACTTTCAGGAGCGTTTTTATACTTTGCGGTGGAACAAGGTTTTTACAGTGTACGATTACTCCTTGGAATTGTGTTTGTCTTTCTGACTGCTCCAGTGGCAGGTCATCTAATTACAAGAGCAGCATATACAGCAGGTGTAGGGATGGCCGACTCAACAGTGGAAGATGAGCTAAAGGATGTTATGGAAGTAAATAGACATAAAGAAGAAGGCAAGTAATCTTTTTGTAAGGATTGCTTGCCTTCTTCTATCCATTTTCTATTGTTTCATATTACGTGATCTTGGGAAAACTTATTATAATCATGCTTTTTAAAGGAGACAAGGAATAAATGGTTTCAACAAATACTGTTTCAAAAGAAGAAGGTTTAGATCACACACTCTCCTTACTGAAAGAAGGATATGATTTTATTCCAAATCGGGTACGTAAATTTGATTCAGAAATCGTGGAGACACGCATATTTGGGAAAAAGGCAATCTGTATAAGCGGCAAAGAGGCCACCGAAATTTTCTATGATAATAATCGTTTTAAAAGAAAAGGTGTTGCGCCAGGAAGAATTCAAAAGAGTTTATTTGGTGAAGGTGGCGTGCAAGGATTGGATGGCGAGGAACATCGCCATCGTAAAGCGATGTTTATGTCCCTCATGTCTTCAGAGCGTCTGAAAGTATTGGATGAAATTACGGAAAAACAATGGCAAATTGCAATTGATAAGTGGAAGTCCATGGATGCGGTTGTTTTATTTGAGGAAGCGGAGGAAATTATGTGCCGCATTGCCTGCAGTTGGGCAGGTGTCCCATTATGGGCGAAGGATTTAGAACTTCGAACGATGGACCTTAGTGCCATGATTGATGCTTTCGGGGCTATTGGTCCAAGACATTGGGAAGGCAGAAGAGCACGTACACGAACAGAACGTTGGATTTCCTATATGATCAGACAAGTTCGCACAGGAAAGATAGGCGCAGATGAAGATACGGCTTTATATCAAATAGCTTGGCATGAAGACCTTAATGGAAACTTGCTTGATATAAAAACGGCAGCCGTGGAATTGATAAATATTCTGCGCCCCATTGTTGCTATCGGAAGATTTATTACATTTGGTGCTGTCGCATTACATGAAAATCCTGAAAAACGGAATAAAGTATTCACTGATGAGGTAGGTTATCGTCAAATGTTTGTTCAGGAAGTTCGCCGCTACTATCCATTTGGCCCCTTTCTTGGTGCGCTTGTTCGTGAAGAATTTACATGGAAAGGCTACGAATTTAAAAAGGGGACATTAGTATTACTCGATATATATGGAACAAATCATAGTCCAACACTATGGGAATATCCGGATGTTTTCTGGCCGGAAAGATTTTCTGAGTGGGATGGCAGCCCGTTCAATTTTATCCCTCAGGGTGGTGGAGAATACGATATTGGTCACCGTTGTGCCGGCGAAGGGATTACCGTTCAAATCATGAATACAAGTTTGAAATATTTATCGGGTAAAATTGATTATGATGTACCATTGCAGGACTTAAACTATAGTAAGCTAAGAATACCATCGATTCCGAAGAGCAGATTTATTATGAAAAATGTCAGGCATGCGTAATAGGTACAATTTAAATTTAAATGGGGTCCGCATATATACGGGCCCCATTTTTCATCCCTTCTTCTCACATGCTTCCCGGAAACGCATTAACAGGTTTAGCATCTTTGTATCGACAGCAAACAATTCTTCCGGATGGAATTGCAGTCCAAGAATGAATTGATATTTCTTTTTAGCCTCTACAACTTCAATGACATTATCTTCTGAAGTAGCAGCCACTTAAAGTGAATCAGCTAACCTTTAGACCGTTTGATGATGCTTACTGTTGACCATGGCTTTCTTTTCCCCACTCCTTATCCCTATTCCATGTTTGCCTAATAACTAATCCGGTGTATAAGAGAAACGGATAATTTGTTAAAATGAAAGGCTAAAAAGGACATATTAATTAAGAAAAAATGACAATTCACCAGAAAAAGTGACAGATTCCTAACAAGAAAGTAAAATACTCGTGTAAGGGGGAAAAATTTTATTATGAACGATTTTAGAAAAAAGTGCGCGGAAATCTCCGAGCATCCTATATTTATGAATATAATTATTGGCTTAATACTTATCAATGCAATCTTAGTAGGACTAGAGACATACGCATACTTCGCTACTAATTTTTCAGATTGGATTTATATCGCTGATCAAATTTTGCTATGGATTTTTACGATAGAAATTCTAATCCGGCTAATCGGAAGCAAATCAATCGGATCTTTCTTCAAAGACCCGTGGAATGTATTTGATTTTCTTATTGTGGCAAGTGGCCATATATTAATCGGAGCGCATTATGTGACGGTCTTAAGGATATTACGAGTTCTCCGTGTATTGAGAGCCGTATCCATTATTCCATCCCTTCGCCGTATGGTAAATGCCCTTCTCCTTACGATCCCATCAATGGGAACAATTATGTTATTGCTTGGGATATTCTTTTACATTTATGGAGTAATCGGGACGATGATGTTTCAATCGATTGCACCCGAGTATTTTGGAACGCTGCATGATTCTTTGCTATCGCTATTTCAGGTAATTACGCTTGAATCATGGGCAAGTGGTGTGATGAGACCAATTCTGGAACAAGACCCCTCAGCCTGGTGGTATTTCGTTACATTTATTTTAATCGGCTCCTTTGTCATTGTTAATTTATTTGTTGGTGTTGTCGTTAACAATGTGGAAGAGGCAAGCAGAGAAGAAAAGCCCACTCCAACGGATATTAAGCTTGCTGAAGTTCAGAAAGAACTACAAGATATTAAGAGGCTGCTAGAAAAGAAAGCGGAATAGAAATTTCCCGGAAAGGAGCTCATGCTGTATGGCAGGAATTAAAATTCAAAAGCCAAAAATGGCTCAGGGTCTGCCGGTGGAAACCTTTGAAGTGAAAGAAGAACTCTATTATGATCGAATGGCCATCAAAGACTGTTCGATATTCGGGGAAAATATACATCGCATCACATTTGATGAAGTTTTGTTTCAAAATGTCGTTTTTGAAGAAGTTTCATTTAAAAATATTGAACTAACCGACTGTATTTTTGATCACTGTGACTTATCGAATGCTGATTTCAGCGAGGGAAGTATCCACCGGGTGGAGTTCAAAAACTCTAAGATGCTTGGTACCAATTTTTCTGATTCCTCACTTGGCAATGTCAGATTTGAAACATGTCAAGGTAATTTAAGTTCTTTTGGGTTTGCAAAATTAAAGCAGGTTCTATTTGAAGATTGTTCCCTTCAGAACGGGGATTTTTTTGAATGTAATTTTCAAAAGGTCGCATTTGAAAGATGCAGTTTAAACGAAGTAAACTTTGCAAATTCGTCATTAGACGGAGTCGATTTAAGCAGTTGTTCATTCGACCAGCTGCAAGTATCATTGGAAAGCCTGCGAGGTTGCATGGTTAATACAGAACAGGCAATTGGATTTGCGAGAATTCTTGGATTAGAAATAAAGGAATAAGAATAGAGCCACCAACAGCACCCTTGGCAATCTGTTGGAGGCTCTATTTCTTTGTTTTGGCCTCGGCCTTTATCTTTTTTAGTCCATCAACTCAGAAACAATTTCATAGGAACGTAAACGATCTTCCAGATGATAAATCTGGGAGCTGATGATCATTTCGTCGGCTTGTGTGGATTCCTGGAAAGCAGCAAGACCTTTTCTAACCGTTTCCGGACTACCTACAATCGTAGTACGTGGATCAAGTGATTCTTCCACAGCTGCTTTTTCCATCGGCGACCAAACTTCATCGATATTATCGATTGGTGCTAACAGCTTTGTTGGTTCACCTCTACGTAGATTTAAAAACTGTAAACGATGTGAGCTTGCTAAGTACTGTGCCTTTTCATCTGTCTCAGCAGCAATTACATTCACACCGACCATTGCATATGGCTTTTTAAGCGTATCTGAAGGCTGGAAGCTGTCTCGATACAGTTTTAGTGCAGGAATTGTATATGCCGGTGCAAAATGACTGGCAAAGGAGAAATGCAATCCTTTTTGTGCTGCAAGTCGTGCACTGAAATCACTGGAACCGAGTAACCAAAGAGGAATATCAAGACCTTGTCCAGGAACAGATTTTACACGAGATACAGGTTCATCGGAGAAATAATCCTGTAGTTCATTTACTTGCATAGGGAAATCATTCGGTCCCATATTCAATGTGCGTCTTAAAGCCTGGGCTGCAGCCTGGTCACTTCCTGGAGCACGACCTAAACCAAGATCAATCCGACCTGGGAAAAGGGACTCAAGCGTACCAAATTGTTCAGCGATAACGAGTGTAGCGTGATTCGGAAGCATCACCCCACCGGAGCCAACGCGCATATGATTTGTTTTTGCAGCAATATGTCCGATAAGTACTGAAGTAGCTGAACTTGCGATTCCAGGCATATTATGATGTTCTGCCAGCCAATAACGGTTAAATCCCCACTTTTCAACATGCTGGGCTAATTCAACGCTTTCTTTAAAAGACTGTGTTGCATTACTGCCTTCTATGATAGGTGCTAAATCCAGTACAGATAATGGGATGTTATTGAACTTATTTATATGATTAGATGTCATTTTACCACTCCTTATATTAGTAAGAAATGATACTGGTTTTCGGGTGATACGTCCAATTATTAGCTTTTGTTGGTTTGATTATTATATTGTTGTAAATTTTTAAAAAATGCTTGACTTGAGATAATATCATGTAGTACTATTTAGTCATGTTCTTTATTAGGAACAAACACACGCAAATAAAGAACAACATCAGATTATAAATTGTTATTTCTGTAAATTACTTATTGACATGTTCTTTATAATGAACTAATATGTAATTTATAGGAAACAAAAAAAGTATGAAAATCAAGTATATATTTTTTATCATATTGTTCGTTATAAAGAATATATTGGATGTATATCCGATAAACCCTAAAGGTGGTATGAATGAATAAATCGAGTGAAATTAACTTAAAAGATTATTTTGATTTAATTAAACAGCGCTTCTGGATGATCATCGTTATAACACTACTGACAACTTTGGCTGGTTATTTTTATAGTGATCAAAATTATACACCACTCTATCAATCATCTACAAGAATCATCTTAGGATCTGGAACGGAAGATATGAATACGTTAATGGTTATGATTAAAGATCCAATTATTATGGAAAAGGTTAAAGACGATGTAAATTTATCAAAGTCTTCCGAAGCAATTGCAGGGCAGATCACTGTTGAAAGGATAGATGATTCACAAGTTATTCGAATTTCTGTCACCGACCAAGATGCCGACCTTACAGCTGAAATAGCAAATTCTACTGCAACGTCATTTAAGAGTGAAATCGTCGGCATATTAGGTTATTCAGATGTTCAATTATTATCTCCGGCAAAGGTGAATCCGAATCCTATCAATGAAACGCAAAATCGTACCGTTATTATCGCCTTTGTATTTGGGTTAATTATCGGCATCGGATTGATATTTTTAATAGACTCCTTGGATAGTAAAGTAAGAAAAGAGCGTGAGGTAGAAGAAATATTGGGAGTCCCTGTTTTAGGTGTTGTATCAAATATGAATAAGAAAAAATTCGCGCTTAACAAAAATAATAAAAGAAATACGAGTGAAAGGAGTGAGGAGATTGCTATTAAACAAGAGGCATAACACAATTCCTAAGAAGATACATCTTGCCACCTACTCGAATGCAGATTCCGTAATTTCTGATCAATTCAGAACAATACGCACAAATCTTAAATTCCTAATGGAAGAAAAGAAAAACCGAGTATTTTTAATTACCTCCCCAGGAGTAAGCGAGGGGAAATCAACAACAGTAGCAAATTTAGCAGTTTCCATAGCCCAACAAAAAGAAAAGGTCCTTTTAATTGACGCCAATTTAAGAGACCCGATTATTGATCGCATTTTTAAAATCCAAAATATAATTGGATTAACCGATGTCCTTAATGGAGTTACGACGCTTAAGCAAGCGATTAGCAGAACAGATATTGGGAAGTTGGACATTTTGACCAGTGGTTCTGAAGTTTCCAATCCTACTGAAATATTGGGAAGTCGTGATATGGAAACGATTTTAAATGATGTATCTACCATGTATGATATCGTTCTAATTGATTCTCCAACTATATTAAAATCCACGGAGACAAGGGTGCTCGCTAATCAATGTGATGGAGCTGTGTTAGTCCTGAATCGTGGGAAAACAGAAATGGAGAAAGCTGTTGAAACAAAAAGGGTGCTGGATCTTGCCCATGCAAATTTGTTAGGCGTTATTTTAAATGAAAAATAGGGACATTTTTTTAATCGTTTCGTTCGTTATTAAGAATATAAAGTGATAATACATACGTTAAATAGTTTTAGGTGATGTCTACTCATCATTATCAATGTAGGCACTCGGTCATGCTGTGGGTTGAAATAAACCTTAGACGCATTCGTTGTCGAAAGTGTGATGTGAGGAAGGGTTGGATGCCCTATACATACATAGAAAAAAACTTAAAAGACGAATGAGAGAAGGAAGGATATGACATATAAACAACGGATTTCTTTATTTTTCATTGTGGACTCTTTAATTGTACTGACGGCCTTTTTTATCAGCATTCTTTTAGTAAGTGAAAATCCCTCCATAAACGTACCGCTGATACTTAGCGCCATAACGATTTTACTATGTCATCATTTATTCTCAGCAAGATACAAATTATACAAGAAGGTTTGGGCATATGCGAGTATTCAGGAATTAGTAAGTATTATCAAAGTCGTGACTTTCTCAAGTATAACAGCAATCATAATGCAATTCATTATCATGCAAGATGTGCAATTTAAATTATTAGCTGTTACATGGTTGCTTCATATGTTTTTAATAGGTGGTTCACGATTTGTCTGGAGATTGTACCGTGATTCGATTATGAACAAATCAGATAATAAAGTACGAACATTAATCATTGGCGCAGGATCGGCAGGAACCATGGTTGCTAGGCAGTTATTGAGAAAGAATGAAGGGAATTTGTTGCCGGTAGCTTTTATTGATGATGATGCCAAAAAACGTCATCTTGATATTATGGGGCTACCTGTGATTGGCGGAGTGAAGGAAATTGCAAGAGCAGTACAAGAACATGAAATTGATAATATCATTATCTCTATTCCTTCACTCCGTAGAAATGAATTAAACATTATCTTTCAGGAATGTGCCAAAACAGAAGCACAAACAAAAATCCTGCCATTTTTGGAGGATTTAATAACGGGTAAAGTCAGTGTTAGCCAATTTCGTGATGTTCAGGTAGAAGATTTATTAGGTAGAGATCCAGTGGATATGGATATCGTCAGTATCTCTGAATATGTTTCCAATAAAGTTGTTTTGGTCACCGGGGCAGGTGGATCCATTGGGTCGGAAATAGCACGGCAAATTTCAGCATTTCATCCGAGCAAGTTAATTTTACTAGGTCACGGAGAAAACAGTATTTATGCAATTGAAATGGAACTCAAAGAAATGTTTAAAGACAGTGAAATTGAATTGATAACGGAGATCGCAGACATCCAGGATGCAAGAAAAATGAGGACTGTGATGCGCAAGTATAAGCCAGATGTGGTTTACCATGCAGCAGCACATAAACATGTTCCATTAATGGAGCGTAACCCGGAAGAAGCTGTAAAAAACAATATTATCGGTACAATGAATGTCGCAAAAGCGGCCAGTTGGAGCAAGGTAGGAATATTTGTGATGGTCTCGACAGATAAGGCCGTCAATCCAACTAGCGTAATGGGTGCATCAAAACGCCTTACGGAAATGATCGTTCAGGATATGGATCGACATAGTGATACAAAATTTGTGGCAGTCCGATTCGGCAATGTCCTTGGAAGCAGAGGAAGTGTTATCCCACTTTTTGAAAAACAAATTAAAAAAGGGGGTCCGGTAACGGTTACGGATCCGAATATGGTTCGCTATTTCATGACGATTCCAGAAGCTTCCAGGTTAGTAATCCAAGCAGGTGCACTTGCAGGTGGAGGGGAAATATTTGTATTGGATATGGGTGACCCAGTAAAAATAGTCGATCTTGCCAAAAATTTAATTAAACTATCAGGAAATTCCATTGAGGAGATTGGAATCGAATTTACAGGAATTAGACCTGGAGAAAAACTTTTTGAAGAGTTATTAAAAGAAAATGAAGTGGAAAACGTGCAAGTGTATCCGAAAATCTATGTAGGTAAAACAACGGATCTATACATAGATGAAATAAATCAAATTATAGCAAATTATAATGATTTGGATGCAGATGCATTAAGGAATCAGTTACTAAACTTAGCAAATAACGTCGTCAGGCAGGAGCCAAGAAAAGTCATGACGATTTAGGGGAGGATGAACAGAATGAAAGTAAAAAAAGCGATTATTCCAGCAGCTGGTTTAGGAACAAGATTTCTCCCGGCCACAAAGGCAATGCCAAAGGAAATGCTGCCAATTGTAGATAAACCAACCATTCAATACATTATCGAGGAAGCCATTGAGTCAGGAATAGAAGATATTATTATCGTTACCGGTAAAGGGAAAAGGGCAATCGAGGATCACTTCGACAATTCCTATGAGCTCGAGCAAAACTTAATCGATAAAGGAAAATTCGATTTGCTTAATGAAGTACAGAAACCTTCAAAACTAGTAGACATCCATTATATCCGGCAGAAAGAACCAAAAGGATTAGGGCATGCTATTTGGTGTGCAAGGAAATTTATCGGTAATGAACCTTTTGCTGTACTGCTAGGTGATGACATCGTAAAAGCAGAAACGCCGTGTCTAAAGCAATTGATCGACCAACATACTCACTATAATACTTCTATACTTGGTGTACAGACTGTAAAACAAGAAGAAGTGTCCAGATACGGTATCGTTGATGGAACCATGATTGAAAAGGATCTGTACAATATTCATCATTTAGTTGAAAAACCAAAACAAGATGAAGCTCCTTCTAATCTGGCAATCTTAGGCAGATATATATTAACTCCTAAAATATTTGATATATTAAGCAACCAAAAACCTGGAGCAGGAGATGAAATTCAGCTCACCGACGCAATTGCTGAACTGAATAAACGTGAAGCGGTATATGCATACGAGTTTGAAGGAAAACGTTATGATGTCGGTGAAAAAATGGGCTTTATCAAAACAACGATCGACTTTGCTCTGCGGCGAGAGGATTTAAAACATGATTTACTCGATTATCTTCAATCGATAGTAGAAAAGGAACTAACCAAGTAGCTTAATTGAAAGGGGGGTTAAAGATGGCCAAAAAAATACTATATTGCGCGACGGTTGATTACCATTTCAAGGCTTTCCACTTGCCATATATGAAGTGGTTTAAGGAACAGGGGTGGGAAGTGGATGTGGCTGCAGCTGGAACGATTGATTTACCATACACGGATAGCAAATATAATATTGCCATGGAGCGATCCCCTTTTCATCGATCAAATATAAAAGCATATAAACAATTAAAGGGTGTTATTGATCAAAATAATTATTCCATTATTCATTGCCATACCCCTTTAGGTGGTGTTTTGGCCCGGCTTGCAGCAAGACAGGCAAGAAAAAAGGGAGCAAAGGTTATCTATACAGCCCATGGATTTCACTTTTGTAAAGGTGTACCAATATTAAACTGGATTGTCTACTATCCAATTGAAAAATTTTTATCAAAGCATACCGATAGTTTAATAACTATTAATGATGAAGATTATCAGCTAGCAACGAAGCACCGGTTTAAAGCTGGAACGATTGAACATGTACATGGCGTTGGTATTGATACTGAAAAATATAAACCAGTAGACGAAATTAAAAAAACAGAACTTAAAAAGTCATTTGGCTATCGGGCCAATGACTTTTTGCTGTTTTATGCTGCTGAATTTAATAAAAATAAGAATCAGCAGTTTTTGATCCATGCGTTAGCTTTGGTGAAGGAGCAAATACCAAATGCAAGGTTGTTACTTGCTGGTGAGGGTCCCTTGTTAGAAAACTGCCGTGATCTTGCTAGTAGTCTTGGGATTAGCAATATGGTTGAATTTCTAGGTTTCAGAAAGGATCTTGACCACGTATTACCGATGTGTGATATAGCGGTGGCATCCAGTTTCCGCGAGGGACTGCCAGTTAATGTGATGGAGGCAATGTCTTGTGGATTGCCTGTTGTGGCGGTGGATAACCGGGGGCATCGGGAGCTTGTACAAAATAACCATAACGGATACGTGATTACAAGTTATGTTCCAGATGAATTTGCGAATAAAGTGATTCATCTATCAAAACAGAAGAAACTAAGAGAAGAATATGGGGTAAACGGAAGAGATGCGATAATCGCAAACTATAGTGTACGAAAGGTACTGGCAGAGAAAAAACAAATTTATCAATCCTTCATAGGGGAACAGGGGAAACTAAAATGGGCAATCCATTAAGGATACTGCATGTAGTAGTAAATATGAATCGTGGTGGAGCAGAAACTCTGATTATGAACTTGTATCGAAATATGGATCGTACAAAAGTTCAATTTGATTTCCTGACATGTAAAGAAGGCGTTTTTGATGAAGAAATTATTGCAATGGGTGGGAAAGTGCAACGTATCCGGTATGTGACGAGGGTAGGGCACATGGGTTACATTAGAGAACTTGATTATTTTTTCAAGAACAATCCAGAATACCAAATTGTACATTCACACATGGATAAAATGAGTGGTTTTGTTCTTAGATCTGCTAGGAGAGCAAATATACCAGTTAGAATAGCGCACAGTCATAATACTGATAGTGAAGGAGGCTTCTTATCGAAGACATATAAATCGTATGCAGGAAGTTATGTGAAGGCAAACGCAACGCATTTATACGCTTGTTCACTTGAAGCTGCCAACTGGCTATACGGCGAAGAATCGGAAAAAGCTTATGTCTTAAACAATGGAATAGAAACGAAAAAGTTTCTATTTTCATACGAAACTAGAATTGATGTTAGGAGTAATTTGAATCTAAATCAGGATACTTTAGTTATAGGGCATGTAGGTAGATTTGCACACCAAAAAAATCATAAATTTCTATTAGAGGTCTTTGCAGATGTTCATAAAAAAGTACCGAATTCATGCTTGTTGTTAATAGGTGAAGGTTCATTAAAAGAAAATATGATTGATAAGGTAAAAGGATTAAAATTGGAAAAAAGTGTAATTTTTTTAGGGGTGAGAGAAGATATACATACTTTGCTCCAAGCTTTTGACGTGTTTGCGTTTCCTTCTTTACATGAGGGGTTAGGAATATCTGTAATTGAGGCTCAGTGTTCAGGTTTACCTTGTATTATTTCAACTACAATAACAAAAGAGGTTGATATGGATCTAGGTTTGGTAAATTATATACCTTTATCAGATAGAGAAACCTGGAGGGAAAAAATTATTAATTTGGCAAAAGATTTTCCATCTAGGGATATAAATCACGAGGACTTATTGCAAAAGGGATATGATATTAAAAATATTGCTAAAAATACACAAAAATCATACTTGACTTTAGGAGAAGAAGTTATATGAAGCAGTTAACAGTATTCACTCCTACTTATAACCGTGACTATTGCCTTCATCAGTGCTATGAAAGTTTAAAAAGACAAACCAGCCAAGACTTTATCTGGTTGATTATTGATGACGGTTCAACAGATAATACAAAAGAGTTGGTTAATGGTTGGATAGATGAGGGCAACATCCAAATAAATTATCATTGGCAGGAAAATCAAGGGATGCATGGTGCACATAACGCAGCATATGGAATCATTGATACAGAATTGAATGTTTGTATAGATTCAGATGATTATATGCCAGGAGATGCCGTAGCTAAGATTTTATCATTTTGGGAAAAGCATGGCAGCAATCAGGTCAGTGGCATGATTGGCCTCGATGCAGATAATAATGAATGTATTATTGGCACAAGATTACCCGAACAAATCGAACGCTCCACGTTATTCAATCTCTATCATAAGTATGGAGTTAAGGGTGATAAAAAACTAGTGTACCGTTCAGAACTAACAAAGAAATATCCTTACCCAATCTTCAAGGATGAGAAATATGTAGGTCTTGCTTATAAGTATCATATGTTGGATAAAGATTATGAAATGTTATTAATGAATGAAATTTTATGCTGTGTTGAATATCTACCTGATGGTTCTTCCAGAAATATGCTTAACCAGTATCGAAAGAATCCAAAGGGTTTTTCATTTTATCGTAAAGAGCTAATGAAATTACCATTTACAAGTAGTTCATTTAAGTTTAGGCAGGCAGTACATTATGTATCAAGTAACCTAATGATTAGGAATTGGAGATTTATAGAAGAAACACCTAATAAAATAATGACAGTTTTGGCACTGCCATTTGGCTTATCTTTATATCTATTTATACTATCTAAAACAAGGAAATTACGTGTTTCGTAATTTCCTGAAAGGGATATAGCAAATGACTTTACTTTGGATCAATCTTTCGTTGGTATTTACGTATTCCCTTTTTTCAAGATACTTTGCAACACCAGCATTAGATTCGGGATTATCTGCTTCTATAAAGCCTAATAAGGTGTTAATACTCGGTTCCATCGTAACATTGGTACTCATTTCAGGTCTAAGGTCAAATATTGGAGACACTTTTAATTATATAAATATCTATAATGATAATGAATTTACGTGGGAATATATCCTATCAGAAAAAGATATTGGGTTTGGGATTCTTCAAATGCTTCTAAAAAATTTCGTATCCCAAGATCCCCAAGTAATGATTTTTACAACAGCTCTGATTACAAACGTACTTATTATCATCGTTTTATACAATTACTCTAGAATGGTTGAACTCAGTCTGTATGTATATATTACGGGCGGGTTATTTTTAGTTTCCATGAATGGAATTAGACAGGTTTTGGCTGCAGCGATTACGTTCACCGCTATTAAATATCTAATCAATGGAAATTGGTGGAAATATGCTTTTGTTGTTGTAATAGCATCCTTTTTCCATCAAAGTGCACTCATACTACTACCTATTTATTTTTTAGTCCGTTTTAAAGCATGGTCTAAAGCAACCATTGCATTAGTAATTTCATCCGTTTTTATCGTAATTGGATATGACCAATTTTCAAAACTATTATTTACAGCAATAGAGGATACGCAATATGGTGGCTATGCAAGTTTTGCTGAAGGTGGGGCGAACAATCTTCGTGTGGCAGTTGAATCTGTCCCAATTATTCTTGCTTTTATAGGGAGAGAAAAGCTGAAACAAATTTTTCCAAATAGTGATTATATCGTAAACATGGCTTTGATCGGATTAATCTTTATGATGATATCTACACAAAACTGGATATTTGCCAGAGTTTCCATCTATTTTCAGTTATATTCATTAATTCTGATTTCCTGGATTCCAAAACTGTTTCGGGAAAAAGACCAGAAGATAATCTACTTTGGGATTATCGTTTGTTACCTAGTTTACTATTATTATGAAAATGTTATTAATCTTAACATCTTATATAAAAGTGATTACTTAATCTGGTAAAGAGGAGTGAAAATTAAAATGGCAGTACTTGTAACAGGTGGAGCTGGATATATCGGAAGCCATACTTGTATCGAGCTTCTTAATGAAGGCTATGAAATTATTGTGCTGGATAATTTCACAAACAGTAATCCTGAGTCTTTAAAGCGGGTTGAAGAGATTACAGGCAAAATATTTAAAACATACGAAGTTGATTTACTGGATAAGGAAAGTGTTAAAGAAGTATTTGAAACGAATAATATTGAGTCGGTTCTCCATTTCGCAGGTCTGAAGGCTGTGGGTGAATCCGTATCGCTTCCGCTCTCTTATTACCAAAATAATATAACGGGAACGGTTATCCTATGCGAAATAATGCAGGAATATGGTGTTAAGAATCTTGTGTTTAGTTCCTCAGCAACTGTTTATGGTACGCCGGATAAGGTGCCCATTAAAGAAGACAGCAAACTGGGTGCGACCAATCCATATGGGCGAACAAAGCATATGATTGAGGAAATCTTAAGAGATGTCGCTTTTTCAGATCCGTCTTGGAGTATAGCGCTATTAAGATACTTTAATCCGATTGGTGCCCATGTAAGTGGTCGTATCGGTGAAGATCCGAATGGAATACCAAATAATCTCATGCCATATATTTCACAGGTTGCTGCTGGGAAAAGGCAGCAGCTTCAAATATTCGGCAATGATTACCCAACAAAAGATGGTACAGGAGTGAGAGACTATATTCATGTCGTTGACTTAGCTGTTGGTCACTTAAAAGCTTTAGAGAAAGTCCAGTATACAAAAGGTATTGATACATTTAACTTGGGTACCGGAATAGGCTATAGCGTACTTGAAATGGTTGAAACGTTTGAGCAAGTTTCAGGTAGAACCGTTCCCTATTCGATTACAGAACGACGGTCAGGCGATATTAGCATATGTTATGCAGATCCCAATAAGGCAAGGGAACAGCTCAACTGGCAGGCAACTAGAGGAATTGAAAAGATGTGTGAGGATACGTGGCGTTGGCAGTATCATCATCCAAATGGATATGATAATAAATTAAATATTAATAATGAAAGAACTCCGGTGCAACATGCAGCGGGGTTTTTTAATGTATAAAAAAGAGGTTATTAACCAATGCAAATAACGCAGAAACAATTGCAGGAAATTTTAATGAATGTTTACAGAAAAGGATATCAATCCAAAGATATAAACGTTATGGAGATTGTTGATGATATCAAACAAAGCTTATTTACAACTTATTCTGAAGACGTTCATAAACAAGACTTAGAAATTATGAAAGGAGTGAAATTAAAGTGAAGCGATTCATAGATGTTTTCTTTTCCTTTTTTATAATTTTGATATTAGCACCACTCATTGTCTTAGCGGGATTTGTTGTCAGAACAAAAATAGGTGCACCAGTATTATTTAAACAACAACGTCCAGGACAATATGGGGAAGCTTTTTATCTTTATAAGTTCAGGACAATGACAAATGAAAAAGATAAGAATGGGAAACTGCTTCCAGATGAACAACGCTTAACGAATTTAGGAACACTTTTTCGAAAATATAGTCTCGATGAGCTCCCCCAGTTATTCAATGTCTTAAAAGGTGATATGAGCTTGGTAGGACCAAGACCATTATTAATGGAATATTTAGCCCTATACACTGAAGAGCAACGTTTACGTCACAAAGTAAGGCCTGGGATTACTGGATGGGCACAGGTTAATGGGAGAAATGCAATTACATGGGAAGAAAAGTTTAAACTGGATTTTTGGTATGTAAAAAATCAAAGTATCCTGCTCGACTGTAAAATTCTTTTGATAACGATAGTTAAAGTTATAAAGAGAGAAGGAATTAACTCTCGTGATTCGGTATCGATGATGAAATTCACCGGATCGAAAGAAGTGTTATAACATGCGAGTCATTATTTTGGGAGATGGTGGCCATAGCAGAGTCATACAGGAAATGATTTTCACAAATGAAAAATATGAGGTCATCGCAATTCTGGATGATAAATATGAACAGGGGTTTCAAACAAAGGGAATCATCCATGCTCCAATAGCTTACTTAGCGAGACTAAACAACTACCAGACAAACATAGTCGTTGCTATTGGAAATAATCGAATAAGAAAAAATCTTGTTGAAGGCTTAAATTTGTTACCGGAAAACTATTTATCACTTGTCCATCCTACTGCGGTTATAAGCGGGTCAGCCAATATAGGAACTGGGACAGTAGTGATGCCCAATGCAGTTATCAACGCAAAGGCTGAAATTGGCATGCACTGTATTATCAATACAGGAGCAATTATTGAGCATGATAATACGATTGGTGAATACACCCATGTCTCTCCAAATGCTACGTTAACAGGAAATGTGACATCTGGAGAAGGCGTACATGTTGGATCATCTGCCACAATAATACCTGGCATGCATCTTGGGAATTGGTCCGTAATTGGGGCAGGTTCGACAGTAATTGAGCATATACCAGCATACAGTAAGGCGGTAGGCAGTCCAACACGGATTATCGAAAGGATATTAAGCAAATAGGAGACTAAAAAATTAGGTGGTGGTTTGATGACGAATTCCAGGATTTATCTTTCTCCTCCTCATTTGAGTGGGAAAGAGGAGTATTACATTACCGAAGCGTTTGAAACAAATTGGATCGCACCACTTGGACCAAACGTTGACGCTTTTGAAAAAGAAATAACTGAAATGGTTGGAGCAGAAGATGCAGTAGCAGTTAGTTCAGGAACTGCTGCGATTCATTTGGCGCTTTCTTTATTAGGTGTATCAAGAGGAGATAAGGTTTTTTGTTCGACCCTTACATTTGTGGCAAGTGCGAATCCAATTTTGTACCAAGGAGCAGAGCCGGTTTTTATTGACTCAGAACCAGAAACTTGGAATATGTCACCAAAAGCACTGAAAAAGGCATTTCAAGAAGCCGTACAGGAAGACCAGCTACCGAAAGCCGTGATTGTTGTTCATTTGTATGGTCAGAGTGCAAAGATGGATGAACTGCTCATGTTATGTAACCAATATGGTGTACCCATTATTGAGGATGCCGCGGAATCGTTAGGAACAACGTATAAAGGAAAGGCTTCAGGAACCTTTGGCAAATTTGGCGTATTCTCCTTTAATGGCAATAAGATTATTACTACATCCGGTGGCGGAATGCTTGTATCCAATGATACAGAAGCACTAAAGCAAGCGCGCTTTCTAGCAAGTCAAGCACGAGACCCAGCTCCGCACTATCAGCATAGTATGGTTGGATTTAATTATCGAATGAGTAATCTATTAGCCGGCGTTGGAAGAACACAATTACAAGTATTAATAAATAGAGTAATAGCAAGAAGAAGTATTTTTGATATCTATTATCATGCATTAAAGGAACTCCCTGGATTTAATTTTATGCAGGAACTGGAAGAGACAGAAATGAATCGCTGGCTAACTACATTAACCATTGATGAAACGGTTGCGGGAGTAACTCCGAAAGAACTGCTGGAGGCACTAAATAGAGAGAATATAGAAGCACGACCTGTATGGAAACCACTACATTTGCAACCTTTATTTAAAGGGGCACGATACTATGCCCATGGAAAAAACAATCACGTAGCTGAAACGCTATTTAAAACAGGGATATGTCTTCCATCCGGATCGAATTTGTCTGGAAAACAACAAATGCGGGTAATCAAATGTATAAGAGAAACAGTTAATAATTCCATCAGTAATAGGAGCTATTTGATTTCAGGAAAACACGAGGTATAGAAAATGATTGGGGAAAACATACAAAAAATACGAAAAGAGAAAGGTCTCAGTTTATCAAAGTGTGCCGAACAAGCGAATATCTCCAAGTCTTATTTAAGCAATATCGAACGCAACTTAAATCAAAACCCATCCATTTTAATAATCAAGAAGATTGCTGGGGTTTTAGGGGTTGATATTCATAAATTGATAGGAAACAGGGATAATGAAAATATGCATATATTAGCTGATGAATGGTTGGATTTTGTAAATGAGTTACGGGAATCGGGAGTTGAAAAAGAGCAATTAAAGGAATTTAAAACGGTTATTGAATTTGCTAGGTGGAAGAATGGAAAGTTGAATGAATAATATAGGCTTTGGGTTGAGTTAGGGGAGAAAAGATGAATAAAAATAAAATTCCCAAACGTATTCACTACTGCTGGTTTGGAGGCAAGGAAAAATCAGACCTAATTAAACGGTTTATTGAAAGTTGGGAAGTTAAATTACCAGATTACGAGATAATTGAATGGAATGAAAGAAATTTTAATTTAGACGATAACAAATATGCTAAAGAAGCTTATACGGCTAAAAAATATGCCTTTGTTAGTGATTATGTCAGAGTGCATGCTCTATATCACCACGGAGGTATTTATCTTGATACGGATGTAGAAGTATTCAAATCATTTGATGACCTGCTTCATCTGGATTCCTTCTGGGGTTTTGAGCAAGAGGATTATATTGCCACCAGCACGATTGGTGCAGCAAAAGGAAACAAAATAGTAAAAACTTTCCTAGATTCCTATAGAGATGCAAGATTTATAAATGATGATGGCAGTTTCAATGAGCTGACGAATGTAGCTAAAATCACTCAGATACTGGAGGAATTAGGAATAGAAATGACCGGAGATTATCAGGAACTTCCAGGTGTGGGTTCCTTTTTTCCGCAAGAATACTTTTCCCCCTATGATTATATCAACTGTAGAAACTTCATGACGGATCATACGTATACCATGCATCATTTTTATCAGAGTTGGTTATCGCCAAAAGCCAGGGCAAAGGGTTATATCAAGTTAGTCACTTCAAAACTAATTGGTGGAGAAAATATAGCACGAGTGCGAAAAATAATTTCGAAGTCATAGGAGGTCTTTTATGAAAAATATCTTAATTACCTCCTTTGATTTGGAAGTTGGTGGAGTAGAGCGTAGTTTAATTAGCATGTTACGTAACTTTGATTATAAAAGTTATCGAATCGATCTGATGCTATATAGCCATACCGGGGACTTCATGAGCTTGCTTCCACCTGGTCCCAATTTAATCGAGGAGTCTAATAAATACAAAACCTTTCGCATGTCGATAAGTGAAGTAATTAAAACGGGTCAGCTATCAATCGGAATGACAAGACTATTAGCAAAGTATCAAGCAAGCATAAATAAATCGGCGGAAACAGGCTATAAACAGATGCAGTTTATGTGGAAATATGCATTGCCATTTTTGCCAAATGTTAAGAATGAATATGATGTTGCGATTAGTTATCTATGGCCGCATTACGTTGTCGCTGAAAAGGTAAAAGCAAAGACAAAGATAGCGTGGATACATACCGATTTTTCAGCTGTAGATACAGATATAAAAATGGATGTGAAAATGTGGGAAAAGTTTCATCATATCGTCGCTGTATCGGAGGATTGTAAAAGGGCATTTATTAAGAAGTATCCCAGCCTGGAAAACAAGGTAATGGTAATGGAGAACATTACTTCTCCAGACCTTGTCCGGTCACTTGCTAATGAAAAAGTTGCAAATCCAATGGATAGTGATCCACGATTCAACATAGTAACGGTTGCTAGGCTATCGCATGCCAAGGGAATTGATCAGGCGGTTAAAGCACTAAAGTTATTACAAGATAGAGGTTATGATAATATCGCTTGGTATGTCGTTGGCTATGGTGGGGATGAGGCGATGCTTCGGGAGTTAGTTGCAGAGAATGATCTTAGTGAAAGCTTTATATTATTGGGGAAAAAGACGAATCCATATCCATATATGAAGGCAGCAGATATCTATGTGCAGCCGTCACGTTATGAAGGAAAGGCTGTTACAGTAGGGGAAGCTCAGATTCTTGGGAAGCCGGTGTTGATAACAGACTATCCCACCTCGGGGAGTCAAGTGCGAGATGGGATTGATGGGGTAATATGTGAGTTGTCGGTTGAGGGGATAGCGGATGGGATTGAGAATCTATATATGGATCTAAAATTAAGGAAATTATTATCAAAGAACTGTTTGTCTATAGATTATGCGAATTTTAAAGAACTAGATAGGTTGTACTCAGTAATAACTTAAATGTAACTAATATTAAACCGATTAGGAAGGGTACTATGAAATCGTTAGTAAGTATAATAGTTCCAGTTTATAACTGTGAAGCATATATTTCAGAGTGCTTAGACAGCATTTTGATTCAAACCTATTCAAATATTGAAATTTTAATAATAAACGATGGTTCTATTGATGAAACAGAAAAAATTATAAATAAGTATAAAGTAACAGATCCAAGAATTAGATACTTTTTTCAATCTAATAGTGGTCCTTCAGAAGCGAGAAATGTAGGTATTAGTAATTCAACCGGAGAGTATGTTGTCTTTGTGGATGCTGATGATACAATTGATCGCTATTACGTGGAATATTTATTACGTGAAATAATTCATTCGAATACTGATCTTGCCTGTTGTGGTTATACAGACATCTCCAAATATGGGTTAAGAAAATGGACAGATTTTGATTTTAATAATACTACTTCTTTACATTACATAATGGAAAAAGTCTGTAAGGGAACAGGTGGAGTGTTATGGGGAAAGATATATAAAAGGGAAATCATCACAAGACATAATCTAAGATTAAATAAAAAACTGTTTATGAGCGAAGATCTTGTATTTGTTCTTCAATATGTTTCTTATTGTAAATCATTTTCAGCAATTAATAATTATTTATATTATTACAATAGATTAAACGATTACAGTATAAGCGCGAATGCAGATATAACTTATATAAATAATCTTGTATTAGTGTGTATGTACATGGAAATAATTTTTGAAGAAGTTTCTTTTAATAAACAAGAAACAAATAAGATTATAAACAATAAATTACAAGATAATTTATTAAACATTGTTGAACAACAATGTAAAGGAATCAGAAAAAATGGATTAAAGGCCGCTAAAGAAAATGTTAAGAAAGTGCTCAATATAAATTATATAAACATTAGAATTGGTGATTTTTCATCGAAAGCCATAGTAAATATTCCATCTATTTTTTTATTAAAGAGAAATTATATTATAGCAACTTTAGTTTATGGATCACTCATTATCCAATTAAAGAGAATTAAAAAGCTCAAGAGAAGGCAGGTGGTTCTATGAAAGATAAACTTCTATTTGTTATTGATTCATTAACAATAGGTGGGGCGGAAAAAAGTTTAATCTCACTGTTGAGTATGATAGATTCATCTCTTTATAATATTGATTTACTTGTATTTAAAGAAGGTGGAGAGCTTGAAACTTATATACCAGATTATGTAGAAGTATTGCCAGT
The DNA here is from genome assembly GCF_051262635.1 of Oceanobacillus sp. CF4.6. NCBI lineage: Bacteria > Bacillati > Bacillota > Bacilli > Caryophanales > Bacillaceae > Oceanobacillus > Oceanobacillus sp. CF4.6. The sequence goes on along the minus strand of NZ_JBIMEX010000007.1, from coordinate 33,681 downwards.
ACCAGAATATTTTAAATTCGTTGTTGATAAGAGGAAATCAATTCGAAATGGAAGTCTATCTTTGATGTTACATAAAATCCAAACTTCCTTATCTCTAAGGTTAAATAACTTGAAAGTTAGTCCTATCCATAGTGAACAAGTTGTCTATAAGTGTATACAGAGTGTAATTTCACCACTTTCCAAAACATACGATGTAGCTATAGCGTATAGTCAAGGGATGCCAACATATTTTGTTGCAAATAAAGTCTATGCTGCTAAGAAATTAGCTTGGATTAATACTGATTATGTAAATACATTGTATGATAAAGAAATTGATTACGATTCATATAAAAGGTTTGATAAAATAATTGCGGTTTCTCAACATACAAGAGACTCGGTAGCCAAAATCAGGTATGAATACAAACTTAAAGTTGATCTGTTATTAGATATAGTCAATCCAGAATTAATTAATGGGATGTCTGAGGAAAATATGTGGAATGTTTTTGATAGCTCTGTAACAAATATTTTGACTGTAGGACGGTTAGAACCAGTTAAGGCATATGATAAAGCTATTGAAGTTGCAAAGCGTTTAAAAGAATCTAGTTATAAATTTAAATGGTACGTCATTGGGGATGGGGCGGAAAAATCAAGACTGCAAAATTTAATAAAAGAATATGGATTAATGGATAACTTTGTATTACTTGGTAAGAAACTAAACCCTTATGTATTTATGAAAGAAAGTGATATTTATGTCCAGACTTCCCTAAAAGAAGGATTTGGTTTAACTGTAATTGAAGCAAAAATATTAAAAATACCGATTGTATGTACTAATTTTCCTACTGCAAGAGAAATAATAAATAACAATGTAGATGGTCTGATTGTCGAACATGATATAGACAGCATATATAACGGGATAAAAAAATACCTGGATGATAAGAACTTTAGAAAAGAAGTATCTATCAAGTTGAATAAGATGACCCCTTATAGTTCAATTGATCAAATAGAGAAATTTTATAAATTAATCCATAGCTAAGAGGTGATTGACTATTGAAAAGAATATTCGTTGATATATATTTAGCATTTAACCTTGGTGATGATTTATTTCTGGATATCCTGGCAAGAAAATATCCCGACTGTGAAATTGTAGTCAATCATGTTGGAAGTAACTATGATCAATTTCTTGCTAAATATAAGAATGTAAAAAGAAGAAAATATACGATATATAACAAAATTGCTCAACGATTAGGGATATCCGATACAATTACGAATTATGATGACATTGCTGAAACGCATGATGCACTCGTTTTTGTAGGAGGTTCGATTTTTAGAGAGGAACCTTTTCATCCAGTCTTATATAAAGAAAGAATGAAAATAGTAACAGCTTTTAAAAAGAGAAATAAATCTGTATTTATATTAGGGGCTAACTTTGGCCCATACACTTCACAAAAATTTATTAAAGAACACGTGGAGTTATTCAAGCTTTGTGATGATGTTTGTTTTAGAGATATGAACTCATACAATATATTTAAGTACCTTCCACAAGTTAGATACGCTCCAGATATCGTTTTTCAAATGGATGTTATTGAATATAAGAATGTTTTTAAGAAGAATGTAGTTGGTTTTTCGATAATTGATGTAAGACACAAGCAAGGTTTAATGACCTATTTTGATAAATATATTGAGAGTACAGTAAAATCAATAAATATATTGGTGGATAAAGGATATGAATGTTGTTTAACTTCTTTTTGCGATAAGGAAGGAGATCTTGAGATAATTAATCTTATAAGATCTAAATTATCTCCAAAAACACTTGAAAAAGTAACCACCTATAATTATCAAGGAGATTTATCAGAAGCTTTGCATTTAATTGCTACCTTTAATTTATTTATAGCTGCTAGATTTCATGCAAATATATTAGCCTTATTATTAGGTATTGGACTTGTTCCTATAATATATAGTGATAAGACCAGCAACATGCTTAATGACATAGGATTTAATGAAATTTTAGTCACCATGGATAAATTAAAACTGCAGTATGATGAACGTATATTAGATGGGGCATTAGATAATAGAGCAAACTTAGAGTTTATTTCGGAAAGTGCGAGAGATCAATTTAAAGGTTTACATGATATATTAAAAAGCTCTAAAGAAAGTTTGGAGACAGTATGAAAACAAAAATAATTTTTATGGTTATCAATATGAATATTGGTGGTACTGAAAAAGCGTTACTTAATATGATTGCTGAGATGCCAGAAGGTAAATATGACATAACGATCCTTATGCTTGAGAAGTACGGGGGTTTTTTAGATTCCATCCCTGCGAAAACAAAGGTGAAATATATAAAAGAATATCCTGAAATTAAGGATATGGTAAACAATCCACCGAGAAGTACTGCAATAAAAATATTAAAAAATCGAAAATTAATTAATGGTATTAATTTCTCAATAATAACTTTATTATCGAGAGTCTTTAAAAGCAAAAGTTTATTTTTCAAATATGTTCTAAAAAATGTCCCAGCAATTGAAAATGAATATGATATTGCCGTAGCTTATGCTGGTCCAATGGACTTCATAAGCTATTTTGTTATCCATAAGATAAAAGCTAAAAAGAAGATTCAATGGATTCATTTTGATGTTACGAAAATAGGATTCGAAAGGCAATTTGCAGAAAAACTATATCCAAATTTCGATAATATATTTGCTGTTTCAAAAGAAGGAAAAGATAAGCTAATCAAAAAATTACCAGGTTTGGAAAATAAAATAGATTCATTTCCTAATAGGATTTCAAAGGAACTTGTATTAAAAATGGCAGATGAAGGACAGGGATTTGAAGATCAATTTAATGGAATTAGAATTCTGACTGTTGGTCGACTTAGTAAAGAAAAGGGCCAGGATTTAGTCATTTCAGTATTAACAAAATTGAAAGAGAATGGTTTAAATGTTAAATGGTATTGTATTGGGGAAGGGAATGCTAGGGGAGAATACGAGCAACTTATTAAAGAATATGATCTAGAAAATGATTTTATCTTATTAGGTGCAAATCCCAACCCCTATCCTTTTATGAAACAGTGTGATATCTATGTTCAACCATCACGACATGAAGGGTACTGTATTACACTTGCGGAGGCCAGATGTTTTAACAACCCAATTATTTCAACTAATTTTACTGGTGCAAAAGAGCAAATAAAACAAGGGAAAACAGGATTAATTGTAAATATTGATGTAAATGAAATATATAATTCAATAATAGAATTGATAAACGGTAAATATTTAGAAATAGGGTTGTTCGACAATTCATCAAAAACAAGCATAGATAAAAACTAGAGTTAATGAAAATAAAGAATTTATAGATAGAATCTATTTCATTTTAATTCAAGAGAATAAGAGCTTAGAAATAACCAAGAGGGGGTAAGTTAGTTGAACCCAACTATAAGTATAATTGTACCAATCTACAATGTAGAGCTATATCTAGCTAATTGTATAGATTCAATACTGGCGCAAACTTTTAAGGACTTTGAACTAATACTAATAAATGATGGATCCATAGATAAAAGTGGAGAGATATGTGATTTTTATATGAAAAGGGATTCCAGGATAAATGTTATACATAAAAGTAATGGAGGAGTTTCCTCAGCGCGTAACAATGGTATTGACATTGCAAGAGGGAATTATATAGCATTTGTAGATCCAGATGATACTCTTGAAACAACGATGTACTATGAACTAATAAGAGCTGCGTTTAAACACAAAGCAGACATGATTGTCTGTCCTATTAAAATAATAAATACAAGAAGTAATACCATATCAAATTCTTCAATTTGGAAGGATGTTGACTGTGTATTAAATAAACAAATAATAGAAAGTGAAATCATTCCGTCCATAGTTGCTAATCGGACATATAGCATAGTTTCTAGTGTGAATAAACTATATAAAAGTTCATTATTTGCTTCAAAAAAAATAAGGTTTGATCAGAACTTACATTATAGTGAAGATGCAAGATTAAACTTCTCCTTACTCACAATGATAAACAGTTTAGTATATGTGGGAGAACCTTTATATAATTACTATATACGAGATAAAGAATCATTAACACAAAGATTTAATGCAAATCTTTATGATTATGTGCTAGACAACAAAATTTTTTTAATAGAATTATGTAAAAAATATAATTTGGTTGGAAAGATAAATTCTGTAAGAAATCATTTTTCTGATGTCACATTAACCTACATACAAGATGTAATAGCAAATGAAGATATCATTAATAAAGAAAAATATAAAATTTTAACAAGAATAATGAAAGATGAAGAATTCTATGAGGATTTATTATTGTATAAATGCCCATCACACTATTATAGAGTTTTAAGATATTTATGTATAAAAAGGAAATTAGGTTTATTAATTTACTTAGTAAGTTATAAAATGAAACTTCAAAATTTTTACACACGAATAAATCGTCGTCATAGTTAATTTAAAAAATTAGAGACTTTAAGAGGTGGGGAAAATGCCAAAAGTTAGTGTTATTATACCTTTATATAAAGTTGAAAGATATATTCATAAGTGTATAGAATCAGTTCTTAATCAAACTCTATATGATATAGAATTAATTCTAGTAAATGACGGATCTCCAGATAAGTGTGGAGATATTGCAGATGAATATAAAGAAAAGGATACTAGAGTTAAAGTTATACATAAAAAAAATGGAGGACTATCATCTGCGAGGAATGCTGGTCTTGCCATAGCAAGTGGAGAGTTTGTAAGTTTTATTGACTCTGATGACTGGATAGAAGTTCAAATGATAGAGATTATGTATAAAAATGCAATAAGGAGTAATTCTGATGTTAGTATTTGTAATTATAATAGAGTATTTGAAAATCATATAAAAACAAGTTGTCTAAGTATTAAGGATGAAGTCGTTGATATAAATGAAATAGGGTTATCAGAATATTATTACCAATATTTTTTTCTATATATACATGGACATGAAGTAACCAATAAACTTTATAAAAGATCTATTATTGACGATTACTTAATAACCTTTGAAAACAATAAAGAAGTATTTTCTGAAGACGTTCTTTTTAATACTTATTTCTTATGTAATGCGGAAAGAATATGCTCGACACGCTATTCATTTTATAATTATCTACAACGTTCTAATTCTATAATGAACTCCCCTCGAATAAATTTGACGATGCAGTATTATAGTCTGGTAGAAAAATTAATTATTTATGCTAAAAAGAATGACAAACAAGAGGATATAAGGAATATAGCTCCAGTCTTATTATACTACTTGATTAGAACTAGTTTAAATAATCTAATGAAAAGGGAAAATAATATCGATATTCTCAGAATAACTATTAAAGAGGTAATTCACTTACCTTATTTTAAATCCTTAATGATTCGATTAGCTTTTGGAAATGCAACAAATATTTATTGTAGAAAAACCCATCAAGGAAAGAAGACAAATATATACATTAGAGTATATGCTCTATTTTGCTTGACCTTTTCAAGGGGGCTAGCAAAGTTGATAATGTATGATCAATCTCGTAAAAGTCCTAGGAAGTTATAGGTAGAGCATTGATTATTTACCCTTTAAATATTTGAACATTTATGATGTATATTGTTTATGAAAATCTTTTAAGAGAGAAGTATATGTGAGCAATCAGATTCCAAATAAACATTACTGCTGGTTCGAACCAAATAAGATACCTAAAAAGATTTTAAATAAATGCATTAGAAGTTGGCAAAAGTTTTAACTGATTATGAAGTAAAATTATGGAATGAGGAAGATTTTGATATTAAACAAACTCTATTTATAAAACAAGCAAACGATGCAACAGCCTATCTTCCCAACAGGTTAGCATAGTCTATTCACCTTATTAAGATCGTGTAACGAATTATACTCAGTTCATAAGTTTGGAATTCGGAAATCGCAATCTGAAATATTCGAAGGAGTGATAATATGAAATCTTCAACTAAAAAGTTATTTATGCTCTTCAATAAGAGAGAAAAGAAAAAGCTACTAGTTCTTTTTCTTATGATGATCATAGCAGCTATTTTCGAAACGATTGGAATTGGGTTAATTGCTCCCTTTATTGGTATTGTAATAGACCCTAAAATAATCCAGGATCAGGCGATGTTAGCTTACGTGTATGAACACTTTAATTTTCAATCAACAAATGCTTTTATTATTTTTTTGGTAGCTTTATTACTTTCTGTATTTGTTTTCAAAAATTTATATTTGCTTCTTTTCAACTATTTACAAGTAAGAGTTACAACAAATCAACAGGTTAAGTTATCTCGAAATTTATTTAGAGAGTATTTAACTAAACCGTATATTTTTCACTTACAACGAAACACAGCGGACCTGCTTAGAAACGTAAATGGAGAAGTTTCAAGGGTGTTTCAAGGAATAGTCATATCTGTATTTCAGTTGTTAACTGAAATACTTGTAATCATGTGTATTTCAGTATTGCTATTTGTAACAGCGCCAGCCGCAATGATAACTGCTTCTATCTTATTAGGTGGAAGTGTTTTTTTGTTTTTTAAACTTCAAAGAAATAAAATAGATCAATTAGGAAAAGAGCAACAGAAGGTAAGTGGTGCGATGATTAAATGGGTAAATCAGGGACTTGGGGCAAGTAAAGAGGTTAAAGTATCAGGAAAAGAATCGTTTTTTATCAAATCTTATACAGACCAAAGCCAAATTAATGCTAATAACAACCGATATATGAAGATGTTGGAAATAATACCAAGGATTTTTATTGAAACATTAATAGTGGCTATCGTTCTTATTGTGATGTTAATCATTATTTTGCAAGGAACAAATGCGACACAACTCATTTCGACGATGGCGCTATTCGCGATGGCTGCTATTCGACTTATGCCATCGATAAATCGTGTTGTCGCACTGATAACTACAATAAAGTATAGTCTACCAGCACTCAATGTAGTTTATGAAGATTTGTTTATGAATAATGACGAAGCGCCAATAATAAACAGAGTTCCAATGGAAATCAATAAAGGGCCAAAGGCATTTCATGAATCAATACATTTAAAGGAAGTGTCTTTTCGTTATCCAAATCAAAAGGAATTTGCAGTAAAAGATGTTTCATTAACGATTCCTATTGGTCAATCTGTTGCATTTATTGGAGAATCTGGTGCTGGAAAAACGACACTCGTTGATATTATTTTGGGATTGTTTCGTCCAGATAGGGGAAGCGTTTCAATAGATGGGAACAACCTACTTGAACAAAAGCCATTATGGCAGCAAAAAATAGGCTATATTCCTCAATCTATATTTCTATCGGATGATACGATCAGGGGGAATGTTGCCTTTGGAATTAAAAGAGAAATGATTGATGACCGGGAAGTTTGGAGAGCGCTGGAACAGGCGCAATTGAGGGAGTTTGTAGAAGCACTACCTGATCAATTAGAAACATCTGTCGGTGAGCGGGGAGTCCGACTTTCTGGGGGACAACGGCAACGGATTGGTATTGCAAGAGCCTTATATCATAATCCAGAAATATTATTTATGGATGAAGCTACATCCGCATTAGATAATGAAACTGAGAAAGAAATAATGAAGGCAATTGATGGGTTAAGAGGTGAGAAGACCCTAATTATTATTGCACATCGATTAAGCACAATAGAGAATTGCGATATTATTTTTAAGATCAATAAAGGTAAGTTAGTATCTGTTAATAATAAATTTGAGCGTTCTATCATGTAGGGATTTTTAATTAAAGAAATTCTACAAATGTATAGTCTGTTAATTGTTATCATTCTTGAATATTCAGATCTATGGTTGCTTTATAGTGTGAATAGAATAGTGTCACGAAATGAGAAACCTTCCCAGAGGTGCAAAAGCGTTGATAGGGGTTAGCTGGAGTTGGAAGGTCATCCTAGTCTCTGTTATTTGAAGCAGATAAAAAGCGGATAGTGATTCTAAGCATTCCAAGGGATCCGTATCATTTTATTCGTGTTTAAACGAATTATTTACTATTCCACTTTTGAACTTAATGGATAAAGAGGAGGATTAAAATGTTAAAGTTAATAAAAAAAATATTAAAATCTAATAAGTATACTTATCATCTTCTACGAAAGAGGTATTATCAATACTTAAGATATAAGAACCTTAATAAAGTAAAAAAAATAATAAAAAATGCCCAAGTAAAGAAAAAAAATAAAAATGTCTTTTTCCTTTTAGAGCAGGGACATGGAAATCTTGGAGACATTGCAATTGGATATACACAAAAGAAGTTTATTAACAACTCATTTCCAGACTATAATTTAATTGGAATCAGAGAGATAGAATATATGGAGCATATTAATTATTTTAAAAAGATAATTAAAGCAACAGATATTATTTGTTTAATTGGAGGAGGTAGTATAGGAGACGAGTATTTAACTCATGAGAATAATAGAAGAAGTATTATATCAAACTTTAAAGAAAATAAGATTATTTCATTTCCTCAAAGTATGTATTTTAATAAAACTCATGAATTGAATAATAGTAAGAAGATGTATTCTATGAATAAAAATCTAGTTTTAATTGCTAGGGACAAAATATCTTACGAAACTATGAAAGAAGCATTTGATTCAAATAAAGTATTATTGACACCTGACATAGTACTATACCTTAATGAAACTCATCCTAAAAGAGATAGAAATGGGGCAGTAACATTTTTAAGAAGTGACTTGGAAGGTGTTCTCAGTGAAATGGATAAGGAAAAAGTATTCTCCATACTTGAACGCAATTATAAAAATGTGTCAGTATCAGATACCTTAATAAATAGAGAAGTACCAAGGGAAAAGGTTGCCGAGGAGTTGAATGAAATATTTGAATCATTTAAAAAGAGTGAGTTAGTTATTACCGATAGATTACATGGTATGGTTTTTGCAGCTATAACTAGTACACCCTGTGTAGTGTTAAGTAATTATAACCATAAAATAAAAGCACAATATGAATGGATTAAGCATCTAGATTATATAAAGTATTGTAAGAGTATCGCTGAAATCGAGAAATTTATAGAGAATTTAAAAAATGTAAATGATGTAGAATACGATAATAGTTACGCAATGGAGCAATATGAACAGATAAGAGAGGTAATGAGTAATTAATTTATAGTTAAAGATATTTGTATTATTTTGTATTCATTCCTCACTCTAGGAAGTCTAATATTGATTCTATTATAAAGAAATAATATCTATCAACTAAATAAATAATTTAAATAGTAAATCTAATTGCAATGGTGACAGAAAAAGTATCAAAACTTGTATGTTCTTAATAAAGGAATTGGGGAGAATGTAATGAGCGCAATCGCCGGAATCTACCACTTTAACAAAGAGCCAATACCAAGTAACTATGGTTTTCAAATGATGAAAGCATTACAGAAATTCCCTGCTGATGATAGTCAGATTTGGCAACAAGGAAATATATTCCTAGGTTGTCATTCACAATGGATTACACCAGAGTCAATTGGAGAACAATTACCTTATTATGATCATGAAAGACAATTGGCGATTACTGTTGATGCAATCATTGATAATCGCGAAGATCTTTTTGAACAATTACAAATACCCAAACCTAAACAAATTAATTTCCCTGATAGTCAGCTAATTTTACTTGCATATCAGAAATGGGGGGAAGATTGCACAAAGTATTTAATTGGTGATTTTTCCTTTCTTATTTGGAATAACAAAACTAAATCTCTTTTTGCAGCTAGGGACTTTTCTGGCAGTCGAACACTTTACTATTACCATTCTAATAATCGAATTGTGTTCAGTACAACAATAGAGCAGTTATTTAGCTTACCTAATATTCAAAGGGAGTTAGAAGAACAATGGTTAGCGGAATATTTAGCAATATCTGGCGTGGTTTCTACGGTAGATGTATCCCTTACCCCCTACAAAAACATTTATCAGATCCCACCAGCACATCAGATGTTGGTTGCTGCTGATGGAAAGATCAAAATAAGTAGATATTGTTCATTTGAAAATCAAGAAACATTACATCTTTCTTCATCAGAAGAATATGTAGCGGCTTTTCAGGAAGTATTTGATAAAGCGATTAAATCACGTTTACGGACACATCACCAAGTAGGAGCCCATTTAAGTGGCGGACTTGATTCTGGGTCGGTAGTTAGTTTTGCTGCGAAACATCTGAAAAAAGAGAATAAGTTGTTACATACGTTCAGTTATATACCTGCAGAGGGGTTTCAAGATTATACACCAAAACAATTAATACCTGATGAAAGGCCATACATCAAGGAAACTGTCAATTATGTAGGTGGCATTAAGGATTTTTATATGGACAGCAAAGGGGAAAGCCCGTATACGGTTACAGATACCTATCTTGATATGCTGGAGATGCCTTACAAGTTTTTTGAGAATTCCTATTGGCAGCAATCTATTTACGAAGAGGCAAATAAAAAGGAAATAGGAGTTTTACTAACTGGTGGGAGAGGCAACATGAGCATATCGTGGGGGAATGCGCTGGATTATTATTCTACTTTACTAAGGCAACAGAAATGGATTAAGCTCATTTGGGAATTAAACTACTATAGTTATAAGGTAGGCGGAGCAAGGCTTAGAAGGTTGCCATTACTTATAAAACTAGCGTATCCAAAGCTCTTTCCAGGTAATGCGTATGAGATGCCCAAAATTATTGATCAAGATTTTGAAAAAAGAACAAATGTTTATAAAAAGCTTAAGCAGTACGGCATTTTAAATACAGGGAATTATGCTTCTACCAATGCGTTGGAACAAAGATTACAACACTTTGAGTTTCTCTATCCGTGGAATCCGACCAATACGAAAGCAACTAAAATGTCGTTAAGGTACAGAATGTGGGAACGTGACCCTACTAATGATTTACGTGTAATCCGATTCTGTTTATCTGTGCCACAAGATCAGTATGTCCAACATGGAATGGACCGTGCTCTCATTCGTTCCTCTACAAAGGGATTTTTACCGGATACGATAAGATTAAACCAAAAAAATAAAGGTATACAATCAGCTGACTGGGTATACCGAATGACACCCCATTGGGATGAGTTTTTAGCTGAGATGGAAGAACTAATTAGAGAGGGGAGAGTCTTTGAATACATTGATAAATCTATCATTGTAACAGCATTGTCGAAAGCACAGGAAGGTCCATTGAATGCAAAGGCAATAGACCCATATTATCGAATTTTAATGCGTATCATGATTTTAGCCCGTTTTCTAAGAACATTCACTTGAAGGGAGGTGATATTTATGAAAAGAGAATGGTCTAAACCAGTCTTACAAGAACTTAGTGTGAATAAAACTTTTTTAAATCCAAATAGTGGTGACCACCTGGATTACGACTATGAAGAAGGTACTCCACGTGAAGCCTTAACCTGGAGCTAGAATGCGATTCCATATCCAAGAACCTTTATATGATGATCATATAAAGGTTCTATTTATTATGTTGACAATTCAACTAATGAGTGGTATAAATAGATAAATAAACGTTCTTTATAGAGAATATCTGGTGATTATTATACTTTATACTGTATTTATAAGGCCAAAAATTATTAAGAACTTATTTTTTGACATTGTTGTTCTTTATTAAGAATATAAGAGCTATATCCTACTATTACAAACCAGGAGGCTATTATGAGCGCAATCACAGGTATTTATCATACCCATCAGGAAACCATACCATCCGAACTAATTAAATCCATGATGGACTCCTTTCAACATTTCCCTTCCGACGCTATCCACACCTGGACTAACCAAAACATCTTCCTCGGCTGCCATGCCCAATGGATCACACCGGAATCTGTTGCGGAGCAAATGCCATCCTACGATTACGACAGGCAGCTCGCCATCACAGCTGATGCGATCATCGACAATCGGGATGAGTTGTTCCAACTGTTGCAAATAAACAGGGAGCAGCAAAAAACAATACCTGACAGTAGGCTGATTTTACTATCTTATTCCAAATGGGGGGAGGAAACGCCAAAATTTTTGCAGGGTGACTTCGCATTCATGATCTGGGATGAAAAGAATCAAAAACTATTCGGAGCAAGAGATTTTTCCGGAGCACGAACTCTTTATTTTTACCGTAATGATACTAGTTTCGCATTTTCAACAACAATCAAACCATTGTTCACTTTACCTTATGTTAAGAAAGAACTAAATGAAGAGTGGCTAGCTGAATTTCTGGCAATCCCAACGATGGTGGAAGCAGTTGATATGTTTTCGAGTGCTTACAAATCAATTCACCAAGTACCTCCTTCGCACAACATTACAGTTAGTAAGGGTAAGGTATCATTCTCGAGATATTGCACAATTGAATTTGAAGAGAAGTTAAAACTTCATTCAAATGAAGAATATGAAGAAGCATTTCGGGACGTTTTTCAGAAGGCGGTCAATGTAAGACTTCGTACACATGGGGAAGTTGGTTCTCAATTAAGTGGAGGACTGGATTCTGGCTCAGTTGTCAGTTTTGCAGCAAGAGGCCTAAAAGTGCAGAATAAGCAATTACATACTTTTAGTTACACTCCTATAAAGGATTATGAGGATTGGACTCCTAAACATTATATATCTGATGAAAGTACATTTATAAAAGATACTGTAAATTACGTTGGAAATATATCCGATAATTATTTAAGTTTTAAAGGTAAAAGTCCTTTAACTGAATTGGAAGAACTATTAGACATAATGGAAATGCCATATAAATTCTTTGAAAATTCATTCTGGCAAAAAGGTATAAACGAAGCGGCCCGGCTAAAAGGCGTAAAAATACTCCTTAATGGTGCCAGAGGGAATCATTCTATTTCGTGGGGTTCTATGACTATGACATATAATTATTATGCAGAGTTATTTAAGAAGTTAAAGTGGATTAGACTATTTAATGAACTTAATTCATACTGCTACAATTTCAATACTGGAAAATCAATAATGGTTCCATTTGTAGCGAAAAGGGCTTTTCCGTTTTTAACGAATGTTGATAAAAATACATCTGAATATCAGTTTCCTGCAATTATAAATGAATCATTTGCAAAAAAGACGAATGTATTTGAAAAGCTTCTATCGTATGGGATAGATGCTACAGGTGGGATGAATAATGATCCTTTTAAGGTAAGAAGAGATCATTTCAGCAAGTTGTACACATGGAATAAAACAGGAACAATCGAAACAAAATTATCTTTAAAATATTCGTTATGGAATCGTGATCCTACCAACGATATAAATGTTATTCGATTTTGCTTATCGCTGCCGAAGGAACAATACGTTAATAGTGGTTTTGAGCGTTCATTAATTAGAAGAGTAACAAAAGGTAAGCTCCCAGATAAGGTGAGGCTCAATCAAACTAGTCGTGGAGTTCAAGGAGCAGATGTCATACAGCGCATGGCTCCAAGCTGGGAATCTTTTATAGAGGAATTATACCAACTCTGTGAAGACGATAGAATGTCAGCGTTTCTTAATATTCCCTTATTAAAAAAAATTATCTTAGGATTAGTCAGTAAACCTAATCCTAATATTTTGTTTCAAGATGAATTTAAAATTGCTTCACGCAGTTTGATAGTTTATAGATTTGTAAAAAGATTTACTTGAATACGAAGGGGGTGACAGCAGTGAAAAAAGAATGGAACCAACCATTATTGGAAATTCTCGATGTTAGCATGACTTTGGGAGGCCCAGGTAGAGCAATTAATGATAGTTATTGTACAAATAACCAAGATTTTGAGACACACGAGGATATGTCCAACGAAAGTAATATGTGTAGCTAGGGTTATATATTTTTCAAAAGCCCTTAAACATTCAATTAAGGGCTACATAAAAAAGTAGGTGATATTTATGGGAATAAAATCTATGAACACTGGGTACAAAGCATTTGGTGTTACAATATCCAGTGAATTTCAACTGCCGGAATTACAACAAATTGAATTAAAGAACACACCGGAGATTACTATCCAAAAAAACGTCTTAACATTTCTTTGGTCCCAACTATCCGAACCAGACAAACACTTCTACGTCCAACAAAACCTATGCATGTTTCAAGTACCCGAAGTAGCCATCTTTAAAATAGAAAACGGCAATACAATAACTGTTTCACCTTACAATGATTCCCAGGAAGACCAAATCCGATTATACATCCTAGGCACTTGCATGGGAGCACTACTAATGCAACGAAGAATCCTCCCTCTACACGGAAGCGCAATTGCAATAGACGGCAAAGCATACGCAATTGTAGGTGATTCAGGAGCTGGAAAATCAACACTAGCATCCGCATTTCTAAATAGAGGCTACCAGCTCCTAAGTGATGATGTCATTCCTATTTCTCTTTCCAATCAAGGGACACCTATAGTGACACCTGCCTATCCGCAGCAAAAGCTATGGCAGGAAAGTTTAACAGCGTTTGGGATGGAATCGCAAGGACTCCGACCAATCATTGATAGGGAATCAAAATTTGCTATCCCGGTTGCGGATCAATTTGTATCTGAGCCATTGCCTCTTGCTGGTGTAATTGAGTTAACGAAAAATAATTATGATGAAATTGAAATGATACCAATCCAGAACCTGGAACGACTACACACTTTATTTACGCATACATACCGGAACTTTCTTATCTCCCGTTCAGGTTTAATGGAATGGCATTTTGCAACAACAGCGAACATCGTTAATAAGATCGTTTTTTACCAGTTACGTAGACCTACAGATCGATTTACTGCCCATGAATTGGTGGACATAATTTTATCTAAATTCAAAAGTGAGGAGAGGGTTATAGGATGAAGACTGTTTCATTAAAAGATGTTGTGAGTCAGATGGAAGGCAATATTGTAAGTGATATGGACGGGGAAAAAGTCATGCTGAGCATTCAAAATGGAAAGTACTACAACCTAGGTGATATTGGTGGGGAGATTTGGGATGGAATGAAAGAACCAATTGCCATTCAACAACTTATTTCCACGCTAGTTTCCCAGTATGATGTGGATGAAAGCGTATGTGAGGAGCAGGTCATATATTTTATCAATCTCCTATATGCAGAGGGATTGATCAATCTTATCGATGAGCTCGCATCTTAAGGGAGGAATAGACCCCTATGAAAAAGATTAAGTTATTTCTATCCTTTAGCAAGCAAACGAAAAAGCTATTAGTTGAATCCTATTTTTATCTAGCGTGGGCTCGCATTTTAAAACTGGTTCCTTTCTCAAAAATAGTCCCTTCATTAGGTCAGCAAATGGCGGAAACAACATTGGACGTCAACCCTGAAAATAGGGGAACGTTAGCTGATATATCTCAATCCATTTATTTAACGAGTCGCTATACATTCTGGGAAAGTGAATGTCTTGTGAAGGCAATGGCTGCCATGAAAATGCTGGAGAAGCGGCAGATTGAAAGTACACTTTATTTAGGGACGGCAAAAGATGAATCTGGGAAGTTAATTGCACATGCATGGTTGCGCAGTGGTCCTTTTTATATAACGGGCAAAGAGGGAATGGAGCGTTTTACTGTCGTTCGTAAATTTGCTAAAACGTCTGAAACATAAGGGGGAAAACAATGAACAATCGCGATAATCTCGATATAACAAACATACCTAAAGAAGGACTCCTTATTCTGGATTTACTAAAAAGTGATGGACGACGAGAAATGGACCCTGCCATTTATAAAACGATTGATTGGGATATATTCATTGATCTTACCCTGCATCATCGCGTGTATCCGGTCCTTTATCCCAAATTAAAGAATCTTGGGGAAGATGTCATACCTTCATACGTCATTGAAAATCTAAACCAACTATTTAAGCGAAACACGTTTCAGATGCTTCAATTAAGTGCAGTTATGGAGCAGATTAGCAGATTGTGTTCGGACGTGGATATCCCGGTGATTTTCTTGAAAGGCCCAGTACTTGCTCATGATCTTTATGGTGAAATTTCCCTGAGAACATCCAGTGACCTGGATATCTTAATTCCGATAAAACATCTTGATAAAGCCGAAGCACTTTTTTCTGAGCAAGGATATGAAAAAGACGACTATATCGAAACGGTATTAAACGATTGGAAATGGCGACATCACCATGTGACCTATTTCCACCCGCAGCAGAACATAAAGATTGAAATTCATTGGCGTTTAAATCCTGGCCCTGCACCAGAACCCAATTTTACTCAATTATGGGGACGTAAGCGCATCAGCAAGCTTACGAGTTTTCCAGTTTACTTACTTGGGAGAGAAGATCTGTTTTTGTTCCTTGTTTCTCATGGTGCACGTCATGGTTGGTCCCGTCTTCGTTGGTTGGTTGATATTCAACAGTTGATGAAACAGGATATAGATTGGAAATGGACCTATCAATTATTAAAGAGATATCGCTATCTACGGGTAGGGGGACAAGGAATCATTTTGGCCACTCAGTTATTGAATACAACGTTCAAACGAGAAATGAGGCCTATAACCTCCACAAAATGTACGAATAAATTGGCTCAACAAGCAGTGTTTTATCTTGAAAGAAAGGTGAATTTACATACAGATCCCATCCCGGAAGATATTTCTCGGTATCATAAACGGCATCTCTTTTCCTTAATGAGCTCACAACAAAAGTTGGTTTTTATTTTAAGCTTCCTATATCCATACCCGGAAGATCAACAAACATTACCATTACCGAAAGCTTTCCATCTGCTTTATTTTCCTTTACGACCATTTCTATGGGCTTGGAGAAAGACGAGAAAACATGCATTGCTTTAGGGGGACAGACCGATGAAGTCGATTATCTATTTTTTAAAACAAATCCATACCTATTCCGGAAAGATTGTTTATATTAATTTATTTGCCATGGCTGGTATTGGTTTATTAGAGGGTGTAGCCATTTTATTATTAGTACCACTCATCAGCATGAGCGGAATAGTTGATATGGGAGTTGGGGAAATCCCAATTTTAAGTGTATTTCGTTTTATGGAAAATATTCCAGCATCCATTGGTCTGCCTAGTATTCTAGGAATCTTCGTATTAATTGTTATTGGCCAAAATATTGCAAAACGGCAGCTGACCGTAAAAAATACACAGATACAACAAGGATTCTTACGGTATATGCGTATGGAAACTTATAAATCCCTACTCCATGCCAATTGGAGTTTTTTCATTAAAAATAGAAAGTCAGATCTTATTAATATTTTAACTGGAGAAATTGCTCGTTCTGCTGCTGGAGCATATTCGGTTCTGCAATTTATATCTTCTATTGCTTTCTCATTTATACAAATAGTGTTGGCATTTGTACTTTCTCCGACTATTACTACTTTTGTGCTTCTTTGTGGGTTGATTCTCATTATTTTTAATCGAAAATTTTTAAAGAGATCTTTAGCTCTAGGAAATAGAAATTATGAATTGGGCAGGGAATATCTCGGTGGAATTACCGATCAGGTCAATGGAATTAAAGATATTAAGAGTAATACATTGGAAGGTTCGAGATTAGACTGGTTTGGATCTGTCACGAAAAAGATGGAAACAGAGCAAGTTGAGTACACGAGGTTAAAATCGACATCGCAATTATATTATAAAGTTGCTTCTGCTGTATTAATTGCTGGCTTCATTTATTTTGCAGTAATGATGTTTAATGCCCAGGCTGCCCAGCTGATGCTGATTATTGTGGTTTTCTCAAGATTATGGCCAACAGTAGCTGGGATTCAATCATCGATGGAGCAAATTGCTACAACAATTCCTTCTTTCAAAGCAGTTAAAGCATTGCAGCATGAGTGTAGGCTTGCAAGGGAGTTCGAGACAGAAGGAAATCAAGATATCCTACCGCTAGCAATCAACCAGAGTATTCAATGTGACCATGTTTCCTTTCGCTATCATCAACATAACAACTCTGGCTATGCATTGAAAGATATCCATATCGATATCCCTGCTAACCAAATGACAGCTTTTGTTGGGCGTTCCGGAGCGGGTAAAAGCACATTAATCGATATACTAATGGGGCTTAACCAACCGGAGACGGGGCAAGTACTCATTGATCGCGTGCCCTTAAGGAAAGACAAACTGATAGCTTTAAGACGGGCAATTAGTTACGTCCCACAGGATCCTTTTCTATTTAATACGACGATAAGAGAAAATCTAGTATTAGTAAAGCCGGATGCAAGTGAAGAACAAATTTGGGAAGCGCTGGAGTTTTCTTCTGCTGCCGAGTTTGTAGGGAAGCTTCCTAATGGGCTCGATTCCCTTATCGGTGATCGAGGGATTAAGCTATCTGGTGGAGAACGGCAACGGCTCGTTTTAGCACGTGCTATTTTAAGAAAACCATCCATTCTTGTATTAGATGAAGCAACGAGTTCTCTAGATACCGAGAATGAGGCAAAAATCCAGCAGGCACTGGAAAGATTAAAAGGGAAGATGACAATTATCGTCATCGCGCACCGGTTATCGACGATTCGAAATGCAGATCAGGTCGTTGTGTTAGAAGAGGGACAAATCATTCAGCAAGGTGGCTTTGCGCAACTTTCCAAGGAGAAGAAGAGTATGTTTAGCAATCTTTTAAGTAATCAAATCAAAGCAACACGTTAAAATTAACTAATATTGGAGAGCGAATTGCCGTGAGAAAAGTTGGTGGGAGAATTTTGCTTGGAGTTTTATTCATTTTTATTGTTCTCGTTGTGTACACTTTTTGGGACAATAATAGATTTAAAATTGTTGAACAGACCATAGATATCGATCATTTGCCAGAACAACTAGAAGACTTTCACATTCTCCAAATTACGGATTTACATGAAAAACAGTTCGGTAAAAACCAATCAAAACTAATACATGCAATTAACTCGATCGATTATGATGCCATTGTTTTCACTGGAGATATGTTAGACAACAAGGATAGTACCAGCTATGATAGCTTTTATTCATTAATCGAAGGCATTCATAAAAAAGAGAATGCCTGGTTTGTCCCTGGAAATACGGATCCAACTAGTTATCACATCGATACAGCCATCGAAAAGAGTAACTTTATTATCGGTATGGAAGAAAGAGGAGTACATTTATTAGAGTCTATTCAAACCGTTTCAATAGAAGGAGAAAATATTCACTTTGTTAATTTTGAATTATCGATTATAAAAGATCCACAGTACATCGGGAGAGTACAGGGCATTGTAAAAGCGGACTACTCCAGAGATGAAAAATACCATGCTTACCAAGAAAAGTTATGGGAAGACCTAACCGTACTTGACAATCTGCAAGCATCCGATGTAGTGATTGCTCTTAATCATTTTCCAATACCTGATATTCGAATCGATCATATTCAAAATAACTCTGCTTTAATTTGGCGTGATTTTGATCTAATTATGGCGGGACATTATCATGGTGGACAAATTCGATTGCCGTTTATCGGTGCGCTATTCGTTCCTGAAGCTTGGTATGAACCGAATGGCTTTCTCCCTCCAAAGGATCGTGTAAATGGAATATGGGAATATGGTGGAGTGAAACAATATGTTAGTACAGGATTGGGGAGTAGTGATGCGCTATCTTTTATAAAGTTTCGATTGTTTAACACGCCTGAAATAAATTTGCTACGATTTAGAAGAGATTAAAAAGGCTAGTTGAAGCAGCCAATGCCCAAAACTAGCCTTTCAATCCTATAATTCTTTTAACAATTTATGCTTTCCACTCCATAGATGTATATGTTCCTGAGCATAAACGATTGCTTCTGTTTCATCACCAAATCCAGTATGGGTATAACCGCGATTTGGAATAGGTTTTTTCCCCAATAAATAATCTCTTACAAATGGATTTTGCTTATTGGCAACTTTCAACAATGATTTTGTTTTGGAAGTCATTCCTTTAATGTAATAATGCACTAAAACGTTATTAAAACAGAAGTTCGCAGTACCATCATCTTCAAAAAATTTAATCAAACTTTGTGCTACTGTATACATTTCTTGTTCAATGTATATGGGCAATAGACGATAGCGGATTCCTTGATTATCATTCGTGTTCAGCTCTAGTAATTCTTCGTAATGCAGCATTGCTTCTTGAACATCGGATAAATTGTACATGAGAGTAGCATAGGTTTCTTTTGCCCGCATATAGGGACGTGTTTCAATTAATGACCAGAAATGGCCTATATTCTCTGTGAAGTAATTCTTCCCTAAGTCTTTCTTTCCAACAATCATCGCTTGGTGGACAAGTTGGCGTTGTTCATTGATTGTTTTTGCATCATCTGCCAGGAGTATATAAGCGTCAGGACTATTTGGATAAATGCTTAATGCTTCATTAATTAATTGTGTTCGTCTATAACCATGTGCTTGCGCTGCTTGAAATAACTTGTCCAGTGCAAGGTCACGAGAAGAAGTGGAAGGCGTAGAGGGTATTCCACCATTTGCCAGCAAATCATTGAGATAAGTCTGTAATTCATCTTCTGAGGAAAAATCCATTCCTTCCAAGTGTTTATGAATATCCCGCATTTCATGTTCCATGTTTGAACTTACTGGTGTATGGACGGTGTCCCCATCAATATCTTCTTCCATCATGTTTGCCATCTCTTCATCTAAGACTTTTTCTAACCTTCGATAATTGGTTGAGACAGTTGTTGCAGTTGTTCCGTATTCTATCGCTATCTGACTTTGTGTCATAGGGTCATCCGTCAAGTTAACTTGTAGGAAGTAATCTACGGCTGCAGCATAGGAGCCTAATTTTTTAAATACGGGGTGTTCCTTTTTGCAATAGATGTTCCAAAGTAAAACAGCTGCAGAAATAATCTCATCATCTGCGCCCTTTGTCTTCATATTTCTTGTGAATAGTTCGGCGACCATTTCTTGTGCTTGATTATCCCATTCTAAAACGTCTGATCCAAGCATAAGTACATCAGCTAAAAATGGTGGGAAATTCTTTTTTAAACCGCCGTCTTTATTTGTATATACACCGGTAAGGTTTACAATCTCTTCCCTCATATCTCCAAATACTTCAAGCATCGTAAATAAAAATTTATGGTGTTGTACATATGGAACAACGATCCCGATAGCGATGTTATTTTCTTCAAAATCATCATCTTCCAAATAGGGAATCTCATAGATATCATCTGTAATAATGTTACAAACAGTTGCTTTTTGTGCTTCTTCGTCAATCGATCTAATGTCAAATACACCTGGCTTCGCTTTAGACCACTCAGCAAATGTATTTTTTGTACGTGTATGCTTTATTTTGGATAGATGCCTATTATAAAATAGATCAAAGGTAGTTTGGTTATTATCAAATAAAGGGACATTCATGATTGCCCATAGTTTAACATATGTCATGTAGGTTTCTAATTGTTCCTCATCCTCTACTAAAAAAGCTGGAGGATATTTAGTTACTACTTCTTCCATTTTATCTCCGTGTTCATGCAACGCGAACGAAATGATCTCGGCATGTAATTGTTCTAATTCCATGTTATAGATTTCAGGGCTTATCGCAATGACATTGGACGCACCACAGCATTTTTTATATTTCTTTCCACTTCCACATGAACAAGGATCATTTCTTTTTAGTCTGCTCAAGATCAACAACCCCTTAGTTATGCATTCACTTTTATTATGAGGGAAAGAGTCAATTCATTCAAGTTCCAAAGAATAAACTTCTATATATAATAGTCGATATTTTACAAATTTCCGTTTATCTAGATCATTTCATAATAAAAAATAAAAAATTGTCAAAAAAACTTCAAATTCTCGATTGTACTTTTTAAAAATCCTTTTATACCGCGTATTAAAGCTATATAAAAAAATTAACTACATGTAATATGACAACGTTTTCATTTACTGAATTTACTAAAAATTTGACAGATTTAACTAATCTGAATTTTATGCTAACGGAATTTCGTGATATAATATTCTAACATAAAGAGAGTATTCCTACAGTTGGTAGTATTCACTCTTTTTAGAATACGAGAGAGGAGCTGTTGTGATGACAAGAAACGGATATCCTATACAACAGGGACTATATCGTCCCGATTTTGAGCATGAAGCTTGTGGAATCGGAATGATAGCAAATATTAACGGGAAGAAAACACATAATATTGTACAAAATGCGATAAATATATTATGTAATTTAGAACATCGTGGCGGCCAGTCAGCAGATACCAGTACTGGTGATGGGGCAGGGATTTTGACTCAGGTGCCGGATCGCTTTTTTCAAAAACAATGTGGGAAGGAAAATATTTCTCTTCCACGTGAAGGTGACTATGGGGTTGGCATGATATTTTTACCCCGTGATAGACAGCTTCGTATGACTTGCAGAAAAATTATTGAAACATTAATTGAACAAGAAGGACAAACCTTCCTCGGTTGGCGTCCTGTTCCTACAAATGAATCCTTCATTGGTAAGGTTGCCGCTAAGAGTGCACCTGCAATCCGCCAATTTTTCATCCAAAAATCGGATGAAATAAAAGACCAAGATGCCTTCGAAAGAAAACTATTTGTGATTCGTAAATGCATTGAAAAAGTGGTAGCTGAACATGCCGAATACGAAGATGTCTATATTTGCAGTTTGTCCACTCGTACGATTGTTTATAAAGGGATGTTAGTTCCTGAACAATTGGATGCGTTTTATATTGATTTAAACCACCCGGATTTTAAATCTGCACTGGCACTTGTGCATTCACGTTTCTCTACAAATACATTCCCAAGCTGGAAAAGATCTCACCCGAATCGGTATACCATACACAATGGTGAATTTAATACATTACGAGGAAATGTCAATTGGATGCAAGCTCGTGAAAACCTTTGTGTTTCTGAAAATTTCAATGATAGTGAATTGAACAAAATTCTCCCCGTAATGGATACAGATGGTAGTGATTCATCTATATTCGATAATACATTTGAATTCTTGCATCTTTCAGGGAGATCACTGGCACATACAGCAATGATGATGGTACCTGAGCCGTGGTCAAATGATGATAAGATCAAAGATGAAAAACGTGATTTTTATGAATATCATAGTACATTGATGGAACCTTGGGACGGTCCTGCTGCACTTGTTTTCACAGATGGGAAACAGATTGGAGCAACCCTCGACAGAAATGGTCTCCGTCCAGCCAGATATTATGTTACAAAAGACGGCATGGTAGTGATGGGTTCGGAAGTAGGAGCATTAGATATTTTTGCGGATGACATTCTGTATAAAGACCGATTGACTCCTGGTAAAATGCTGCTTATTGATTTGGAAAAGGGAGTTATCATTCCCGATGAAACCATCAAAATGCAGATTGCCTCTCAAAAACCATACAAACAGTGGCTTGAAAACAAAATTGAATTGGAAGATCTTCCAGAGGCTACTAGCAGCCAGCCTGTTTATCGTGAAGAGTCCCTCCTACAGCAACAACTAGCGTTCGGTTATACGCGGGAAGAACTTAATAAAATTATGAAACCACTCGTATCAGATGGGAAAGATCCAATTGGTTCCATGGGTTATGATTCACCGATTGCGGTGCTGTCAAAACAGCCACAGCTCTTGTATAACTACTTTAAGCAGCTATTTGCTCAGGTAACAAATCCACCACTCGATGCCATTCGGGAAAAAATTATTACGATGGTGGAAACAACGATTGGTGCAGAGGGAAACCTTGTCCAGCCTAATGCAGAAAACTGTAGACATATACGTTTGGAAACACCAATTCTATTAAACGATCAACTGGAGAAAATTCGTGCGCAGCAATTGGATGATTTTCGCGCAACAACTTTGTCGACTTTATTCAATGCTGAAGAAGGCACAGGAAAAATGGAAGCCGCACTGGAAGCATTGTTTGAAAAAGCAGATGCCGCCATTGATGCAGGCGTTACATTATTGATTCTTTCCGATCGAGGTGTATCCAAAGATAAGGCTGCTATTCCAGCGCTATTGGCCGTATCCGGTTTGCATCATCATTTAATACGTAAAGGTATCCGTACAAAGGTCAGCATCTTACTAGAGTCGGGGGAACCAAGAGAAGTACACCATTTTGCTGCATTGATTGGTTATGGTGCTGAAGGGATAAATCC
This sequence comes from Oceanobacillus sp. CF4.6, assembly GCF_051262635.1. Lineage (NCBI taxonomy): Bacteria > Bacillati > Bacillota > Bacilli > Caryophanales > Bacillaceae > Oceanobacillus > Oceanobacillus sp. CF4.6. The sequence continues at coordinate 9,743 of NZ_JBIMEX010000007.1, read as the reverse complement.
ATACTTGGCCTTTGATACATTTACTGATTTATTGGAAAAAGGTGAGTTGAATGTCGTTACCAATAGCCATGCACAGGAAAGATACGTAAACGCGGTTACAGAAGGCATCATTAAAATACTCTCGAAAATGGGAATATCCACAATCCAAAGTTACCGTGGTGCACAAATTTTTGAAGCACTGGGAATTAATGATAAAGTCATCGAAAAATACTTCACTGGAACTGCTTCACGGATCGGTGGAATTGGACTTGATATGATAGAAAAAGAAACATTAATGCGTCATGAAAATGCCTTTGTCGAAAATCGTGGTGGCAATTACGATCTTTCTCCAGGGGATGAATTCCAGTACCGTGAAGATGGAGAAGATCATCAGTATAATCCAAGAACCATTCAAACATTGCAGCATTCCGTGCGTACAAATAATTATGATCTTTTCAAAAAGTATTCGAAAATGCTGACGGATGATACAGATAACCTGCAGTCACTCCGTGGATTGATTCAATTTAAGAAACGCCATGCGGTGCCAATGGAAGAAGTTGAATCTGTTGAGGCGATTGTAAGCAGGTTTAAAACAGGTGCCATGTCCTTTGGATCGATCAGTAAAGAGGCACACGAAGCTTTGGCAATTGCAATGAACCGTCTTGGCGGTCGCAGCAATACCGGAGAAGGTGGAGAGTCTTCAGACCGGTTTACACGTGATGAAAATGGCGATTTAAGAAGAAGTGCTGTAAAACAGGTTGCTTCCGGGCGTTTTGGTGTTACGAGTAATTACCTCGTGAACGCAGATGAAATTCAAATCAAAGTTGCTCAAGGGGCAAAACCGGGTGAGGGTGGACAGCTTCCTGGTAAGAAAGTTTACCCATGGATTGCGGATGTTCGCGGCTCAACTCCAGGTGTAGAATTAATTTCCCCACCTCCTCATCATGATATTTATTCAATTGAGGATTTGGCAGAACTTATTTATAACTTAAAAAATGCAAATCCAAATGCTCGTATTAGTGTGAAATTGGTGTCCGCAGTTGGGGTTGGAACCATCGCAGCAGGTGTTGCAAAAGGTCGAGCCGATCATGTCGTTATCAGTGGTTATGATGGCGGTACAGGTGCAGCTCCGAGAACAAGCTTGAAGCATACCGGTCTTCCATGGGAAATCGGTCTTGCTGAGACACATCAAACCCTTCTATTAAATGGGTTACGTGATCGTATTACGGTTGAAACAGATGGGAAAATGATGACTGGTAGAGATGTAGTCGTATCTGCATTGCTTGGAGCAGAAGAATATGGCTTTTCGACTGCACCACTTGTGGCCTTAGGCTGTGTGATGATGCGTGTCTGCCATTTGGACACATGTCCAGTTGGTATAGCTACACAAAATCCGGAATTAAGAAAGAAATTCACAGGTGACCCTGAGCATGTTGTTAATTTTATGCGTTTTATCGCTGAGGAAACAAGAGAGCTTATGGCTGAACTTGGATTCAGAACGATTAATGAAATGATTGGACGCTCAGATGTATTGGAATCAAAGAAAATCAATCACTGGAAGGCTAACGGTCTTGATTTATCAGCATTGTTATATCGTCCTGAATTGGACTTCAAAATCGATCAATATGCTACGAAAAAACAAGATCATGAGATTGAAAAAACATTGGATTACCAAGAGCTTATTCCAATTTGTGAAAGTGCAATTGAGGATGGAACACCGGTTGAATTTACGGTAGCAATCCGTAATATAAATCGTGTGACTGGAACACTTCTCGGTAGCGAAATCACTAAAAAATATGGGGAAGAAGGTTTACCGGAAGATACAATTAAATTGAATTTTAATGGGTCTGCAGGTCAAAGCTTTGGTGCATTTATTCCTAAGGGGATGACATTGAAACTTACTGGTGATGCCAATGATTTTGTTGGAAAAGGATTATCCGGTGGGAAGATTATAGTTAAAACAGCAACAGCAGTTACTTTCCTGCCTGAGAAAAATACGATTATCGGAAATGTCGCCTTTTATGGTGCGTCCGGTGGGGAAGCATATATTCGTGGCATTGCTGGAGAACGTTTTGCTGTTAGAAACAGTGGTGCAACAATCGTTACAGAAGGTATTGGTGACCATGGTTGTGAATATATGACAGGCGGAACCGTTGTTGTCCTCGGATCTACGGGCAGAAACTTTGCTGCGGGTATGTCCGGCGGTGTGGCGTATGTATTTGATGAGGACAATAGCTTCTCTGGAATGGTAAATCCTGCAATGGTACATGTTGGACCGGTTGAGGATCCATTAGAATTAGAAACCGTTTATAACTTAATTCAAGACCATATTAAATATACAGACAGCGGACACGCAGAACGAATCCTTTCTTATTGGGGAAAATACTCGAAACAATTTATACGGGTAATACCGAAAGCATATGTGAAAATGAGGGACCGGATTAATTTCCTTCGGGATAGTGGACGAAATAAATTTGATGCAGAAATGCAAGCTTTTGATGAAAGCAACAATGGCTTTACAGAGGGAAAAAGCAAAGTTGAATTAATTTAACATTAAAAAAGGGGACACGGTACAGATATGGTTTCCTCCTTGGAAAAATAATAAGAAGGTACTTTTACAGAAGTGGGGGCTTTTGATGGGTAAAGAAACTGGATTTATGGAATATAATCGACAAACCCGTCCGGGAAGAATTCCGCAAGAGCGAATACAAGACTGGAACGATTACACGGCTCCTTTAGCAGAGGAAGATGTTAAAGAGCAGGGCGCGCGTTGTATGGATTGTGGCGTACCTACATGTCATACCGGCATCGAAATAGAGGGTGTCACATCAGGGTGCCCGGTTAATCACCTAATACCCGAATGGAATGATCTTGTATATGAGGGCAAGTGGAAAGAAGCATTAGCTCGTGAACATCTAATGAATAATTTCCCGGAATTTACCGGAATCGCGTGTCCTGCACCATGTGAAAGTGCATGTGTGCTAGGAATAAATGAACCGGCTGTTGCGATTAGAACAGTAGAACGTTCTATTATCGAAAGAGGTTTTGAGGAAGGTTGGGTAGTACCGAATCCTCCCAAAATGCGTACAGGTAAAAGCGTTGCAGTTGTGGGTTCTGGGCCCGCCGGACTAGCGACAGCAGACCAGCTGAATAAAGCCGGTCACTCTGTTACTGTATTTGAACGTGATAAGCGTGTTGGCGGACTTTTAACATATGGTATACCGGAGATGAAGCTTTCTTATGACATCGTTATGAGACGGGTATCTATATTGGAGCAGGAAGGCATTGGATTTGTTACGAATACCGAAGTTGGAAAAGATATTACAATTGAAGAACTTAAACTGGAGTTTGATGCAACAATCCTTTGTGGTGGAGCAACACTTCATCGTGAAATGGAAGTAGAGGGTAGTGATCTGAAAGGCATACACCCTGCAATGGATTTCCTTCATGCAAATGTGGAAAGCCTACTTGATTCCAATTTAGAAGATGGTAACTATATTTCTGCAGCAGATAAAGACGTGATTGTCATAGGTGGTGGAGATACGGGGACAGATTGCCTTGCTACTTCTGTTAGACACAATTGCAAGAGTTTAACACAATTTGATATTTATGAGAAAAAGAATCTGCTTCGTGATGAGGAAAGCAATCCTTGGCCACAATATCCGAAGATTCACCGTGTGGAATATGGTCATGCTGAAGCGGAGGCTCATCAGGGAGAAGACCCGCGTGCATATGCCGTTCAAACAACTAAATTTGTAGGCGATGAAAATGGACATGTTAAAGAAGTGCATACCATTAAAGTTAAAACACGCTATGAGCATGGTAAAAAAATTCGTGAAGAGATCCCGGGTTCTGAAGAAATATGGCCTGCTGATCTTGTTTTGATAGCGATTGGTTTTAAGGGACCAGACCAAGAACTAATAAATGAGCTGAGTGTTGAAACGACTAGAAGTTCGACTGTTAAAGCAACATACGGTAAATTCAATACGAATGTTGAAGGGGTATTTGCCGCTGGAGACATGCGCCGTGGTCAAAGTCTGATTGTCTGGGCTATTAATGAAGGAAGAGCAGCAGCGAGAGAATGTGACCTATACTTAATGGGTGAAACAATGCTTCCTTAATATGCGTTATAAATGTGCTGTGGATCATTTTCCACAGCATATTTTTTTGATTTAAAGGTGTGCAGTTAGCGAGTATCCCCAGCAAAAACCATTTGCTACTGTGTGTAAGATGGAGTAATATGAAGTATAGAAATAGCAATGAATCGAAATGAGGGTATACAATGAGTAAAACATCCATTTATGGACTAACATATGAACAACTTACTGAATGGCTTATCGAGCATGGTGAAATGCGTTTTCGTGCCGATCAAGTATGGAACTGGTTATATAAAAAGCGTGTTTCCAATTTTACCGAGATGAGAAATGTGAATACAGAAACAATCGAACTTCTAGAGGAAAATTTTGTCCTGCATACGTTGGGGGAAGAAATCAGACAGGAATCGAAAGATGGTACCATTAAGTTCCTTTTCAAATTAGAGGACGGAAATTTAATTGAAACGGTTCTTATGCGTTTTTCATACGGGTTATCCGTTTGTGTAACAACACAGGTAGGCTGTAATATCGGTTGTACGTTCTGTGCCAGTGGTCTATTAAGAAAAAGTCGTGACTTATCCAGTGGTGAAATTGTGGAGCAGATTATGAATGTACAAAAACACCTTGATACAAGAGGCGATGACGAACGTGTCAGCCATATCGTTGTTATGGGAATAGGCGAACCATTTGATAATTTCACTAACCTGATGGACTTCCTGTATGTAGTAAATGACGATCGTGGTCTTAATATTGGTGCAAGACATATTACTGTTTCAACTAGTGGACTCGCCCATAAAATTTATGAATTTGCAGACAAGGATATCCAAGTAAACTTGGCCATTTCCCTTCATGCACCGAATAATGAACTTCGCACGAAGATTATGAAGATAAACAAAGCATTCCCGATTGAAAAGCTTATGAAATCTGTGGAATACTATCTGGAGAAGAAAAACAGGCGTATTACCTATGAGTATATTATGCTGAGAGATGTTAACGATCATAGAGAAGAAGCAATTCAATTGGCAAGTTTAATTAAAGATCATCGTCATTTAGCGTATGTGAATTTGATTCCTTATAATACGGTTGATGAGCATATTGATTATCAACGAAGTCAATCGGAGTCCATCCAGACTTTCTATGAAACGCTTAAAGAAAGAGGTATTAACTGTGGTGTCCGTTGGGAAAATGGAGCAGATATCGATGCTGCCTGCGGTCAGTTAAGAAGCAAGCAAATCAAGAAATCAAAAGCTGTATAGATGCACTAAAATCCCCTTCTGAATGTCAGGAGGGGATTTTTAGCTTTATATTTCCATTTTTTCTATAGATGTAGCAGCATATCTGGCGGACAAGGGTAGATCGATGATGCCATTTTTAGACGAAACTTGGTTCTTCCCTTGATTCTTCGCTCGATAAAGAAGGTCGTCTGCATGGATATATGCATGTTTAATAGTTGTTTCTAAATTGGATTGGTAAAAATACAGACCAAATGAAGCAGTGTAGGAAATGGTTATCTGTCTTGTTTTAAATTCTGAAACTGCAGGCGTATCTTGAATGCTTTTCTGCAGTTGCTCGACCAATTGTCTGCATTCCTGATAGCCTCTATTCCTTAAGATTATGGTGAATTCCTCTCCACCACTTCGAAAAAGATAGTCTTCATCTTTTAGAAAACTCTTTAATGTTGTTGCAAAGTGTTGGATGACACTATCCCCAACCGTATGATTATAAGTATCATTAATCCGTTTAAACGTGTCTATATCTGCTACAATGATCCCAATGTGTTCTTCGGTATCGTTTAATTCATTCATAATTTTATTCATGTACGTCCGGTTATGAACCTTTGTCAGGAAATCGGTATAAGCCATCTGTTCAAAACGATCACGCTCTATTTTATGCTGGATGCTTCTGGATTGAAGTACAGCAGATCGACTGACAAGGTAATTCAATATAAATAAAGCAATAAGGATTTCCCATTGCTGCTCCAAAATAAAAATGAATAACAAGCCATTGGAGACTGCTTTTTTGATCGTATCGAAAATGCTCCTACCTTTAATAAAATCCCACGCATCCTGTCCAGTATGAATACTACCGGAAATATGGAATATCGCCAGAAGCAGTATGGATGACAAGAAGTCTGTAAGGGCAACGATTGCAATTAGCAGGCCCCAATAGCCAAAAGGTATTTCTTCAATATAAGGATATAGCCCATAGAAAATAAAATATCCTAATGAATGGAGTAATCCAGGCCCACCAATATTATAAAATGTATGTATAAATTCATCTTCATCAGCTGTTCCTGTTTTTTTGCGATAAAAATATACATAAAAACGATTAACAATCTCGAATAAAAACAACCCTAATGGACCAGTGAACAATACAAAAGATAGTCCATAAGAAATGCTGTAATCAATATTTACGTTTCCTGTTTTTACAACTGTTTTTAAATGCGAATAAAGTGTAGTAAAAAAGAGATACACAAAGAAGACCTTAAAATAAAGGGCTATGTCTATTTCTATCGGCCCAGATGCAATGGCAACAATTAATCCAGTTATGAAAATACCTATTATAAATAACTTTAATTTGTACATGATAAGGTTGTCCTTTCATAGATAATTAAAAAGTATTTATTACTAATGGGTATAATTTCCTATTATTTATTCAATAGTAGCACAATTTTTAGATTAATAGTTAGAAAATAAATTTATTTTATGATTATTTCTGAATCTTTCATTATATGTTGTTTAATTAAGCTATTTTCGTAATGTCTATTGCTTTTTAACTCTTGCAGTTGAGATAAACTACGACATAATTGTTGTTTGATTAGCGCTTCGGACAGTTGACACCTTAGGAAAAGGCTTCTTTATAATAAGTCTTGGTAAGTGTAAAGAAAAGGGTATTCAATAACAAGTAGAGTTGACATGTTTGTAAATGTTAATTTAGAGATGTCTCAGCAAGTTGCGGTTAATTTAGGTATAAACCCTCATGAACATGGCGGCTCGTCCGTTACAAAGGCTTCTACGGCTCTAAGTTAAGAGGAAACACGAGGAAAAAACGGATACAAGGAAGGTAGCAGTGTTATTAGGTGAGGAATATATTCAGAAGTTCTTCGAGAAAGTTCCTACTTTGTACAAGCGTTTGCTAACTTTAAACCGATATGTGCGACACATGACGGTGTCAGAATACTTCAGGAAAACAAGTTGTTGAATCGTTTAGGGGACGTGTCACGGAGATACACCAGACACCTTCTTAAATGAATTTTAGAAGCTTTTTCCGGCCACAGACATTGGGACAGAAATATAAATTCATAGAAATGGGATGTAAAGGGTGATTGTACATCATCCTTTTTTTCTGCTCTTACAAATAGGGAAGGAATATAAATCCAATTTAAAAGGAAGATATTAGTTGATTACAAAAAAGTATACATGTATACTTTAAAAGTAAAGTTATTTTCAATAATGTAAACATGTACACAAAATAGTGTACATGTTGGTATAACAACGAATACAAAATGTATACATGTACACGGAAAAGAATACATACAAAGTCCTGTTGTATATTTTATGAAAAACAATTATTCTAGTAGTATATGGAAAATATGAGAGGAGTATCACTAAATGATAAAATCGAGAATCGCGGCAGTAGATGTCGGAAATGATGCTTTAAAAGGAAACTTTGGAAAGCTTGAAAATGAATTGTATATCCCTAACGTGATTGCACCTGATTTAGAGGATCGCCCTGTAATCGGGATTGAGGAATTGGATCAAAAAGACGTATTGGATAATATTCATATTAGAGTACACTCCCCTGCCTTAAATGAAAACAATATTATTTATCGTGTTGGTAATCTAGCAACCAAAACTGGTAATGCACAGGAACTTGATCCTGGCAGCAGTAAATCAGAAGAAGATCAAACCCTAATTATGCTATTCACTGCACTGGCATTGGATGCAGTGGACACGGATAATTTTAATGAAAAAAATGGTATTACCGATGCAACCTATACATTGGGTACTGGACTTCCATTAAGAGAAGTAAAAGAAGGTAAAGATGTTGGGTATCGTTCTCAACTTCTTGGTTCAGTGCATCAAGTCGAATTTCTTGTGACACCAAAACACCAAGGTAAAAAAGTAAATATTAAATTTGAAGAAGTAAAAGTATATCCAGAAGGTTTTGCAGCGTATGTGAACCTGATAATGGATAATGATTTGAAAGTAACGAATAAGGAACTAATTGATAAACAGATCTTAATCCAAGATATTGGTGGATTATCAACAGATATCGCGGTAATCAGAAATCGCAATGTGGATGATGATAAAGCGCAAGGATTTAACTTGGGAGTTTCTGAATCATTAGAAGCTATACGGGAAGAAATTCGGTCCAAGCACGGTGTTGAACTGGATAGCCGCAGCGATGTCGTGGACATCATCACAAGGAAAAAGGATCGTAACCATATAATGGTAAAAGGTAGCAGAACGAACGTACACGATATTACCGACCATATTCTATTGGAACTGGCGAAGAAAGAATACCGCTTCCTAAGGAATGTATGGGCGAAGAACTCCCAATCAGAAATTTGCTATTTTGTCGGTGGTGGATCTGCAGTACTTAAAGACTATATTAAAGCGTTAAATAATAAATTGGATGGTTATAATATTGAATTCTTTGAGGATGAAAATGAAAGCATTTGGATGATGGCAAATGCCTATTATAAATTGATTAGTGATTTTATTCAAAAAGCTGATAAAGGTAAGAAAGAAGAAGAAAAAGTTACTTCTAAGGCAAAATAAATAGGGTGAGATCATGACGAAAAATAGTATAGAGCGTGGACAATCGATTACCTTTCGTGTTCCCTCTGATACACCTGATTATCTATTAAAACAATTGCAGAATATGAAGGAAACCGAACGCAGGAATTTTTCCAGTAAAGTTGCCGGATTTGTACTTAAGGGGGTCAATGAAACCTTTGTAAAAGAAAAGGAAACGGTGACTATCCCGTTACCAAAGCAGCTTACAAAGGAACAAAGGAGCTGGCTAAAGCATGAGCATTCAGAAGCGCTTATCGGCAGTATCCTTTATCATTTATTAAGTGATCCAATGCGGGCAACCACCCTGCTGGCAGCAATGAACAGTAACTCCAGTAATATTGATGAAGCATTATATCTTCAAGAAGAACCTGAGGAAAAATTGGAAAAACAACCGACACAGGAAATGGATCTGGATGATTTCAGTCTTGATGGCCTGGATCTAAATGAAGATGAAATCGTGGAAGAGGAAGAGGATGAAGATCCTTTAGGCGACTTTTTCTCCAGTATGAATAAATAACATAGTAAATACCGGATAAGATGAAAATCTTACCCGGTATTTTTTTTGTTGTACAGGCCATTTTCGTTATGTTCGTTGCTTCTTAATTAACGCAGAGTTGAGATAAACTACGACGTAACTGCTGGCTGATATCGAAAGACATGTGCTCGTGCTACCGTCCGGGATCGCTCTGGGCGGATGCTTTCCGCGGGCACGGCCTCAGCCTCCTCGAGAAAACCACTCTGCGGGGTCTTCGGACACGTGCTGTTCCCGCAGGAGTCACCGCCCGCCGCTCACCCGGACTGATGAAGTAGTATAATGTTATTTTAGCTATTAGCAAGTGTAGTTAATTTGTCAGCAACCTTGTAACCA